>SFBI01000082.1 GCA_007095845.1 Microcystis aeruginosa Ma_MB_S_20031200_S102
TTGAAAAAGGTGGCCTTAGTTGCCTGTATGAGGAAATTGCTGGTTATCCTCAATGCCATGATTCGTGATAATAAATGCTGGCAAGCACCCGCTTAGTCCAGTTTTCCGAACAATTTCATCGCTGACAAAACGGATGACTGGTGCCGTTACTTTGTCTTGCCTATTTGGGGTACAAAAGATTTTCTTTATTCCCCTTGACTTTTAAGACAATCGCTACAAGATCAGCGATCGCACTGCGGTCTAACGTCCCGCGCTTCACAGGCGGCAAGAAAAGTACGACCCAGCATCAGAGTGTATCGACCGTCCTGTGCAAGCGTTGGTTAGACTTTACCTCGACTCTAAAAACTCTTCCACTGTCAAGTTAATATCGCTCGCAATCTGTCGTAATAATCTAGGTGCAATATCTCGTCCTTTATGAAATGGAACAGTAGTTGCACGTCCATCTTCATGACGGAACTGTTTATGCGACCCTTTCTGACGTACCTCAACAAAACCAAGACTTTCTAAGATACGAACTACTTCCTGTGGTTTCAGAACAGGTATATTGCTCATGATTACGAAACCATGATTTGCTGTGTACCAACAAATACTGTTTCAAATCTTGTTTGTTCATCCTCAAGGAGCATTTCTATCACTTCACAAAGATTTTTCTGTAATTCATCTAAAGTTTCACCTTGAGAATGTGCTCCTGGGAAACCAGGAACATAACCAATATAGAGATTTGTATCAAAATCTTTTTCTACAACAGCAGTAAATGTGTTCATAACCGATACCTAATTTCTAGGCTGACCAGAATACAAAATAATTATGACATAAATAAGGAAATCACTTGTCACGTCTTAGTGTAGTGAGTTGTTAAAATATGGTGTGCTACGTACTATACTGTATCAGTCATCATTTCGACACAAAAGATTTCCATTTAAACTATAGTATTCTTGAATGTGATTAGATTTCTTGAAACCTAGAGAACTCATCACAGTAATAGCTTCGGTTATTATTTCATAGTTAGCAGCACTGTAAACTGCTGCGGCACCAGCACTAAGCACCGCACTCAAACCGCCAGAAAACGGAGCAAACCCAATTGCGCTTCCAGCAGTAGCGCACAAAACTTTGAAATGTTTTTGACAAAAATCAAGCAACGTTTCTATTCGCTTGGTAAGATGAGAATCATTGATATAAATAATTTTACAATTTAAATCTATAGCCTGACTCAATTCTTCAAGTGTATTCACAACAGCATCAGGATCAGGAATCTTGCTTAAGTCTTTTATTTTTGAAGCCATATCTTAAATTTTTCCTTTTCGAGGAACCTATGTTACAAAGGGTCTAACTATATATTATGCGGAAATTTTCCGTATATCACGCCAAATACGCATTTTTTTAAGAATCTTTCCGTATATTACGCTCAAATGGAGCGATCGCGAGAAGTTTTCCGTATAATATTACGATAAGCGTGTCATGCCGATTAGCGTACTCTGCTATGAACCCTTCCCCACTGATTTGTTCAAAGTTTTCTCGTTGTGCGACTGTCAGATGAACTTTATCTCACCTACATCTTCCCATGATTGATGTCCTCAGTTGAGCTTATCTATTGCCCTATTTTAGCTGTGTCAGTCCAGTAGGGTGTGTTAGCATTAGCGTAACGCACGAATTTTGAACATTAGATAAGGTGTGTCACATTTCATTAACGCACCCTACCAGATCGGCTGCTATGCAGTGCCTTCGGCATCGCACTGAAACAATCGCTGTAGGGTGTGTTAGCGTTAGCGTAACGCACGGATTTTGAACATTAGATAAGGTGCGTTACATTTCATTAACGCACCCTACCAGATCTATCTGTAATGAAATTTCAGCTATCTGTAACCCTACAGGCCAAAATAGTTTAAAAATCGGCCGAGAATTTCTAGGATAGAAGTAAAGACCATCCTTGCCTACCTTTTCTATGATCCTAGCCGCCGAAACTGGACTAAAAACCGCTACTCTAGACGTAAAAGGCATGAAATGCGCCGGCTGTGTGAGTGCCGTGGAACGACAACTCAGCCAAAATCAAGGGGTAAAATCGGCCCAAGTTAATCTAATCACGGAAATTGCCGTGATTGAATACCAACCAGAAGCGATCGCACCAGAGCAGTTAGCCGCAAAATTAACCGCGATTGGATTCCCCACCCAACCGCGCAGCTCATCGACTCCCCTTTCTCAACAAAATCAACGGCTGCAAAACCAACAAAAAGAACGGCAACAACAATTATACCGATTAGCGATCGCTTGTTGTTTACTGGTTTTTTCCCTGATTGGTCACTTACACCACATCGGGGGACCAGAAATCCCCATCCTTCAAAGCATTGCTTTTCACTGGACTTTAGCCACCCTAGCCATTTTATTCCCCGGCCGCGATATTTTCATCGATGGTTGGCGGGGATTACGGCACGGGATGCCAAATATGAACACTCTCGTTAGTTTAGGCACAGGTAGCGCCTATATAGCCAGTTGTTTGGCTCTTATCTTCCCTAATCTCGGTCTAGAGTGCTTTTTTGATGAACCAGTCATGCTGTTAGGTTTTATTCTCCTCGGACGGACTCTAGAAGCGCATTCCCGTCATCGCGCAGCCGCAGACTTAGAAGCGCTTACTTCCCTACAACCGGCAGTGGCTCACCTGATTGGTAGTACAGATGACCGTGTGGGTGTGGCCATTCCGGTGGAACAGCTGCGCGTCGGGGAATGGGTGCGCGTCTTACCCGGGGAAAAAATTCCCGTGGATGGGGAGATTATTCAGGGAAGAACCACGGTAGATGAAGCTTTATTGACGGGGGAATCGCTGCCAGTGGTTAAGGAAATGGGAGATTTAGTCATTGCTGGCAGTTTCAATCTCTCTGGTGCGATCGCCGTACAAACTCGTCAGGTGGGGACCGATACCACCCTAGCTAAGATTATCGCAGCCGTGGAATCAGCCCAAACTCGCAAGGCCCCAGTACAGAAGATAGCGGACCGGGTAGCGGGTTATTTTGCCTACGGAGTCATGATAATTGCCCTAATTGTGCTGCTCTTTTGGTATTTTTGGGGAACTAGGCTGTTTCCAGAGGTGTTAGGATCAACCACAGGACACCACGAGATGATTCAATCCACTTCTCCCCTACTTTTGTCCCTAAAATTAGCGATTTCTGTGCTTGTGGTCGCTTGTCCCTGCGCTCTTGGTTTAGCCACACCAACGGCCCTACTGGTGGGAACCAGTTTAGCAGCCGAACGGGGTATTTTAATTAAAGGGGGCGATGTTTTGGAAACCGTCTCGCAACTGCAAACGGTGGTTTTTGACAAAACGGGAACCCTTAGCCAAGGTCATCCAGAAATTACCGATTGTTTGAGTTTTTCTGAGCTTAATTCCCTGGAAATTCAACAATTAGCGGCAGTAGTGGAGAGTGGTACTAATCATCCTCTCGCTCAGGCGATTTTAGACGCGGTTACTCCTCCTACTAACCTGACGGGGGAAGATTTTCAAACTGTGGCTGGATTGGGAGTTTCGGCAAGGGTGCAGGGGTCAAAAATTGTTCTAGGAAATCCGCAATGGTTGGCGCAGAACGGCATTAAAATCGATGAAACTATCCCCCGTATTCAAGAGCTTTTAGAGGCGGGTAAAACGGTGATTTATCTGGGTATGGAAGAACAATTACTCGGCGCGATCGCTTTTCAGGATCGATTACGTCCCGATGCTCAAACAACCGTTAATCAGTTGCAAAAACTCGGTTTAGAGGTGATTTTACTCAGTGGCGATCGCCAAGAAGTGGTGACAGCGATCGCTAATAGTTTGGGTATTAGTCAATTTTATGCCCAAGTTGCTCCCACCGAAAAATCGGCTTTAATTGCCGACCTACAGACAAAAGAGGGCAAAATCGTCGCTATGGTGGGGGATGGTATCAATGATGCTCCCGCACTAGGACAGGCTAACATCGGTATTGCTCTGGCCGGTGGCACGGAAGTGGCCATGGAAACGGCCGGGATCGTTTTAATTAGCGATCGCCTAGAGGATGTGGTACAATCTCTGCATTTAAGTCTGGCTACATGGCAAAAAATCCGACAAAATCTTTTTTGGGCTTTGGGTTATAATACCTTTGCTATTCCCATTGCTGGTGGTTTATTACTGCCCCGTTGGGGTCTAGCTTTCAGTCCGGCCCTAGCAGCAGCTTTGATGGCTTTTAGTTCGGTTATGGTAGTGAGTAATTCCCTGCTTTTACGTCGTCAATTTCCCCCGCTCAAATCGACTAAGGAAGGCAAAAACTAAAGCAATTATCGATTTTTTCTCGATCAATCTATCAAGCACCAAAAAGAGCAACTCTCTTACTTCTTTGTGTGATCTCGCGTAGCGAGCGCGTTGCGACCAGTTTCACTGATACAGGAGCGATCGATCTCTGTGTCCTCTGTGTCTTTGTGGTTCGTTACCCAAGAGAGCCAAGATGGTATTTTGTCCCTGTCTTTGTCAGTTGACGGAGACAGGAACAAATCGGGTTAAGCGGTAATTCTGGTCAGGGATTGACCTTGATAATTGTTGGTAATAATCTGGTGAATAGATTCAAAAAATCGCCGACAACGATTATTAGTTCTCAGGGGCAATTC
This sequence comes from Microcystis aeruginosa Ma_MB_S_20031200_S102, assembly GCA_007095845.1. Classification (GTDB taxonomy): domain Bacteria; phylum Cyanobacteriota; class Cyanobacteriia; order Cyanobacteriales; family Microcystaceae; genus Microcystis; species Microcystis aeruginosa_D. The sequence goes on from SFBI01000082.1 coordinate 4,606, forward strand.
ATGATTTTTTACCAATAAATCGATCTGAAGTTCCGAGCTAGTGGGAGGATGAATAAACAATTCCACTTTCACTAACTGGGGAAAGAAAGCATCGTTAGGAACTTCCGATAAAAGCAAGACATCGGTCCGGCGCTTGATGATTTCAAATTCACCCAAACTTAATATATCATCGTATAAAAACCCGGTCTGATGAGGAGAAATCCCGACAAAATAGGAACAGCAATAGCGAGCCATGGCAGGGAAAAGATGATAAATTGGTCAAGGTTAATCGGTCAAAATCAGGCCATTGAACTACTACAAAGAGCGCTTGAAGTCAATTCGATTGCTCCCGCTTACTTATTCGCCGGCGCTAAGGGGATTGGACGCAATCTAGCAGCAAAATGTTTCTGTCAAGACTTGTTAACTAGAGATCGATCTCCGGAAACAAGGGAATTAATCCTGAAACGCTTTTTAGGGGGCAATCATCCCGATTTACTCTGGATTGAACCCACTTATCAACACCAAGGCAAACTGCTCACCGCAAAAGAAGCACAGGAAAGCAATCTCAAGCGTAAAGCTCCCCCGCAAATCCGCATCGAACAAATTCGCGAGATTACTAACTTTTTAAGTCGTCCTCCCCTCGAATCGGCCCGCTCTGTGGTGGTGATCGAGGAAGCAGACACCATGACGGAATCGGCGGCAAATGCGCTCTTAAAAACGCTTGAGGAACCGGGAAAAGCCACTTTAATCCTAATTGCTCCCAGTCCCTCCTCTTTACTACCGACTCTCGTTTCTCGCTGTCAACATATCCCTTTTCAGCGTCTTTCGGAAGAAAATCTCGCTCAAGTCCTGCGCTCTAACGGACACGCTCGCGTTCTCAATTATCCGGCAATTCTCGGTTTAGCTCAAGGTAGCCCAGGAGAAGCGATCGCCGCTTTAGAATTTCTCGACAGTCTCCCCCAAGATTTACCGCGATCTTTGAGCAAATTTCCCCTAAAACTCTCCCAAGCGCTGGAATTAGCAAAAATTATCGCTCAAACTCTTGACACGGAAACCCAATTATGGTATGTGAGTTATCTTCAGTATGAGGATTGGCAACGACGACGAGAGCGATCGATTTTAGAAATCTTGGAAAAAACCCGCCGGCAGCTGTTAGCCTACGTTCAACCCCGTTTAGTCTGGGAATGCACTTTCTTGGCATTGGCCAAGCTATCCACCGCCCAAAAGTCTTAAAATTGTTATGTGCCTGAGCAAAATTAATTACACATATCTAACCACCTCTTGCCTCTGGGTGCATCTCATTTTTGTAAATCTACCAATTGGGATTTTTATGGGGAAACTCTCGACTAAAATCGGGCATTACTTGCGGTTTTATCGCTCAATCCCAGCTTTTGGGGGGTTCTACCCCCCAAACCCCCCGTTGGGGTCGTGGCGCGGTCACTGAGCCTGTCGAAGTGCCGCCCCCAAACCCCCCGCGCATTAGTTTTTCGGTGGGATGCTTACAGACAGCTGCTGATATATTTGTCATCATCTAAGAGTCACTGATAATTGCTGATTGTCGGTATTTCTGCAAATGTGAGATGCACCCTTGCCTATTGCCTATCTTCACTAGAAAATTAATTTTGCACGACTACTTATATTTATCGATCGAGTGGGGAGAAAGACTATGAAAATCAAATCCTTAGTTTTGCTGATTCTGTTAACCTTGACTACGGTTTTAGGCGCTTGTCAGGGAGGAAAACAAGCCGAAGAACCGAAAAACGTCCCTACCACGGTAGAATCGCCGCAAACAGACGCAGATGACGATGAAGACGGGGAAAATCGGCAAAAAGACGATGATGATCAACGGGATAAAAAAGACGATGACGATGATGATGACTAAATCCCTAGCATAAAAAAATCGGGTGAGCTTTAACCCACCCGATCGCATATAGATTGAAATCAACCTATAACTGTGGTACAAACTGTTCTTTTTCGGGAACGTAGGCGTATTCAGCCACAATCTGCCGGAATTCTTCCCCATTGATCGTTTCTTTTTCGATCAGCAGATCCACCACTCGATCGATCACTTCGCGATGATCGCGGACAATTTGCCGAGAAATTTCATGGCAGTGTTCCACGATTGATCGCACCTGATCATCAATGCGAGTAGCGACCTTCTCAGAATACTCGGAACGAGTCATCAAACCGCCACCGAGGAACACTTCACCCCCTTGACTTTCTAGGGACAAAGGACCCAAATCGCTCATCCCGAAACGAGTCACCATCTGACGCGCCATATCAGAAACTTGCTGTAAATCGCCACCGGCACCGGTAGTCACCTCATCATAGCCGAAGATTTCTTCCTCGGCCGCGCGACCACCTAAAGCACCGGAAATCCGGGCCATTAACTGCGCTTTCGTGGTTAAACCCTGTTCTTCGTTGGGAGTGAACCAAGTTAAACCCTGGGCCTGTCCCCGGGGAATCAGAGTCACTTTCTGGACGGGATCGTGATCTTTTAAGAGCGTACCCACGATCGCATGACCCACTTCATGGTAAGCGATTAAGCGCTTGCTCTTGCTATCGACTAAAGGAGTACCTTCCATACCCGCAATAACGCGATCTACCGCATCATCTATCTCCAGGAGGGTGATGGCATCTTTACGACGACGGGCGGTTAAAATTGCCGCTTCGTTCAGTAAATTGGCTAAATCTGCTCCACTGAACCCCGGTGTGCGACGGGCGATCGCTTCGATGGAAACGTCGTTGGCCAGCTTTTTATTGCGGGCGTGAACGTCTAAAATCTCTAAACGACCTTTAAAATCGGGTGCATCGACGGTTACTTGGCGATCAAAACGGCCCGGACGCATGAGAGCGGAATCGAGAACATCGGGGCGGTTAGTGGCGGCAATGATAATAATTCCCGTATTCCCCTCGAAACCGTCCATTTCTGTCAATAATTGGTTGAGGGTTTGTTCCCGTTCATCGTTACCACCACCGATACCGGCACCCCGTTGACGACCCACTGCATCAATTTCATCGATAAAGATTAAACAGGGAGCATTTTCCTTGGCTTTTTTGAACAAATCGCGCACGCGAGAAGCACCGACACCGACAAACATTTCCACAAATTCCGAACCGGAAATGCTGAAGAAAGGCACACCCGCTTCACCGGCGATCGCTTTAGCTAACAGGGTTTTACCCGTACCCGGAGGACCAACTAAGAGGACTCCTTTGGGGATTTTGGCACCAACGGCGGTAAATTTCTCCGGTTGTTTGAGGAAAGTGACGACTTCCTGTAATTCTTCCTTCGCTTCGTCAATTCCTGCCACATCATCAAAGGTGATGCCGGTTTTTGCTTCCATCTGGAAACGAGCTTTTGATTTGCCAAAACTCATCGCTTGACCGGGGCCGCCTGGCATATTATTAGAACGGCGGAACAGGAAAAAGAGAGCGGCAATCAGCAAAAAGGGGAAAAGTAGATTACCGAGGAATCCCCACCAAGCGCCGTCATTCCGCATCGGGTGTGCATCGAAACTAATTTTAGAATCGCGTAAACGGGCGATTAAATCGGGGGAATTGGCTGGTAAATCGACCCGTAGGCGTTGTACTCGGTTTTCTAGTTCTGGATCTAGGGCCTGTACGATCGCGGTTCTGCCACCTTCGTAGAGATCGACGCTAACAACCCTACCACTGTCTAGGTATTCTAGAAAGCGTCCGTAGGTCATGCGGGTACTGGCGGTGTTATTGCCGATATTACTGGTGGCGGTGGCAAAAGTGCCTTGCCAGAGGAAAAAACCGACCACGAGGGCGGGCAATGTCCACAGTAAAATCGTTTTCCAAGATAGTTTCATGTTTGTTTAGTGGTTCTAGGATAAAGATTTTTGCTTAACTCATTTAGCTGTTTTTGTCAAGGATTTTACGTTATTTTTTCGAGATTAATCCCCGCAGCCAATTTAATCTTAACTAAATGTAACGTAATTCTCATAATTCTGACAAGAATGGTGACGAGAGATTTTGGCTCTCTTGGGTTTGGTGGGTAAAATGTATTCTAAGATACATTCCTCCTAGCGGGGGGGTGGAACGAACCACAAAGACACAAAGGACACAAAGATTGAGGGATCATGTAAGTTAAACTGGTCGCAACGCGCTCGCTACGCGAGATCACACAGAACCTAGAAGAGCCAGATTTTTGAGTTCATTTGTTCTAGCAAGAGTCTTATGGTTTCTGCGAGCAGCTGTACTGAATTTAAACTGCCTCAAGGTATATACTATATCTATTAATACGAAAATCATCTTCAAAATCCTAGAATTGCTTCTTTTTCCCATATTTGATAATTTTGCTAGATGTAACCAATTAAAGATAGAGTTAGTATCTCAACAAAATTTTTACCCTGATTTGACCTTTATTCACGAGCCAACAGGAGCTAAGTTTGCTGTGGATATAGATTACTGTTGATGAGGAGAGTGTTTAGTGAAGTTAACGCCACTGGTGCCACCGATTAAGTGTCAAGGAATTAAAACTAAATTGGTAAAATATGTTAAAAATATTGTGTCTGATCTGAGCTTTGGGCGTTGGATAGAACCCTTTTCTGGATCGGGAGTGGTGGCTTTTAATATTAATCCGAAAAAGGCTTTACTTGCGGATACAAATACTCATATTATCCAGTTTTATAATAATCTAAAAAATCAAGTTATTACCAGTAAAACTGTTAAGCTTTTTTTGCAAGAAAATGGTCAAGCTCTTAAGGAGCAGGGAGAAAGTTATTATTATCAAGTACGAGAAAGATTTAATCAAGCTCCTAATTCTCTAGATTTTTTATTTCTCAATCGCTCCTGTTTTAATGGCGTGATCAGATTCAATCGGAAGGGACAGTTTAACGTACCTTACTGTCATAAATCAGAACGATTTTCTCAAGCATATATTACCAAAATAGTTAATCAAGTTATTGCCATAGAAAATATTCTTATTAAAACTGATTATAATTTTCAAGTTGCTGACTTTCGGGAGACTTTATCTGATTGGCAAAAAACAGATTTGATCTATCTCGATCCTCCTTATTTAGGGAGACACGCCGATTATTTTAACTCTTGGTCTGAAGAGGATGAAGATTGTTTGGTGACTATTTTAAAGGATATTTCTTGTCGGTTTATTTTGTCCACTTGGCACAGTAATCAGTTTAGGAGCAATCCTTTAATTAAAAAAAATTGGAGTGCTGATCAGTTTTATATCTATACTAAACAGCATTTTTATCATGTTGGTTCCACAGAAAAATTACGTCATCCGATCACCGAAGCGCTCATTACTAACTTTAACATTCCCTTGTTGCCAGAGCGAGGAACTGATCTGCAACAACTGTCATTATCCCCATCGACAGCAGAAAATGAGGGAGTGAGAACAGTCTAGAAGATGCCTAGTTGCTAATTCTCACTCCTTACTAAGCTAAACGGCGCTTAACCTGCATGATCCAATAGCTATAACCCTTTTGGAGTCTATATCGGTGATCCGAAGTAAAAGCCGTTTAGCTTATTTATCCTTGGCTTTGGCGCAGATGGTCATTAATTTGGCGTTTACGCTTTTCTTGGGGGGTAGTGCTAGTAATTTCGCCAAAATCTTCACTACTCATGGAAAGATGGGACATTATCTTTCTTTTACGCTCTTTAGCGGTTAATTCCGGTGAAGGAGTTACTGGAGGCGGCGCTGCCACGGGTTCCGCTACCACCGGAGGAGTTTCCACAATTGGCAGCGGTTTTTTGGGAATATAGTCAGCACCAGTGGTACTTCTGGAGAGATGATCGAGAATGCGCCGTTTGCGATCGTCAGTAGCCATAAAAATCTTTGCCAGTCTAGTGTGAACTTTTGTAACTATCACCCATTGTCAAACATCCCTATCTCCTTGAGAAGTCAAGGGAGATTTTATTTTCAGCGATTGAAGACATATAATAACCTGCGATCGCATTTATCTGACTGTGGCACTGGAGGTCTTCTCGCTCAAGGTGATAAGATAAAAAACTAAGTCTTTGAAAATATGACAAAGGATTTATCTATCATGACACCCTCTTTAGCTAACTTTCTCTGGAGCCTTGTTTTAGGTGCGGTTATCGTCCTGATCCCCGCCACTATCGGTTTGATTTTCATCAGTCAATACGACAAGATCAAACGCACTTAATTTAATCTAACTCTAAAATGCCTAGACGGATCCGTCTGGGCATTTTAGCTAATTTTGGAACTGGCAAGAGCGATCGCACCGACTACCCGATATCCCTCTGTGCGTAAAACCTGCACAGCTTCCTCAATCGTGGTTCCCGTGGTATAAATATCATCAATTAAGAGAATCGGCACTGATTTCGGTAAATTTTTCCCCAATTGAAAAGCCGCTTGCATCGTCTTTTTTCTCTCCTCGGCTGCCATACTAAACAAGGCTGCCGTGTTCTTGATCCGAATTAATCCGCGACTAGCCAGATGATAACCGGTTAAACGACAAAAACCCTCGCCAATGACTTCTGCTTGATTAAAACCCCTTTCCCTTAACCTTTCCGGGTGGAGAGGGATAGGAATCACCGTCAAACGTTTATCGGTGAGGGGAGGACGCAGCAGCCAAGTTTCCCCCATGCAACTGCCTAGCAAAGAGCCGAGAGCGGGATGGCGATCGTATTTCATTTTAGCGATCGCCTGTTTTAATTTACCTTCATAGCGTCCCCAGATAAACAGGGGAATAGAACCGTGCCAGAGAAAAAGCGGTTTATTCTGACGATAGGACTGTAATTGTCGCCTACAATCACGGCAAAGCTCTCGATCGCTCTGCCGTTGACAAAGAGGACAGGGAGACTTAAGAAATAAAGCGAGAAAAGGTTCGAGCATGGGAAGGGAACGTTTTAGCTAGATGCTGATTTCCATCGTCAAAAACGGTCAAATAATGGGGATTACTCCGCTCGATCGAAAGACTGATTCCTTGCGCTCCTTCGGACTCTAGATCTTGGAGATAACCCCCCTGATGCTGTTGTGCTTCCTCAAAAGAGGCAAAGGGACCAAAATAGTAGGTACAGTGGGGATAAAGGGAGGTAATTTTCAGCCACCAAGGTGTATTATCGTCAGAAATTTTATTTGTCTGCAAGAAAGATAAAATCATGTTCTGGTATTGATAGGGTACAGGGATTGCAGGAATCAAGGACAGGTTTTGGGGAACTTTGCCCCTATAATTCCGATCTGCTGGCCAAAAAGTCGAGCTTTTGGCCAAAGGGAGTCTTTTTATCGTATTAGATTAACAAGGGGATCGGTGGCAAAATCGAAAGAGATTCTAAAAATTCCTCTCGGCCAAGGGGAGGCGGATCGAGATAGGATAGTAAAAAGTTTTTTTGTAGAAAGCTAAGGGGATTAGATAACTATGAGCCAGATCACGGACACGGATAAGAGTCTTGAGGCGATGAAGAATTTTGCCGAACAGTACGCTAGACGTACAAATACTTACTTCTGTAGCGATCTCTCGGTAACAGCGGTGGTAATTGAGGGTTTAGCGCGTCATAAGGACGAATTAGGCTCTCCTTTATGTCCCTGTCGTCACTACGAAGACAAAGAAGCGGAGGTAAAAAATACTTTCTGGAATTGTCCCTGTGTGCCGATGCGGGAACGGAAAGAATGTCACTGTATGCTGTTTATTACCCCCGATAACGACTTTGCTGGGGAAGAACAGGTAATTTCCCTCGACTATATCCAAGAAGTCCGCAAATCTATGAAGGGGCATTAGTTTAGGGTAATGACAGCCAGCGCTTTTGGGCAAGGAATCGACGAATTTAATCGCCAGCAATTCTATGCTTGTCATGATACCCTAGAGGCTTTGTGGATGGAGTCCGCAGAGCCTGAAAAAACCTTTTATCAAGGCATTTTGCAGATTGCTGTCGCTTGTTACCATCTAGAAAATAATAACTGGCGCGGGGCGGTAATTCTTTTGGGAGAAGGGGTGAGACGTTTACAACACTATCAACCCGATTACGAGGGGATCAACGTGACGCACTTGGTGGGGGAGAGTTTGGATCTATTAAACTTTTTACAGAATCTCGATCCCCAAGCTTTACCGGTAGTGCTAGAAGCGATGAAAAGCAATCAGGAACATCCTCATCCCCACCTCGATCGATCTATCTGTTCTCTGCCAAAAATCCTCAAAAGTCATCCCGTCCTCTAAAAAGCTAGATTAGTTAGTCAATACAATTACCTCTAAGTAGGTGGGTGTTAAAAATTGTCAGTACCCCCCTTATCAAGGAGGGATAAAAGGGGGAATAAAAGGGGGAATAAAAGGGGGGATAAAAGGGGGGATAAAACACTCTATTTATAGGCGAAATTTCTATGAAAGCAAGATACACAAAAATCAGAGGATGGCTAGTTTCCCTCGTTTCTACTAGCTTAGTCATGGGATTAGGTACTTCTCCCTTGGTCAAGGCACAGCAGAACATCGTACCAGGTAATGCCATGACAGTGCGATCGGATATTCAGGAGGCAAACTCAAAAACGGGCGTAATTACTGCGAGGGGTAACGTACAAGTGTTCTATCCCGCCCGCAAAATGCAGGCCACTTCTGCCCAAGCTCAGTATTTTAGCCGCGAACGTCGTTTAGTGATGACGGGTAACGTTTATGTTTTGCAGGAAGGCAACAGTATCCGCGCCGAAACGATGACTTATCTAGTAGATGAGGGTAGATTTATCGCTACTCCCCAAACCAGTCAGCAGGTGGAGTCAATTTATTTAGTCAAAGATAACGAAACTTCTCCCCAACCGGCAGCCTCCCCGACACCCGCACCCATACCTTCCCCTTCCCTCCCCGCTGCCCCAATTATTAACCCGCAGTGATGGGGAGTCAGGAATCAGGAATCAAGAGACTCCGAGACAGGAGACAGGAGGCAAAAGACAAAAGGCAGTATTCTCCCCACACCCCACACCCCACTTCCCCATCACCCCACACCCCACACCCCACACCCCACACCCCACACCCCACACCCCACACCCCAACACCGGATAAAGATGACTTTAGTATTAGAAAATATCCATAAATCCTACGGTAAAAGACTCGTGGTTAACCGAGTGAGTATTACCGTTGCTCCGGGGGAAATTGTCGGGTTATTAGGACCAAATGGTGCGGGAAAAACTACAACTTTTTATATCGCCACGGGATTAATTAAACCGAATCTGGGGCGCGTTTGGCTCGATCAAAAAGAAATTACCAAATTACCCCTTAATCAAAGGGCGCGTCTGGGGATTGGCTATCTGACGCAGCAGGCCAGTATTTTTCGTTATTTAACTGTATCAGAAAATATTCAGTTAGCCCTAGAACAGTCAGGAGTTCCCTTTTCCCAACGGGCAAATCGTCTCTATGATTTATTAAAAGAATTTCGCCTCGATAAGATTGTTGGCACTAAAGGCGCTTACGTTTCTGGAGGAGAAAGAAGAAGGACGGAATTAGCTCGCGCTTTAGCGGTGGGAGTCAACGGACCAAGATTTTTATTATTAGATGAACCCTTCGCCGGGGTGGATCCGATCGCTGTGTCCGAGATTCAAACGATGATCGCTGGTTTAAGGGATCGTCAGATGGGAATTTTAATTACTGATCACAATGTGCGAGAAACTTTGGCTATCACTAATCGGGCTTATATTATGCGCGAAGGGCAGATTTTAGCGGCGGGAAGTGGCGAAGAACTGTATAATAATCCTCTGGTGCGTCAGTATTATTTGGGTGATAATTTCTTAAGATAATTGTTATTAATAAAAATCGCTGTATTATATCATGAAAGTTAGCAATTGGCAAGGAAATTTAAGTAGAATACCCGGATTTACCATCTTAGACCGCTATATTTTTGTCGAGTTATTATTACCCTTTCTATTTGGTATGGGTTTATTCACTTCCTTGGGAGTGGCGATCGGGACTTTATTTGATTTAGTGCGACGGATTACTGAGTCGGGTTTACCTTTTACTTTGGCCCTAAAAATTCTCTTATTAAAAATGCCAGAGTTTATTGTTTTAGCCTTTCCCATGTCAATACTTTTAGCAGCTTTAATGGCCTACAGTCGTTTAGCCAGTGATAGCGAATTAATTGCTTTTAAAAGTATTGGAATTAGTGTTTATCGCCTAATAATTCCCGCCATTGTGCTAAGTTTAATAGTGACGGGATTAACCTACGTTTTTAATGATTATGTGGCTCCAGCTGCCAGTTATGAAGCTAATGCTACCATGACGAAAGCTTTGCGACCAAATCGCAAGTCTTTTATTGAAGATAATATTATTTATCCTGAATACGGCAAAGTGCGGCCACCGGATGGAGGGGAAGCGCAAACGGTATTAAGAAGGTTATTTTATGCCGAAAGATTTAACGGTCAAGAAATGTTAGGTTTAACCATTCTCGATCGCACCCAACCAGAAGTTAATCAAATTATTACCTCAGAAACAGCTTCTTGGAATATTGAAAAAAATATCTGGGATTTTTATAACGGCACAATTTATCTAATTGATCCTAATGGTTCCTATCGTAATATTGTCCGCTTTCAACATCAACAATTAGCCCTACCGCGTACCCCTTTAGATTTAGCTTTTCGAGGCCGAGATGGTTCAGAAATGACCCTAAGACAAGCGCAGGAATACCTAAAAATAATGCAATTAAGTGGCAATCCTACCAAAATTAGAAAACTACAGGTTCAAATCGAGCAGAAAATATCTTTGCCCTTTGTTTGTTTAGTTTTTGGCATGATTGGGGCAGCCTTAGGATTACGTCCCCAAAATTCTAATAAAGCCACCAGTTTCGGTATTTGTATTGTTCTAATTTTTTCCTATTATCTCCTATCTTTTGTCACCAGTTCCCTAGGTATTGGCGGAGTTTTAACCCCCTTGATGGCCGCTTGGTTGCCCAATATTTTAGGATTAACTGCTGGGGGAATTTTGTTACTTCAATCAGCTAAGTAATTCAGGGTTAGCGGTGGGAATAAAAATTGATAATCATCAAATTTCTAGGGCTAATTTGTATAAACGACTGCGGGATAAATTAGTAACTTGTGCTAATTGTCTGCTGGCTTGCGATCGACTAACTCCCCGTTCTATAATTTGTTTTAATTCCCGTTTTAATTCCTCGTCGGATAATTGGATATTATCGGCCTGATCGTTGCCCATAACTACGATCGTAAATTCTCCTTTAGGAGTTTTATTATCCCGATATAAATTAATCGCCTCGGCGATAGTTCCTCGCCAAATTTCTTCGTAAAGCTTGGTTAATTCCCGACCTAAAACTATCTTTCTTGTTGATCCGAAAGTTGCCAGCAAATCCTCTAAAGTCTTAATAAGTTTGTGAGGAGCTTCATAAAAAACCATCGTTCTTGTTTCGGTTTTTAAACTCTCTAAGCGCTCTTGTCTCAGCTTTGCCTTACCCGGAAGAAATCCTTCAAAACAGAATCTTTCCGTGGGTAATCCCGACACCGCTAAAGCAGTAATTACCGCCGTTACTCCGGGGATGGGAACCACTTCGATATTAGCTTCTATACAAGCTTTAATTAACTCATAACCCGGGTCAGAAATCCCCGGCATTCCCGCATCAGTAACCAAAGCGATATCCTCACCTTGGCTGAGAATATTTAATAACTCATCGAGACGGGAAAGGCGATTATGTTCATGGTAACTAATTTGAGGGGTTGAAATATCAAAATGCTGTAATAATTTGCCGGTGTGTCTGGTATCTTCGGCAGCAATTAGAGAGACTTTTTTGAGGGTTGCCAGGGAGCGGAAAGTCAGATCGTCTAAATTGCCGATCGGCGTTCCCACCACATATAATTTACCGAGATTATTCATAAATTGGCTAAAAATAGGCTATTTACTCGTATTTTCAGTGATCAGTAAACAGTAAACGGTAGGCTGACGACTGATAACCGATCACTGATCAGACTGTCCACTAAAAACTCATAAGTAGGGAGGCACAATTATTTTTAGGATGGGTTAGCGGTAGCGTAACATGAGCGAGCGTTGGGTTTCATGCTTCAACCGTTCGGCTGAGCTCACGGCCGAAGCCCAACCTACGTTCATCTTATATTTAATTCCACCCACCCACTTATCTGATCACTGATCACTGATAACTGCTCACTGATAACTGATAACTGATAACTGATAACTGCTCGCTTTTCTCTGTTCAGGGATCACTCAAATAGGGTAAAGTAGGTCAAGGTATGCTAACCCTGTTATTGCATTAATCTAGTCTAAGGAGAACGTCTTAGTAATGTTAACCCTAAAAATCGCCGTTTATATCGTTGTTTCCTTCTTTGTCTTACTTTTTATCTTTGGGTTCCTCTCCGGCGATCCTACCCGTAACCCCGGACGCAAAGACTTTGAGTAGAAGACAATTATCAAACTGGTTCTAGGGTAGAGACACAGGGAACAAGTTATCGGACTTTCCCTGTCTCCCTAGAAATAATGATCGTGGTAGTATCATTGAGGTTCGCTCGTCCTCTATTTCGATCGCCGACTCGTGCAGTCATGTCTTTTTTTCTCTTAGCTGTTGAACCACCTGCCCTAATTAACACTGTAGCTGAACCGGAAACGGAGGAGCGCCAAGTTTCTGAAAATAGTCCCACGTCTGTAGTTCCCCTTCCTGTCACCCCAGCACCTCTAGAGGCAAAAAAGCCTTCAGCAGAGAGCGTTTCTATTCCCCTCACCGTCACTCCCCCCCCGGAAACCGTCGAGGTAAAACCCTTGGTTCCCGATCAGGGTATTCCCTTAGAACCTTTACCTAGCAGTGCGGGTGATGCGGCAACTTTAGGAACACCCCTTTCTGTTCAGAAGTCTCCCCCCCCCGCAGCCGTTGGTGTCACCATTAATCCCGAAACCGAGATAGTTTCAGGATTAAATCAAAAAGCTCTTAACCAGAAAAATGGCTCAACTCGGCTATTAGTGCGGAAAAAAGGCGAAAAAACCAGCCAAGAATACTTGATTTCCCTCAATAACAGCCTAGCTCAGTCCGCTGCAGTTAATCCAGAAGAAGAAAGACCCCTAGAATTAGTGGCCGATGAGCAGGAATTTGACCAAAATCGGCAGATTATCACCGCTAGAGGTAATGTCACCCTGCGTTTTGCCCAAAGTGTACTAACAGCCGATCGCTTACAGATTAATCTTCCCGAAAAGTTAGCGGTAGCGGAGGGCCAGGTGATCCTAACCCGGGGAGAGCAAATCCTGCGCGGCGATCGCTTTGAATATTATTTCGTCCAGGATAGCGGTGTGGTATTTAATGCTAATGGGGAGATTTTTCAACCCAGCACCGCTAGGGATTTAGGACAAACGCTGCCCACGGATGTGGGTGCGGGGGCCAGCAGTTCTTTTGGAACCCTAACCGATCGTTTGGCATTAAATCAACCCTTGCAGAGAATCACTACGGGAGAGGGTTTTCAATTTGTCGTCGGGGGACAGGATCCCAGTCGGCGCGATCGACAGAATATTAGTAGTCCATCGGGGGGAACGATTAATCGTGTCCGTTTTCAGGCCGAGCGCTTGAATTTTGATGGTAAGGTGTGGAATGCCACTAATGTGCGTCTGACGAATGACCCTTTTTCCCCTCCTGAATTGGAAGTTCGGGCCAATTCCGCCACTTTTCGCAGTACCGGCCCTTTTACCGATGAGTTGCGGATGAGTAATTCCCAGTTGGTTTTCGATCAACGGGTAGTGGCACCCACTTTTATTAATAGTCTTACCTTCGATCGCCGTCGTCGTCGTCCTTTTTTAATTGCTCCGGGCTATGATGGGGAGGATCGGGGCGGATTTTTCGTAGAAAGTCCCCTAACTTTAGTGGAGACACCGAAGACTCTTTTTGAGTTGACACCGCAATATTTAATTCAAAAAGTCCTTAATCCCGATGCTTTTCCCTCAGCTAACCCCGGAGGTGGCGAAGTTTCACCCCTTAGTCCGAAAGCTTTTGGTTTATTGGGGAATTTTGCCACTAATTTCGGTGAGCGCTCGTTTTTTCAGGCAACAGCTTCTTTTTCTAATTTAGATTTGGAACAGATCGAAAATAGTGTTCGTTCTAAGATTCGCTTTCAACAGACGATCGGACAGTTGCAGGATCCCTATCTGCTCAATGTGGAGTACAATTATCGCGAGCGTCTCTTTAACGGTTCTTTGGGGTTTCAGACGGTTAATAGCAGTTTTGGGGCAATTTTGACCTCACCGGTGATTGTTGTCCCCAATACGGATATTAGACTCAGTTATCAAGCTTCTGTTCAGAATATCAACGCACCCACCGATCGCAGTGATCTCTTAGCGGCCAATGCAACGGATAATGTGACTAATTTAAGCCGTTTTCAGGGTGCTGTCTCCCTCAATCGCAGTTTTTTACTCTGGTCTGCCCTTACTTTACCACCGACTCCCGACCAAGGTTTAAGATTTTCTCCCGTTCCCGTTCAACCCTATATTGCTCTTGTCACTGGTGTCACCGGTGTCACCAGTTATTACACTAATGGAGAGACGCAAAATTCCGTCACGGGAACTGTGGGATTATTGGGACAGTTTGGGCGTTTTTCCCGCAATTTTCTCGACTATACCGGGTTTAATATCAGTTTTAGTCAGGGTTTAGTTAACGGACAATCACCCTTTTTCTTCGATCGCTTTGTTGATCAACAAACAATGTCCTATGGTATAACTCAACAGGTATATGGTCCGATTCGCGTGGGTTTCCAGAGCATTTACAGTATCGATCAATCTAAGGAAATCAGTACAGAATATTTTCTCGAATGGAGTCGTCGCACCTATAGTTTAATTTTGCGCTATAACCCGGTGTTGCAGTTGGGAATACTCAACATCCGCGTGTCGGATTTCAACTGGACAGGCAACCCCGGCTATTTTGAGGGTAGCGATGTCCGTCCGGTGGTGGATGGAGTAACCCGTTAAGACTACATGGGAATTATGAATTATGAATTATGAATTATGAATTAAGTAGCTGGTTATAATTAAATTAAAAATAGATTTTAGGTTCGATCCCCCCTGCCCCCCTTGATAAGGGGGGTGCCGATAGGCGGGGGGATATCCCCTTGATAAGGAGGGTGTCTGATAATTTTTAACGCCTACCTACTTATCTTCTTTTCAACGTGACAGAAAAGCTCCTAAAATTTTCATTGTGTTGATGGTTTCATAATTCAACCCTTCTACTCCCTTAATATTGGTTTGTTCATAAAGTCTAGGAGAGCGTAAAGTATTGTGACATTCTCCTGTTTTTTGGTTCCAAAGTTTAATCGTCTCGTCTTCACTTGCGCTGGCCAATGTGTTACCGTTGGGACTAAAACAGACTGACCTGACACTTTTAGTATGTTGACACAGGAGTTGATGAAGTTTACCTGTTTCAACATCCCAAATTCGGATTGTTGCGTCATCTCCCCCACTTGCTAGTAACTTGCCATCGGGACTAAAGGCCACTGACCATACCCAAGACTTATGACCTTCAAAACTATGAATTAATCTACCATCTTTGACTTGCCAAACTTTGACCGTTTGATCATCACTTGAGCTGGCTAATCGCTGACCGTCAGAGCTAAAGACAACAGACCAAATTCTTCCTTGATGACCTTTAAAAGTCCGCAAAGATTGAGTCATATCATCTTCAATAGACCAGAGTTTTATAGTTCGATCTTCACTACCAGTTGCTATTAATCTTCCGTCAGGACTAAAAGTTACTGATAATACCCAGGCCTGATGTTCCTCAAAAGTTTTGAGACAAAATCCTCTCGGAACTGACCAAAGCTTAACAGAATTATCTCCACTACCACTCACCAATATTTGACTATTAGGACTAAAAGCGATCGACCATACGCGCTTTTGATGTTCTGGAGCAAAAGTGTATTTTTCATCTGTCTTAATATCCCAAAGTTTAATGATGTTATCATGACTGGTACTAGCAATCAGTTGACCATTCGCACTAACTGCGACTTGATACAATAAAACCCAATAATATTTTTCTTGTAAAATTTGAATCACTTCGCCACTTTCCACCGACCATAATCTAATCGTTTGATCTCCACTTCCACTTATCAATGTTTTTCCATCGGGACTAAAAGCTACTGAACAAATCCAGTCAGTATGACCATTAATCTGTTGAAGACATTTATGGTTTTTGATAGACCATAATCGAATCGATCGATCTATAGACCCACTCAAAATATATTGACTATCGGGACTGAAAGTAATCGATGATAATCGATTGCCATATCCCCCAAAACATTGAAGACATTCTCTGGTTTTTACTGACCATAATCGCAGTGTAAAATCTTCACTTCCACTGGCTATATATTGACCGTCCGGACTAAAAGCAATTGACCAAATCCAGCTTTCATGTCCTTCTAAAGTATCAATATTTTGATATTCTCCTTCTATAATAGACCATATTTTAATGGTTTTATCCCCACTTCCACTGGCTAGAAGTTGACCATCGGAACTAAAGGCAACTTGCCAAACCCAATCTTGGTGTCCTGTAAGAGTATGGAGACATTCTCCTGTGTTAACTGACCATATTTTGATGGTTTTATCAGCGCTGCCACTGGCTAAAAGTTGACCATTTGGACTAAAAGTAACACCACCCACTCGTTCTTGATGTCCTTCAAGGGTGTGGAGACATTCTCCTGTTTCAACTGACCATATTTTGATGGTTTTGTCCTCACTTCCTGTGGCTAAAAACTTACTATCAGCACTAAAAGCAACTGCTCTAATAGGAGCCTGATGTTTTTGAGAAGGATGGGGCAAAGAGTGACAATTTATAGATAGATCTGTTGTAATAGACCAAATTTTAATAATTCCGTCTTGTCCCCCACTTGCTAGTAACTGTCCCTCGGAATTTAAGGCTACTGACCACACCCAGCTTCCGTGAGCAGGAAAGCTTTTGCTTAATTCTAATTTTCCGTCTTGTTTGACTTTCCAGAGGTAAATCATCCCATGACTGTCACCAGTTGCTAAAAGATATTCTCTTGGAAGAGAGGGATCAAACTGACTACAAGAAATTGATAAAATACTACCACAAGTTTGAGGGAAAATACAGTCAAAAAACTGTGAATAGGAAAAATCTACTTGGTTGAGTCTAATGTTTGAAAAATCTACTTGTCGAATGGAGATATGAGAGAAATCGTAGCCGATTAAATGACCATTTTTCACTATATTAAGTAAGTTGATAATATTGCCAGCAATCCCCCCAATTTGTCCAGAAGGTTGATGTTTTAATGTCTTTAGACAATCGATTAGTTTTCTTTCCAGATTATTTTCTTGAAAATCATGGATTAAGTTCTTGATTATTGGGTGTAAAATAACATTAATTTGAATCTTTCTTAGATAATCAGGAACAGTAGTTTTAGTTAAGGAGTTGCTTCTTAATAATTGGAAATTTTCAGTTTTGATTTCTTCTGTTGCTATGGTAATAATTTTTTGAGTGAAATATTCAATCAGTAGAGGATGTATTGTCAAGTAGTCATCTTTTTTATCTAACAGAATTTTGCTAGATAATGATCTAATTCCTTCTTGAATACTTTTACAGAAAACGGGTTTCTCTGAGAAACCCGTTTTCTACTCATGCAAAAGAGATGTCTATTGAAACAATCTGAATTTCCCTGACTCGGTGCATTGGTTTGGTTGGCTTTTCGGTGGTGATTAGTTCATCAGCCTGAATTTGCAGCGCAGCAGCAACATGAAGTGCATCCATCTAAACCGTAAGTGCCAGCAATTTCATGACTCACTGCATCCTCCCCGACGTGCAGCAAGTTCTTGTTCTATTTCGTCTTCATTGAGCAGTTGCAATCCAGCTGCGATTGCTCCCTGTCGGATTTCCCATAACTTTTTGCTTAATGGTGTTTGGGGAATAAATTTTAATTATATCTATTACTTCGCTACCATTATTATTCAATTCTTTAATTAAGAAGTCTAAAGATGGCATAATTAATTATTCCGAATATTGGTATTTAGGCATTATTATAGCATTCCAATTTTCTAAAGTCAAACACTCAACTCTAGCTAAATTAATACCATTAGTTTGTAGAATAGGAAATACTTTTTAATCTTTAATTCTTAGGATAAGTTGAGGTATAGTTTCTCATCTTAACTTTAATTGGAGCGATCGCATTTTATTGTGTTTGAGAAGGGCGATCGCTGTTGAGTTGAGGATGCAGGAGAAATTTGAGCTATAATAGGGGAATAAAATTAACAAACAAGGTAATTATCAATGCCATTAAAGCAAAAGTATATTACTGATGAACAGGGTAATCAAATCGGTATTCTTTTAGATATAGAGGAATATCGAAAACTCCTAGAAGATTCTGAAGAATTGAATGCTATTAGAGCCTATGATTTAGCTATTTCGGAAGAGGAAGAAATTCCTTTTGAAGAGGCGATCACCAAAATTGAAAATAGTCGTCAATGAATTACACTATTGCGATTAAAAAACAAGCTTCTAAGGCTTTAGCTAATCTTCCCCAAGATAGTTATCAGAAAGTTCGAGACGGGATTAGAGCATTAGCTGACAATCCAAGACCAGCAGGGTGTCTCAAACTGACAGGACGAGAAGGCTGGCGGATTCGGATTGGAGTTTATCGCATTATTTCCGGGATAGATGATTCCGCAAAAAAGGTGATTATTCTAGATATTGGACATCGAAAGACGATCGCGTTTTTAATAAAAATTTGGAAGAGGCGATCGCTTATAATAAATCCAGTGATCAAAATAGAAGGAGGCAAATGCCAGCAAAAGACCTCTATCACGAAGCCGTTAAAAATGCCTTAATTAAAGACGGCTGGACAATTACGGCCGATCCTTATCCTATTGAATATGAAGACGCTGAATTGTATCCGGACCTGGCGATCGAGAAATATATTTCCGAAGAACAAAGACAACGTAAAATTATCATTGAAATTAAAAGCTTTCTTGGCCCTTCAATGATCAAAGACTTTGAAATGGCTTTGGGACAATATATTTTTTATCGTGATCTCATTCAATTAGGACAAGATGAATACCAAGAAATCTATCTGGCTATCAAAGATGAAATTTATGAGACTTTTTTCCAACGAAAATCTATTCAAGCCGTTATTAAAAGACACCAATTATATTTATTAGTTGTCAACATCGAAAAAGAGGAGATTGTCCAATGGATAAACTAACTAACTATCGCCAAATTATTCAAAATACCTTAACAAAGCTAGACAAAATTGCGAATAGCTCATCCAAAAAAAAACTAGAAACCTGTTTGATTTTTGATGAAAATCATGATCATTATCTATGGATGTCTATTGGTTGGATAAACAAAAAGAAAATCAACAATATTCAGATTCATATTCGTATTAAAAATGAAAGAGTTTATATTGAACAGGATTGGACAGAAATAGGAATCACCTCTCAATTATTAGAAGCAGGGATTCCCAAAGAAGATATTGTTTTAGCATTTCATGATCCTGCAAGTCGTGAATTAACAGAATTTGCGATTGCTTAATCAGGGGCGATCGCTGCTTTACTGTGTAGATAGGAGAAGGCGATCGCTGTTTTTCGGAGAATGATTTTAAATCTCCTCAATTAATAGTCAAAGAACGTCAATCCGCTATTAATCACTGGCAACGCGCCTTACATCTTTCTGAAAAATTAAATATTCTCTCACATAAAGAGAACTGTGAACAAAATCTAGAAAGGTTGTTATACTAAATCCGTTGAGTATAGACTACATACAGACAACAGGCAAAAGGAGGAATAAATAATCAGTTTTTAATAACTGGATTTACTGTTAAACCCCAACTAAGTTGAGACCGGTATTATATAGATGACTACTACTCTTGAAAGCTTACAGGAATTTATTGATTTTTGTCAACAGCATATTACTGGCAAAGAAAGGAAAGAAGCTCAGATTTTCCTAGACCGTTTCTTTCGAGCTTTTGGTCATAAAGGTGCGTTAGAAGCGGGTGCAACCTATGAGGAGGCGATTACTAAAGGTAGCAAGAAAGGTAAAACCGGATTTGCTGATTTAGTTTGGAAACCTCGTGTTTTAATTGAAATGAAAAAGCGAGGAGAAGATTTAAGTAAACACTATCCCCAAGCTTTTGAATACTGGAGTCGATTAGTTCCCAATCGCCCTCGTTATGTCTTATTATGTAATTTTGATCAGTTCTGGATTTTTGATTTTGATCTTCAAATAGATGAACCGGTAGATCGAGTAAATCTCAACGATTTAAAAAACCGGGTGAGTGCCTTCAATTTTATGGAAGTAGGGAATCGTACCCCTATCTTTCAGAATAATCAAGTTGAGATTACAGAAACGGCAGCGCGGCGGATGGGTGAGTTGTTTCAACTGTTAAAAAAACGCGGTCAGAAAAGCGGTTTTGATGAGTTGACGGCGCAGCGATTTATTTTACAGTGTGTCTTGGCAATGTTTGCGGAGGATCGAGGATTGTTACCCAGAGATTTATTTATTTCTTGTGTACAAGAATGTCTAAATGGTGGCAATTCCTATGATGTTTTGGGGGGATTATTTCAACAGATGAACCAACCCGGAATTACTCCTGCTGGTAAATATCAGGGAGTGGATTATTTTAATGGGGGACTGTTTAGTATAATTCATCCAATTGAATTAACTGATAAAGAATTAGAATTTCTGGATGTGGCGGCGCGTCAGGATTGGAGTAAGATCCGTCCTGCAATTTTTGGTAATATTTTTGAGGGGACAGCTAATGCTGAAGAACGTCATACTTACGGGATGCACTTTACCTCAGAAGCGGATATTATGAAAATTGTTCGCCCAACTATTAGCCGTTACTGGGAGGAAAAAATTGAGCAAGCTGGGACGATTGGGGAGTTAAATACACTTCAGTTAGAATTACAGCAGTATAAGGTACTTGATCCTGCTTGCGGTTCGGGTAATTTTCTCTATGTTGCCTATCAAGAATTAAAGCGCATTGAACAGTTATTAATTGAAAAAATTGCTGAACGTCGTCGTTCTGCTAGTGACCAATTACAGATTAGTTTTGTTACACCTAAACAGTTTTATGGAATGGATATTAATCCTTTTGCTGTAGAATTAGCGCGGGTGACTTTAATGATTGCCCGGAAGGTGGCGATTGATAAGTTTAATTTGACGGAAGCTTCTTTACCTTTGGATACTTTGGATAGTAATATTATCTGTGCTGATGCTTTGTTTACCGATTGGCAAAAAGCGGACGCAATTATCGGTAATCCTCCATTTTTAGGAGGTAAAAAGTTAAGGACAGAACTAGGAGATGAGTATGCAGAAAGAATTTATCAAAAATTTCCTGATGTTCAAGGACAACCTGATTTTTGTGTTTTTTGGTTTAGAAAAGCTGCGGAAAATCTTGGAGAATTAGGAAGAGCCGGTTTAGTTGGTACTAATTCAATATCACAAGTTTCTGGGAGAAAAGCAAGCTTAGATTATGTGGTTAAGCAAGGTGGATTTATACATGAAGCGATTTCAACTCAGCCTTGGTCTGGTCAAGCTAATGTTCATGTTAGTATTGTTAATTGGAGTAAAGAAAGACCGAAAGAATTATTTCTAGATAATTTGTCAGTTAATTTATTATCTACTGCATTGAAATCTGAAGTATCAGTAGATACTGCTGAAAAAATAAAAGTCAATAATAATTTCTCTTTTCAAGCTTGTGAATTAGCAGGAAAAGGATTTGTCATAACGGAAGAAGAAGCTAATAAATGGATTGAGTTAGATCATAAAAATCAACAAGTTGTCAAACCCATGTTAGATGGAAAAAATTTAATTAATCTTTTTGAACAAAAGAGTTGGGTTATTGATTTTAATAATATGGCTCTTGAGGAAGCTGCTGAATATATCTTACCTTTTACAAGAGTAAAAGAAAGAGTTAAACCAGAAAGGGATAATAATAAGCGCAATACACGGCGATTAAATTGGTGGAGATATGGTGAAACAAGACCAGCAATGAGAAAAGCTTTAGCAGTCCTAGCTTGCTATTTTGCCATCCCCAAAATCGCTAAATATATTGTTTTTTCTCCGGTTGATGTGTCCATACTTCCCTGTGAAGCAAATATGGTAATAGCCTCCGATGATTTCTACATTCTAGGAATTCTCAACTCAAAAATACATCGCCTCTGGGTAAAAGCTCAAAGTTCAACTCTTAAAGGCGATACTCGCTACACTAATACAACCTGTTTTGAAACCTTCCCTTTTCCGCAGAAACCTTCACAAGAACTTGTCAAAAAAATCCGTCAAACCGCCGGCGAATTACACGAATACCGCAGCCAACAGATGGAAAAAAAACAATGGGGAATCACCAAACTATATAACCAATTCTTTAACGAACCCAGTAGCCAACTGTATCAACTCCATCAGAAATTAGATAAGCTAGTAATGGAGGCATATCACTTCCAAGCTGATGAAGATATTTTAGAGAAATTATTAACCTTAAACTTGGAATTAGCAGAAAAAGAGAAGCGAGGAGAAACCGTCATCGGTCCCTGGTCCCCTTACTCTTAGTGAGTAACGCACAGAAAACGGGTTTCTCCGAGAAACCCGTTTTCTAAGGGGTTAGTTTCAGGGAGCGCAGGCTGTTCAGTTCTGCGAGGATGGCTGAACTGCCGTTGATTGCGGCGGCTGCCACCGGGTTGAGTCCCCAAAATGCCCCGACTGCCACCGCTAACAGGTTGGGCAGAGTAGCGATCGCCAAACTCCCGTAGGCAGTGGCAAGGGTATGCCGCGCCAGGGCAAAGGTGTAGCCAAGGGGCTGGAGATCTTGGCTGTGCAAGATGACATCTGCGGCCGCTTCCAAATCCCCTCTCCCTAGAGAAATGACCACCTGATCCTCCTGGGCAGCCAAGCAATCACTACCACTGTCGGTTATCCAAGCCACCCGCTTACCTTGGCGGCGCAACTGTTCTTGGAGTCCCTCAACAGCAGCCCCATCGGTGGCGAAGTGGATGCACTCGGAAGGGATGCCCCAACTCACCGGCAGCTCCGGGGTAATCAAGTCCTGGAAACTTTCGCGAGTAAAGACCAGAGTATCCACCTGAGCCAGCTTTTCCAGTACCCTAGCATTGCGGATGTAAACGCCTTGTCGCGCTGCCGCCGTCAGGGACGAAACCACTGCCAAGGGAGTAACACCCCGCAGAGAAACCCCGATGTCGAGGGGTAACAGCGCACTCGCCCGCCCCAAGTCTCCCGTCAGCATTGCCCAAGTGCCACTCAGGAACAAAGTGGGTAGGATCGCTCCTTGGGCGACGGGTTTGAGGTTCTGGAGTAGTTCGGTTTTTTCGACGGAATCTAGCCACCCTTCTCGATCTGCCTCGGGAACGGGAGCGAACCGCTGCCGGTCAGAGAGCCAGTGGATTTCTGCATCTTCTTGCTCGAACAGCAGGTATAGCTCGTCTTCTAACTGTTGGAGCTTGCTCTGACGCAGGCTCTCTCCCACTGCTGCCAGATTGAGGGCGAGTGCGCCGGCAATGTTGTTACCTTGAAGCAGTTGGTAGCTCAACCAGAGGGCATCGAGGCAGTCTATTGTCACTTGTCCCTGCTGGGTGAGGGCTTGGCCAACCCTCTGCCAGAGAGGAATTGAAGCCGCAAGGACAATTCCCCCCACAATCGAGAAGGGCAGTTCTAGGGGGGCAGCAGCGATCGCCACAGCTAGAGTTAAGGCTGGCAGCCCTAAAGTTGGCCAAGTCCCCTGATTTCTAGCCCCGACTTTCTCCCTTGGCTCTAGCTCTCTTTCCCGGCCGGCTGCTGGGATGGCCGCTTGCAAGTAATCTAGGATGGCCTTTGCTGACAACACTTCCGCCGGGTAGGAGACAATCAGGGAGCAGGCTGCGGCATTGATGCGGCTCTCGCTGATGGCAGTGGTTCTCAGCAGCGATCGCTGTAAGCGTCTGGCAAATTCGTCATCCCAATTGAGGCGGGGAATGCGAATTCGCAGCCGTCCCGGAATTTGATGGGCGACTTGCCAATCTACCCACTCAGGGGGTGCTGGGGAATTTTCTGCCGCTTGAACTGGTGCGGGAATCAGGGTTGTTGTCGTCATGGTGAGGTGATTCGAGAGGGGCTACCGACTAGCAGCGGGACGAACAAGACATTCAACAGCAGGCTGACAGCAGCGATGTAGATGATACCAGTTTTCGACTTCCATCTAAAAATCGAAAGAAAAGTATTCCCCGAATATACCATAAAAAATTATGCAAGAAGTGCATTCAGCTAATCTAAGGATAGGCGGTTAAAATGTGTCTTGGCTTAATGGCAATTCTTTAAACACAAACTACCTATCAGATTTTGGAAAATTGCCATAATACTAAATCTGGTTATTAAAGACTGATTATTTATTCCCCTTTTTGAGTAGAAAACGGGTTTCTCGGAGAAACCCGTTTTCTGTGCGTTACTCAACGGATTTAGTATAACAAAAGTAACAATAACTAAAGGGAAAGCCAAATTTGATTAGGGAGTTGCCAGAAATTGACCGAGAGATAATTCGGCATTAACTAAAGACTTCAACGGGATTAATTTGACAGCACAAGCTTTTAATTCCGGTTGCAGGGAAATCGGACAAGCGGCCGGATGGGTGAGACTATTGGCCTCAGAATTTTCTGCCCATAGGGCCCCCCAGTGCATCGGCACAAAGACACAATTAGGAGCAATTGCTTTGGTAATTAAAGCGGGAAAACGGGCAGAACCGCGACGAGAACGCACCTCCACCCATTCCCCAGCTTCTATGCCCAATTTTGCCGCATCTTGGGGATGAATTTCTATAAAAGGTGCGGGGTGCATTTTGACAATTTTCTCGATGCGGCCGGTGCGAGTTTGGGTGTGCCAGTGACCGTACAAACGCCCCACGGTCAACACTAGGGGATAATCATCGTCCGGGGGTTCCGCTAGACCTTTACTGTGGTAGGCAGCGAAAACAGCACGACCATCAGCAGTATTAAATTTACCATCGGTATAAAGGCGTTTTGCGGCTGTTTTTGGGCTTTTATCGTCATCTTTAACTAAATTACCCAGTAATTCCCCGGAATTAGCGGTTTTAGGGGCGGAAATTTCATCGATGGAATTGGGCCACGGTCGGGGAGTCTCGGCCAGGCGATCATAATTAATCGCCGTCATATCACAAGGACGTTTATAGGTCAAGCCGGCAAACTCGGAATATACCTCGGCCGAATCCTGAAAATTAAATTGTGCCTGAAAACCCAAACGGCGACCAACTTCGGCAAAAATTTGCCAGTCGGCCCTAGCTTGACCGACGGGAGGGCGAAAAGCCTTATTTAACGTGACCATGCGCTCAGAATTGGTCATTGTTCCCGTTTTTTCGCCCCATTGGGCCGCTGGCAGCAATAAATGAGCATAGGCGCTGGTTTCTGTGGGATAGTAGGCATCCTGATAGATAGTAAAAGGTGATTTTAACAGGGCCGCCTTGGTACGTTCTAGATCAGGCATACTAACAGCCGGATTAGTAGCGGCAATCCAAAGAAGTTTGACATCTCCCGTCTCTAAACCAGTAATCATACTCCAAGCGTCGCGACCGGGGACGGGAGAAATCCGACCAGCAGGTAAACCCCAAGCTTGTTCCACTTCGGCCCGGTGTTGGGGATTTTTGACGGAACGATAACCGGGGAGAAGATGGCAGAGGCCGCCGGCTTCCCGTCCTCCCATGGCGTTAGGTTGTCCGGTTAGGGAAAAAGGACCAGCCCCCGGTTTACCGATATTAGCCGTCATTAGGTGTAAATTAATTAAAGTGCGGGCTTTGGCCGTGCCTTCGCTGGATTGATTGATACCCATTGACCAGAGGGAAAGCACTCTTTTCGATTCGGCCCAGTAGCGGGCAGCCTTTTCTACATCCTCGATGGGGATACCGCATTTATGCGCGACGATTTCGGGGGGATAATGGCGGATAATTTCGGCGTATTTGGGGAAATCCTGGGTGCATTTATCGATAAAATAGGTATCGATCGCACCCCAATTCAGTAACAGGTGAGCAATACCGTTAAATAGGTCAATATCAGTCCCCGGGTTAATGGCGAGGTGGAGATTAGCGGCCTGGGCGGTTTTGGTGCTGCGGGGATCAACGACGATTAATTTCGCTTCTTTGTTACCTTTGAGATACTTGTGCAGACGGTTAAAGATGATGGGGTGACATTCGGCCGTATTTGTCCCCACCAGAAAGGCACAATCGGTTAATTCTAGGTCATCGTAACAGCAGGGGGGACCGTCGGATCCGAAACTGTCAACGTAAGCGGCCACGGCCGAGGACATACAAAGACGGGAATTAGCATCAAAGTTATTGACTCCCAGACAACCCTTGACCAGTTTTTGGGCGATGTAGTAATCTTCGGTGTGAAATTGTCCCGAACCGTATAGACAGATACTTTCCTTTTCCCCCTGAGCGATTAGAGTTTGGATACGGTTAACGATGCGATCGAATGCCTCTTCCCAAGTACAAGGACGAAATTGCTCTTGGAGAGAATCTCGGATCATCGGGGTTTTGATGCGATTTTTATCGATTGATTCCGCTACAGTGGCCCCTTTAACACAGATCATACCTTGACTGGAGGGGTGGGACTTGTCCCCAAAGACTTTCGCTGCTTGTCCGGCCGACGCGGGGGGGGTGACTGTCAAACCACAACCTACTCCACAGTAAGGACATTGGGTTTTTGTAGATTCAGTCATAAGCAGTGGGTCTGATTGGTGGCGCTATCTTTGGGCATACTAAGATAGTCCGCAGATTTTCTCGGCCAAATTGTAGTTATTAATACAATTTATTACAGGCCTTAGCTAAATTGCCATTTTCGTGATGCAAATCGCGCATTACAACTGGCTAGATAAAAAGCATACACTTGTTCTCGTGTTGAAAAAGAATCGGCATAGGATAATAGTAGTCTCTAGGGTGCGGAAAAAGTTTTCAGCCAGTCATGACCTACGAACCTCTACATCATAAGTATCGTCCCCAAACCTTTGCCGATTTGGTGGGACAATCAGCGATCGCCACTACCCTGAGTAATGCCTTAATCAGTGAGCGAATCGCTCCTGCATACCTATTTACTGGACCCAGAGGCACGGGGAAAACCTCCTCGGCGCGAATTTTAGCCAAATCCCTCAACTGTCTGTCTAGTGACCATCCGACACCGATTCCCTGCGGTAAGTGTTCCGTCTGTCAAGCGATCGCCAATGGTTCCGCTTTAGACGTGATCGAAATTGATGCCGCTAGTAATACCGGTGTGGATAACATTCGGGAAATTATCGAGCGATCGCAATTTGCCCCCGTCCAATGTCGTTATAAAGTCTATGTCATCGATGAATGCCATATGCTCAGTACGGCGGCCTTTAATGCTTTGCTGAAAACTCTGGAAGAACCACCAGATCGAGTGATTTTTGTGCTTGCTACCACTGATCCTCAGCGTGTCTTGCCTACCATCATCTCCCGTTGTCAACGCTTTGATTATCGCCGTATTGCTCTTGATGCGATGGTGGCACACCTGCAAAAAATCGCCCAAATAGAAGCGATCGATATTAACCTAGAAGCATTAACCCTTGTGGCTCAGATCGCTAACGGTGGTTTACGCGATGCCGAAAGTCTTCTTGATCAATTAAGTTTACTCGCAGGAACGATTACGGCCGAGCGAGTCTGGGATTTAGTCGGTGCAGTCCCCGAAAGAGACCTTTTAACCCTGCTTAAAGTCATTCATAGCAATATTCCCGATCAAGTTATCGAACAATGTCGCCATCTGATGAATCGCGGTAAGGAACCTTTAATCGTCCTGCAAAATCTAGCGGGATTCTATTTAAACCTACTTTTAGCTAAAACCGCTCCTAATCGTCCAGAAATGGTCGCTGTCACTGCTCCCACTTGGCAGGATTTGTGTACGGAAGCGCGTACTTGGTCTTTAGAGGAAATTCTCCGCGGTCAACAACTGCTTAAAGACAGCGAAACGCAACTAAAAAACACCACTCAACCCCGTCTCTGGTTAGAAGTCACTCTATTAGGACTGTTACCGCAAGCACAGGTGATTCCGCTAGTTGCCACGGTAGCGCCTTCTCGTCCCCAAACCAGCACCGAGAGGCCCCCAGAAGTGATCACAGCACCGGCGCCGGTTAATGAACCGATCAAACCAGCAGTTATCACCCCGACAACTAGCGTCGCAGTGCCGCAAACTGAGGTTAAAACTGTTACCAGTGATGACAATCACGAACAAATTTGGCAGCAGGTTTTAGAAGTAATGGAACCCCCCACTACTCGCACTCTCCTACGTCAGCACGGTAGTCTTTTTAGCATGGAAGAATCGAGCGCTTATTTAAGTATATCTTCGGAACAATTATTAAAAATGGCCCGGCTACGATTGACTAATATTGAGTCAGCTTTCGAGGCAGCTTTTCAGCGCCGGATTAAAGTTCATTTACAGGTAGGTTCCGCTACTGCTGCCATAACTGCGGAAGTTTCCCAATCCCCAGCAGCTAAGATACTACCACCACCTGAAACCGCAGCAACCCCACCAATAACCCCCGAAAATAAAGTTGTGACTGTGGTGAATATTCCCCCGGTCAAAGAAGCAATTATCGAGAAAAAAGAAGCAAAAATCACTGCGTCAGGAAACCCCAAAACTCCTAGCACAGAACTACCTCAAAAAATCTTAAATTTTGATTCATCTTTAGAGACATTAGATCAAGATGTCGATGTTAGCGAAATTTTGGCAGCCGCTCAAAAGTTAGCAAAATCTTTTGATGGTGAACTGGTCAATATGGGTTATTCGCTGCCAGAAAATTCGGCCGCAGAAACTAAAGTTAATAAGTCTCTGGAAAATATGACTATCGTGCGCGGGAGACCTGATGTTAACGAAATTTTAGATAGTTTGGAGGAGGACGAAGACCTTCCTTTTTAAGGCTATCCCAACGGCTTGTGCTAAACTAATAGAATATGCCATCTCTCAGGATTGGCTATTCTTGCTCAAATTCTAGCTACTAGACCTATGACACCCGAAACTAAGGCCAGAATCGATCAATTAATCCAGAATAACAAAGTTCTTGTGTTCATGAAGGGCAATAAATTAATGCCTCAGTGTGGTTTCTCCAATAACGTCATACAAATTCTCAATATTCTGGGGGTTTCCTATGAAACTGTCGATATTCTGGAAGATGGGGAGTTAAGACAAGGAGTTAAGGAGTATTCCAATTGGCCGACTATTCCCCAAGTCTATATCAACGGTGAATTTATCGGCGGTTCCGACATTATGATCGAACTCTATCAAAATGGGGAACTACAACAAATAGTCGAGTTAGCCTTAGCTTCCTAAAAATTTTCTAGGTTAGGTTAGCTATCCTCGCCTAGTTTAAACCTAGCAATCAGTAATCAGTAATCAGTAATCAGTAATCGATGAAAAGAAAAGGGTAATTTTCTACTTAATACGGTCCACATCTTTATAACAAGTGTCTAGCTTTCGAGCAACACTTTTAATCCTATCTTTAATTTCCTTAAGGAAAGATTCGAGGGAATAGATAAGGGTTTCTGCTGTCATTGTGGTTAACCCCTATCAATCGAGCGATAATGTAATTATCGATAAAAGTCCTCTTACTTCTCCACTTCATTTTTCTCGGTAACTCTCTCCTCATCTTCCAATTTCTCACTAATTTCTGGCAGTTTTAGTAATAGTCCGGCGAATAACCAATAGTAAACAGAAACTGGCTCGACGGAGAGAGGATAATAGTAGGGATTGTAGCTAATAAAAAACAGGAAAATCCAGATACACAGACCCCAGTGCTTTAAATCAGCATTTTTTACTTTTAAATAGGCTTTAAATGTGAGAATACAGAGAATTGTCACCAGTGCCATAAAAGCGATAAAACCGACGATACCAGTTTCGTAGAGGAGTTTAGCGTAGTAGGTTTCAATTAGTCTTATCTCTTCTTCTCCCGCTACATGACGAGCGCCACTGGTGGCTGTGCCTAAACCAGAACCAAAAAGCTGTATATAGCTGAATATCCACTGCATTTGATTGACTACAAAGTCAATTGGAGAGGAGTATTGCCAGCGACCGATAAAATTTAGTCCTCTTTCCTGAATAAAGGGAATTAACGTCACCCCGAGCAGGGAAATCATTCCCAAGATTCCCAATTTTAATGGTAACTTTCGTTTACTTTTGCTAGTAGCAATAACCAGAACTAAGTAAAACAAAGGTACTAGCAAAAAAGACAATCTTTGTCCAGAAACCAGAGTCGCAAGGAAGACCAACACCATTGCTATCCAACCAGCGATGCGCCATCTTTTTTGCGGATCACTAAAACTGGCTGCGTAACTGATGACGCTACTAGATACTAAAAACCAACCCCATTGCCAAGGATCAGAAAATGTGCCAGGGAGACGAATTAAGCCTTGATCGGGATTATACAACACCGAACCGCCGACAAAACATTGAGCTTTCAAGGTAGCTTTTTTGGTAATATCTGGATAAAATCGGCCGTCGGACTTCGGGGCAAAAACTTCGAGTTGATTGAGGAATTCATTATCGGGACAGATACCCTGTAGAAGTAATAAGTATTGAACGAGAGCTAAACCGCAACAGACTAAGATCATCACGATTAAAAGCCGATTAACTGCGAATAAATCCCGTTTTTGCTCGATTAAATAGTAGCCACAGAGAACTAGGGGAATATAACTGAGGAGGGTTTTTAATCCCACAATTCCCACAGCAGTGGATCCTTCGGGCAGATTGACAAACAGAAAAGTTATCAAGCTGCTGACAAGTAAAATTAAAGCCGTGATGAAAAAAGACTTGATTTGAGGGTATAACTGCTTAAAAGTTTTAGTTTTAATTAAAATTGACGCTAAAGCTGGGAAATAAAAGGCATCCTTGGCGATTTTGTAGAGAGCATAGGATGGCTCTTCAGCAATTAGGTTGCCCTTTACTTGAAAAACTCTCGCCACAGCAAAAGCGACGGTACTACTTAGGGGAAGATAGATGATTAGGGCTAATAATCCCAGACGGGGATGGATAAAAGAAGCCACCATGGCGGGAACTGCCAAAATTCCTAATAAAGCGGCTTTTTTGTCAAACACAATCCCCAAAACTAAACTAATTAGTAGAGTGGCGGTCACTAATATAGTTAGTAACAAGGAGTTCCTCTCTTTCATGCCGTGCAGCCTGAACAGGTTTAGCAGTAAGTGTAGCGGATTTTGGTCTAGATTCCCATTCTCCATAGCGGAGGTGGGGAGCTTTTCAGTGATCAGTCATACCGGGGCCCGTGGGCGGCTTTTGACTGCCACCACTGATTTTTGAGCGCTAGTGATACTAAATCTGGTTATTAAAAACTGATTATTTATTCCCCTTTGCCTTTTGCCGTTCGGACTTCGGCGTGAGCTTTTGTCGAACGCTGAGCTCACGGACGAAGCCTCTTGCCTCTCCTCATAACTAGCCTGTACTCAACGGATTTAGTATGACAGCTAGTAAGTAGTCGTGCAAAATTAATTTCCTAGTAAAGATAGGCAAAAGGCAAGAGGCAAAAGGCAAGAGGGGGTTAGATATGTGTAATTAATTTTGCTTAGGTACTTAGATGTGAAGCAATGGAATCTCAACCTAAGAGGGGGGCAAGTGCTGATAATTCGTCGCGTTTCAATCGACGGAGAACTCAACTCTTGCTATACTTGTTCAAAATTTCATTTATCTTGATCTTGACTCCGTGGCCGAAAATCCTTCTTTTCAAGACCTTTATCAAGCTGGAATCAGTGCCTTTGAGCGTGGACAATATCGCCTTAGTATCCAGCAATTAAATGCGGCTTTAGACTTAATTTCCTTAGGATCTCGAGCAGGGGGTGAGATTCAAATTTGGTTGATTTCTGCCCATCAGGGGTTAGGAGAGGGGGAGAAAGCTAGTGAAATCTGTAGGCAACTTATTACCCATCCTATCTATCAAATTCGCGAACAGGCCAAGCGTTTACTTTATATTATCGAAGCTCCCCGTCTCAAACGCCCAGATGAGTGGATGACGAAGATTCCCGATTTAGATAAACTTCCCGATAGCGCACCGCAATTTAAAAAGGGGACAAATAAACAGAAAAAAGAAGAATCCCCCCCACCCATGCAGTTGGAGCAGCATAAAAACACTGTTTTTAGCGGACTGGCGATCGCTATTATTTTATTGATGCTCTGGTTTTTGGCTAAAAATAGCTAAATTATACTGAATCCACTAAAAAATGATTATTTATTCTCCCCTTTGCCTTTTTCCTCCCCTGATGTGTAGCCTATACTCAAGCAATTTAGTGTTAGTACCAATCCTTCTTGAATAATGGGGGTCTGCTGAATAAATCTAAAAACCTTTCAGGAGTTGCCTGTGTCAGATGAATAGAGGAACCGCCCTATTTATTTGGATTATTATTTATTCTTAATTCTTCTGACCACCGACTCCGTTCGGACTTCGGCGTGAGCTTTTGTGGAACGCTAAGTTCACGGCCGAAGCCTAACCCTAACAACAATTTTTGATTTTTAGAAGAGGTCTAATTTACTGATCCTGACTGGGCAATGGCTTGAAAAAGTCCCTGTTGAAATGTTGCCTCTGAGAGGGTGGGTGCATAGCTAATCACCACTGAAGCAGCATCTGGATTGATTTGGATTTCTTGCACGCCAGCTAGGGACTGAAGGCGCTGGCGCAGCCGCTCGGCGTAGGACAGATCTTGACGCAGGCGAGGAATCCGCAGCCGTACCCGCCCCGCAATAGCATGGATGATTTCGGTATCTGTGGGAAGGCTTGCAGTCCATTGAATTTTCTGGCGTACCTTGGGCGAGATACAGAAGCCTTCTTGGGCTTCTAGATAACTAAGCAGGTCGATCAAGTCATTGTGTACGGCGATTAGGCGATCGCATCCTTCTAGCTCCTCAACCCGCTCGGCGCTGTCTATGACCTGGATCGTTTTGATGACATTCTGATACATAGGGCGATCTTTTTGGATGTCGTCCCTCAGCTCCGCGGCAAATTGATAGAGGGAGATAGCTTCCAACTCAGGGTAGATCGATTCAGCTTGCCCAAAGACTTTCACGAATGTCTGCCCCAGAGATCTCTGCTCTGAGAAGGAAAAATAGAAAGCGTCTCCAACAAAGTCCTCGCGGTTGGCAAAAGTCCTGATAATTTTGCTAATCAGTTCGATCGCTTTCTTGTCCCTAGTGTAGGGACCGTATCGATAGACGTACCAGTACCAGCCAAAGAATTTCACCAGGACATAGAGTAGTTCTAAGGCTTCGGGAGAACCGATTTCATCGGCTTCAGGATATTCCCGTTTAAAAAATTCCAACTCTTGCTGATTGAGGATGCCGTCAAGTCGGACTTGCAATTCGTGAGCGGCGAACAGGAAGGGATTAATATACAGAGCGGCAATCTGATTTCGTTTCTGCGTCTTTTCCTCCTCTTGTTGCTCGCTCCAAGTCCAAACTGTCCAGATGGCTGTGGCAGTTGCCGAAAGTACCGATAAGATGATGCCCAGTGTTGCTTCCATGTTCCACTATTCCAATATTTATTAGCTTGGAGATTACATTCTCAGTTGCAAACTTGCCTACTTAGCTCCATAGGCAGTCTTCCCCTGAGATAGATGTCAGTATTTATATTAATAAGGTTTGTCAAGAGCCGCCAGATTATCTACGGCAAATGGCTGATTGGCGATCAATGGGATCGGCAAAAGGCGCACTACAGTTAGCCCATTTAACAAAATCAATGTCAAAAATGACAATAGCGGCGAATATTGTGCCGGCTCCCGCAGCAAAGGCGATTACAGC
Organism: Microcystis aeruginosa Ma_MB_S_20031200_S102; assembly: GCA_007095845.1. Lineage (GTDB taxonomy): Bacteria > Cyanobacteriota > Cyanobacteriia > Cyanobacteriales > Microcystaceae > Microcystis > Microcystis aeruginosa_D. Next base: position 38,286 of record SFBI01000082.1, read on the forward strand.
CATTATCATCTGATTTTTCTTCACTCTAGCTCCTTAATTGGGCTAATTCAAGTCTGAATTGCATCACTGTCTGATTTGTTTTCGTAGAATACCTGATTCGGGGTAGGATAGTCAAGACATTTTCGAGGACGATTGTTAATAGACCTCTTGTAAAAATCAAAAATCTTCCGTTAGTCGAGGGAATCAAAAATAAACTTAAACTAATAAAACGGAGAGGCTATAGCTTGAGAAACTTTCAGAATTTTTGGGTTAGAAGTATGTTGTCTTGGCATCTTGTATGTTGATATAGCATAGACAGTAACGAGTATCCAAAAATTTTAATATTAAATTAAATCAGCCTTAAACTCAATTTAAAGCTAACCAGCTATTAAAACTATAGTTTTAATAGCTCTATCCTATGAAAAGCCTACAAAGTTATATCGATGAAACTCCTCCTCGTCCCCTAAGTTTGATGCAATGGCGCATCTGGATTTTGGCGGCTACCGGCAAGTTTTTTGAAGGCATGGTCATCTTTCTAACTGGAGTTGCTATTCCCTTAATTGAGCAAGATTTTAACTTAGCATCAGCCCTAAAAGGTTCAGTTGCTGCCGCAACGCTTTTGGGGATTTTGGTGGGGGCTTCCCTATTCGGAAATTTAGCGGATCGCCTGGGACGAAAGTTAGTTTTCGTGTCTGAAATGGCGATTTTTACTGTTTTTGTCAGTTTAACAGCGATCGCGTGGAATGTTCCCTCTCTGATTTTCTTTTTATTTTGCGTTGGGGTTGCTCTTGGGGCAGACTATCCCACAGCCCATCTGATCATTTCTGAGTCAATTCCTAGTAGTTTTAGGGGCAGAATGGTATTAGGGGCTTTTGCTTTTCAATCAATTGGCTCCCTAGGCGGAGTTTTAATCGGATTACTGGTACTGCGGATTAACCCTGAAGTAGGGGCTTGGCATTGGATGTACGCCAGTTTAGTTATTCCTGGAATTATTGTTTTTTTATTGAGAACAGGAATCCCAGAAAGCGCCCATTGGTTAATATCTCACAATCGCCAAGAGGATGCTCAACGCTCTGCTAAAGTTTTACTGCAACGCCCAGTTGAGCTTGCGGACTTAGTAGAGAGAATCGGCCAGCAACGCAAGCAAAAATACAAGCTTTTGTTTTCCCCTCGCTATCTCAGAGCAACTATATTAGCGGCTGTTCCTTGGTTTTTACAGGATCTAGCCACCTACGGCATTGGTATTTTTACCCCAACAATTTTAGCAACCCTATTTACCAAAACTCAGCCTAATTTTATTTTCAAAGATATGGTAGCAGCAGAAGGTTCTGGAGCAATTGATCTGTTCTTACTGATTGGATTTCTTGCGTCGATTCTTTTGATTGATAAAGTCGGACGGATTCCCTTACAAATTGTAGGCTTTATTGGCTGTGGCTTAGGCTTAGGAATCGCTTCCCTAGCGGCAGAAACTATTCCAGAAGGTCATCAATTAAAAGTATTTCTGATATTTGGCGGCTTTATCATCTTTAATTTTATGACAAATCTCGGCCCCAATGCCATGACCTATGTTTTAGCAGGGGAGGTTTTTCCCGTACAAATTCGCGGTTTAGGTGCTGGTTTTGCCGCCTCTTTTGCGAAAGTCGGGGCGGTTACTACTGCTTTTTTCTTTCCGATTCTTAGGGAACAAATTGGTACGTCTAACCTTTTACATGGTTTAGTTATCACTTCTCTTTTTGGGGCGTTAGTTACTTTTATCTTTCGCATTGAACCCAATGGCAAAAGTTTGGAAAATGTTTAGGACAATGACCACAATGATGAGAAACTATCACCTTCCATTCTGAAGATGAGTCGGAGTGACGATACCTCGACTTAGTTCAACTATCTGAACGATTACGACTTATATTAACCACTGACCACAAAAAGTTCTTGACTATTGCAGTCCCCATGAGATATTTTCTAGTCAGCGCAGTGCCAGCGGAGTTCAAACTTAAACTAGCCATTAGTTACGGAGATAAGTGACCATGAGTCAAGCGGAAAATACTACGAGTGCCAAGAAGGGTGCTATCGAATCTGTCCTAGCATTTGATGGTATAGGCGATTATGTGCAGTTACCCGCAGTCAACACGGACTATTCCCAAGGATTTACCGTAGAAGCTTGGGTGCAGTACAAAAGTTTTCGCCGTTCGTGGTCACGAATTATTGATTTCGGCAATGGACAGGGAAACAAGAACATTGTCCTGGGAAATGTGGGAACATCTAGCACCTTGGGACTCCATCTGTATTGTAATAATGGAACCCACACCATAGAAGCCCCAAATACCTTAGAAATTGATAAGTGGATTCATGTAGCCGCTACCATTGATAAATCAGGGATGGCCAAACTGTATAAAAATGGTCAATTGATACAAAGTAAACAAATAAGCCTTCCAGACAACCTGAACCGAACCTTAAACTATATAGGTAAGAGTAACTGGGCTAATGATGGTTACTTTGAAGGTCAAATAGCAGAAGTGAGGGTGTGGAATATTGCCCGACCAGAATCAGAACTTAAAGAAAATATGTCCCAGCGATTAAAGGGAAATGAAACCGGATTAGTGGGATATTGGCCCCTCAATGAAGGTTCAGAAAATATCGCTAAAGATAAGACAAGTAATGGCAATAATGGCACAATTAATGGTGCTACTTGGGGGAAATCTGAACTACCCATAACTAGCACGAAAGAGTCTGAAATAGGGAAAAAACCTGATGTGATCACTGGGGGTAATCTTCCCACTAAATACGGAATTGCAGATACAAGGACTAATTTTTATCTTGTAGATACCAACAAACCCATTAATGGCAATGGTGAAATAACTGGGTGGAATATTTGGGCAGAAAACACATCACCTGTACAACTGATCATTTATAGGAACGAAGCCAATACCTGGTCAGTTGTGGGAAAAAGCGAGGTAAAAACCCCTGTGATTGGTTTAAACGAATTTTCCCTTACTACACCGATTAAAGTCAACCAAGGTGACTTTGTGGGAATATATTATCCCCAAGCAGGTTCTATCAGTTATGATAAGAATACTGCTCCTCTTAGTAACTTAAGCGGAAAAGTTTTGTTTACCTCATCTGGTGCTACTGCTACAGCATTTTCCGATTCAGTTGATCGTATTTATTCCTTAAGTGTCAAGGGAAATTTTGGAGAAATTCCTATAAAGATTGAAAAGACAGAAACAGCTAACTATGGAGTAATTGGTGTTGGCACAAATAATCTCCTGTGTAGCCGAGATACTTTAACCAGTGACTGGAAAGAGATACCTAATAGTGGTCAGATTATTAGTATTGCTGTCATGCCAGATGGCAAAATAGTCGGTGTTGGAACCAATAAAAGCCTCTACACCCGAGATACTTTGACCAGTGACTGGAAGGGAGTACCTAATAGTGCTCAGGTTATTAGTATTGCCATCATGCCAGATGGCAAAATAGTCGGCGTTGGAACCAATAATATTCTCTACACCCGAGATACTTTAACCAGTGACTGGAAACAGATTCCTAATAGTGGTGCGTTTGTTAGTGTCGCCGTCATGCCAGATGGCAAAATAGTCGGCGTTGGAACCAATAAAAGCCTCTACACCCGAGATAGCTTGATCAGTGACTGGAAGGAAGTACCTAATAGTGGTGCGGTTATTAGTGTCACCGTCATGCCGGATGGGAAGTTAGTTGGAGTTGGGGCGAATAATCGCCTCTATAGCCGAGATAGCTTGACCAGTGAATGGAAGGAGATTCCGAATAGTGGTTCAGTTATAGCAGCGACTTGTTCAGTTGCACCTAAATTTACAACCCCTGAACCAGTTAATAGCGACTATGGAGTAATTGGTGTTGGGACAAATAATCTCCTGTGTAGCCGAGATACTTTAACCAGTGAATGGAAGGAGATACCTAATAGTGGTCCGGTTATTAGTGTCGCCCTCGTTCCAGATGGCAGAATAGTGGGCGTTGGAACCAATAATAATCTCTACACCCGAGACACTTTAACCAGTGACTGGAAGCAGATTCCTAATAGTGGTGCGGTTATTGATGTCGCCGTCATGCCGGATGACAAAATAGTCGGCATTGGAACCAATAAAAACCTCTACACCCAATATAACTTGATCAGTGACTGGTATGGAGTACCTAATAGTGGTTTGGTTAGTAGTGTCACCGTCATGCCGGATGGGAAGTTAGTTGGAGTTGGGGCGAATAATAATCGCCTCTATAGCCGAGATAGCTTGACCAGTGACTGGAAGGAAGTACCTAATAATGGTTCGGTTCTCGATATTACCGTCATGCCGGATGGCAAAATAGTTGGCGTTGGCGTAGATAATCGTCTCTATAGCCGAGACACCTTGACCAGTGACTGGAAGCCGATCCCGAATAGTGGTTCAGTTATAGCAGTGACTTGTTCAGTTCCACCCAAATCTACAACCCCTGAACCAGTTACTAGCGACTCTGTCCTAGCATTTGATGGCCGAGGAAATTATATCGAAGTTCCTTATGCTGAGCAACTGAATCCAGAACAATTTACCTTATCCTGTTGGGCTAAAGTTGAGAGTAGCCAAGGGCAGTGGCGATCGCCAGTTACCTCCAGAACGACCACTCCTATAGGAGGATATAAGCTATATGCAGGAGAGAACAATAAATGGCAGTTTTGGACGGGAGATGGGAGCAAGTGGGTAGTTTTAACTGGTTCAGATGTAGTTCTCAATACCTGGACTCATGTAGCAGCTACATACGATGGCAGCACAATGAAACTCTACATCAATGGCGAACTGATAGGTACTCCAGTTGCTTCAAAGCTCAAGCTTAATACAAACCGTCCCTTACGCATCGGTGCTGGAAAAACAGAAGGCAATCCGGGCTATTTCTTTAATGGGCAAATAGCAGAAGTGCAACTGTGGAACCGAGTCCGTTCTCCAGAAGAAATCAAACAATCCATGAATCAGCGACTCAAGGGAGATGAAACAGGATTAGTTGGTTATTGGCCCCTCAATGAAGGTTCAGAAAATATCGCCAAAGATAAGACAAGTAATGGCAGTAATGGTACAGTCAATGGTGCTACTTGGAGGAAATCTGAACGACCCATACCAGCTGACTATGGAGTAATTGGTGTTGGGACAAATAATCTCCTGTGTGGCCGAGATGCTTTAACCAGTAACTGGAAGGATATTCCTAATAGTGGTCCGGTTATTAGTGTCGCCCTCATGCCAGATGGCAAAATAGTCGGTGTTGGAACCAATAATACTCTCTACACCCGAGATACTTTGACCAGTGAATGGAAGCAGATTCCTAATAGTGGTCCGGTTATTGGTGTCGCCGTCATGCCAGATGGCAAAATAGTCGGTGTTGGAACCAATAATACTCTCTACACCCGAGATACTTTGACCAGTGAATGGAAGCAAATTCCTAATAGTGGTTCAGTTATTGGTGTCACCGTCATGCCGGATGGGAAGTTAGTTGGAATTGGGATGAATAATCGTCTCTATAGCCGAGATAGCTTGACCAGTGGCTGGAAGTATGTATCTAACAATGGTTCGGTTCTCAGTATTACCGTCATGCCGGATGGCAAAATAGTTGGAGTTGGCGGAGATAATCGTCTCTATATCCGAGACACCTTGACCAGTAAATGGAATCCGATCCCGAATAGTGGTTCAGTTATAGCAGTGACTTGTTCAGTTCCACCTAAAGCTACAACCCCTCTTGAGGAAACCAAGCCAATTGAGCAAATCAAGCCTACTGAGGAAACCAAGCCAATTGAGCAAGCCAAGCCTACTGAGGAAACCAAGCCAATTGAGCAAGCCAAGCCCACTGAGGAAACCAAGCCAATTGAGCAAACTAAGCCCACTGAGCCAATCGGCCCAACCGGGCCAACGGATCAAGTATCTAAACCGATAAAATTAGGTCCGACAGGTGGTTCAATCTCAGGCACAGATTTTCAAATTCTTCCTAAAGATACTGCTCCACAATCACGATTGAAAAAGGTATTTGTGAATGCAGGTTGGGCAATTGACGCACTTCAGGTTGAATACGAAAATCCCGCTTCTATTCCGGGAGAAACCTATCTTTCAGACCTAGTTGGTGGTCGCGGCGGTACAAAAGGAGAATTTTCCACACCAGTAGGGGATTATCTCACGAAAATAAGCGGCACTTGGGGAATGTCAGCACCGGGACGTCCCAAGCAAGAAATTGTCACCATCCAATTTGAAACCAAGAAGGGAGTTAAATCACCCGTTTTTGGGGGAAAGCATGGAAAACAAGAAGTTGAACCTTTCGTCTTAGAAGCACCAGAAGGTCAGGAGATTATCGGCTTTTTTGGCTCTTATGGGGGAGGGCAAAATTTGTTAGTAAGTTTGGGGATTTATTGCCAAACTGTTACAACTTTGGCAAAACTGGAACCATCTAATCCTCAAACTCCATCAAACAATGAAGCAGTTACTCCCAAGGAACAATCATCTAGTATCAAACCCGAAACATTGACCCCATCGGAACCATCTAATCCTCAAACCTCAGAATCAACTCAAGATAAGAATATGTCTGAAACATTATCTAAGCCTGACACCACCGAGCCGACTAAACCCTCTAATACAACTAAGAAAAAACGTTTGGTTGTTTGTTGTGATGGTACTTGGAATGAATTAGCAACTTCCTATCCTACAAATGTCGTCAAATTTGCCCGCTTAGTGAAATACATTGCCAATGATCAAACCCCACAAATAGTCCATTATATATCAGGATGTGGCACAGCAGAAGACGCTGATTTAATCGAGCGTTTAGGTGGGGGTGCTTTTGGCTGGGGAATTGACAGAATTATTCAAGATGCCTATCGCTTTTTGTGTATGAATTATGACGTAGAAGCTGAAGACGAAATTTACCTAGTTGGCTTTAGTCGCGGAGCCTATACAGTTCGTTGTTTAGCAGGTATGATCTATAACTGTGGTTTATTGAGCCGTTCCAAGATCCGGGAATTGCCTAAAGCTTATGAGCTTTATCGAAATTCTAAAATTAAGCCAAATGATCCAGAAGCTCAAAAATTCCGGGAAGATAACTCCAAAAAGATAGATAGCGAAAAAGATTATTTACAAGGTCGTGTACCGATTAAAATGTTAGGGTGCTGGGATACGGTGGGAGCATTAGGTGTTCCTGATCTAACACCTTGGCTACCCTTGGCTAAACTCTGGAATCGGAAGTATGAATTTTTCGATGCTAGACTAAGTCCGATCGTGGAAAATGCCTTTCATGCAGTTGCCATTGATGAGAAACGCAGGGGTTTTCCCTCGTCCGGCATGGAGAGAAGTGACAAAAATCCTGAACAAGTAGTCAAAGAGGTTTTCTTTGCTGGTGAACATGGCTGTATTGGTGGAGGAACTGAAGAATATCGGGGGCTGTCTGATTTTACTTTACAATGGATGATCCACGAGGCTAAAAAGTTGGGATTGGAGTTTGATTCAACTGAAAATTATAGGGAGGAATTCCAGATTAAACCAGAGCCAACTACTAAATTTGATAATAGCGTGACTGGTGTTTATGCCTTAGCAGGTGAAGGATGGCGACCGATAGAATCTTCAAAAGTTGCCGTTCATTATAGTGTAGTCGAACGACTTAAGGCTGATCCCAATTATCGTCCTCGAAATCTAGATCCCCTGCTTAATAATTTGCTGCCCTAATTTAGGCATTTTCAAATTTGGCAACCCTCAAGTTTTGAGGTACACTTCACATTGACGCAAAACAAGGCTCTGGTAATGTTACATCAATCGCAGAAATCGCTTCTAGCCCTAAAAAGCTGGCTGTTCACACCCGCGACCAAGTCGGACCGATTCTCCCGTGCTGCGGAGGTGAAGGCCGATGCCCTGATTATTGATCTTGAAGACGCAGTGGCCTCCACCGCCAAGGAGGAAGCCCGGACAGCAGCGCTGCGCTATCTTGGGGAGACATCCTCGAATCACCTCCCCTGTGCCCTCCGCATCAATTCTCCCGACACAAGGTTTGGACTCGACGACCTTCAGGCTCTCTTGCTTTCACCCGCCGAACCCGACTATTTGATTCTACCGAAATGCGACTCCTCCGCACTCATCAGCCTGGTGGGAAACCTGTTGCGAGAGGCCAATAAATCGACGCAGGTGATTGCGCTGATTGAGAGTACCAAGGCGATCGGGGCCTTGGCCGAGATGGTTAGCGGCCAAATCAGGCCGGCCGCCTTTATCTTCGGTGCTGCGGATATGGCTGCGGACCTGGGTGCAGAAACCGCTTGGGAGCCACTGCTGTGGGTGAGGTCATGCTTGATCCATGCGGCTGCGTCTGCTGGGATTGCCGCTTTCGACTCCCCCTATTTTGACATTGCGGATTCGGAAGGTCTGAAGCAAGAGACAAAAGCATCAGTAAACTTGGGATTTCACGGCAAATGTGCAATCCACCCGGTACAAATTGCCACCATCAATGAGGTCTTGACCCCAACAGCACAACAAATAGCCAAAGCACAACAGATCCTCACCGTCAACCGTCAAGGAGTTGGTGCTGTGGAGGGACAAATGGTGGATGAAGCGGTTGCCCGTAAAGCAAGGCTTGTTCTGGAACGAGCCGGTATTGCAGCTGAGGAATAGTTTTGTTAATCTAAGGTGTCCAGAAACCGGGAAAAAAAATGGAAAATATGCTGTCAGCGTACCGAGAAATCGGCCCAAATCGCTATCGTGAGACCAACGGTCTTTACTACGAAGATTTTCAAGTCGGTGATGTGTTCGAGCACCGTCCCGGTAGGACGATTACAGATGTGGACAACATCTGGATGACCTTGCTGACGATGAATATACAACCGGTTCATTTTGATGCTGCCTACGCCGGTCAAACAGAGTGGAAGAAGATGCTGGTGGATAGCACCTTCACCCTTGCCCTTCTCACCGGTATGAGCGTTAGGACCGTCAGCGCTAAAGTTGTGGCCAATCTGGGTTGGAATAATGTCAAAGCGACACATCCAGTCTTTGCTGGGGACACACTCTATGCAGAATCCACTGTGCTGTCCAAGCGTGAGTCAAAGAGTCGGCCGACCCAGGGAATTGTCACCGTTTCAACGCGAGGCGTGAACCAGGACGGTGTAGAAGTGATGAGCTTCGAGCGGACGATGCTGATTTACAAACGCGGTCACTCACCGGAAGCCGCAGCAAATTATTGATTAGTTAAGACTTCTTCGGGAGAAAAATAATGGCTTACGAGAACCAATATCAGGCCAAGCTTACTGACAGTCACACTGCTATGGAGCAGATTAGTAGTGGCAGCATTGTTGGTATCGGTCAGGCAGCTTGCCAACCACCGGCACTGATGGAAGCACTAGCGGCCAGGGCAGAAGCCGGGTTGATCGATGATGTGAAAGTGTATTATATGCACGCAGAAGAACCTATGCAGCGATCGCTGCTGCGCTACGAATTGATGGGACGCATCAAACCCTATTCCATGTTCATGCAGAAAGCCGAGCGCGACCTGATTAAAAAAGGACAAGAGGACGGCGATCGCAAGGTTGTCTTTTATGTGCCGAATTCTTTCAGCCAATCGGTGCGGTTCTTTAGCGATCACATCCATCTGGACACCTTTCTAGTAACCGTGTCACCCATGGACAGTAACGGCTATTTCACCTTCGGAACCAATAACGATTACACCAGCAGCGCCGCTCGCGCAGCTAAACGGCTGATTGTGGAAGTCAACCAGAATATGCCCCGGGTTTTTGGACGCTCCTTATTGCATATTTCCGAAGTAGATACCATCGTAGAACATCATGTTCCGTTGCCAATGCTGAAACCTCGACCGGTCACGGAGCAAGAGAGGAAGATTGGTCAGTTGATCGCAGAACGGATTCCTGAACACGCCTGTCTGCAAATCGGCGTAGGTGGAGTACCTAGCGGTGTCTGCGAGGCGCTAATGGGTAGGCAGGATCTGGGCATTCATACTGAGGTACTCGTTCCTGCTTTGGCAAGCCTGATTCAGAACGGTGTTGTCACCAACAAATGGAAAAAAATCAACCCGGGCAAATCTGTCTTCACCTTTGCCATGGGAGATGAAGCATTCTACAACTTTATCAATGACAACATCTCGCTGGAAAGTCATCCTGTCAATTATGTGAATGACCCGGCTGTGATTGCCCAAAACGACAATGTGGTGTCGGTAAATTCCACAATTGAAATGGACTTAACCGGAGCTTGCAATTCGGAATATGTTGGCGGTCATCAGTTTACCTCGACCGGTGGCCAGTTGGATTTCGTCCGGGGGGCCTATGCCTCGAAGGGCGGTATGTCCTTTATCGCCTTCCAGTCTTCGATCAAGGATGGCAAAATCAGTAAGATCGTTCCTCGGCTTTCTGGGCCAGTCACGACACCCCGCACCGATGTTCACTATGTGGTCACTGAAAACGGTGTTGTGGATCTCAAGGGACTTTCCTCAACCGAGAGGGCGGAGTCTTTGATCGGACTGGCGGATCCAGCGTTTCGAGACGAACTCACCGCCGCTGCCAAGTCAATGCACTTGATCTAGTGATTTTTGTTCAGATAGGACTAATTAATGAGCACTTACAATATTGGCAGTTACCTGGCAGAACGTTTGGTTCAGATAGGAGTAAAACATCATTTCGTAGTCCCGGGTGACTACAATCTCGTCTTGCTGGACCAGTTTCTGAAAAACCAGAATCTTTTGCAGGTAGGTTGCTGCAACGAATTGAACTGCGGTTTTGCGGCGGAAGGGTACGCTCGGGCCAATGGATTAGGAGTCGCTGTCGTGACTTACAGCGTTGGCGCCCTCTCGGCCCTGAATGCCATCGGCGGTGCCTATGCTGAGAACCTACCCGTCATCCTAGTGTCGGGCGCACCCAATACCAACGACTACTCGACCGGTCATCTGCTGCACCATACGATGGGAACGCAAGATTTAACATATATGTTGGAAATCGCTAGGAAGCTCACCTGTGCGGCGGTTTCCATAACATCCGCCGAAGATGCCCCGGAGCAGATCGACCACGTTATCCGAACGGCGTTACGGGAGCAAAAACCGGCCTATATCGAGATTGCCTGCAATATTGCCGCGGCCCCCTGTGCTTCCCCCGGGCCAGTGAGCGCAATCATCAATGAGGCACCGAGTGACGCAGAAACTTTGGCAGCGGCGGTGAGCGCAGCAGCAGAATTTCTACATAGCAAGCAGAAACCGGTACTGTTGATCGGCAGCCAGCTACGGGCTGCCAAGGCCGAGAAAGAGGCGATCGAACTGGCCGAGGCCCTCGGTTGTTCCGTTGCGGTCATGGCGGCCGCCAAGAGCTTTTTCCCGGAAGAGCATCCCCAGTACGTTGGTACTTACTGGGGAGAAATTAGTTCTCCCGGCACGAGCGCGATTGTCGATTGGTCGGACAGTGTAGTTTGCTTAGGGGCGGTTTTCAACGACTATTCGACCGTCGGCTGGACTGCGATGCCCAGTGGTCCGACTGTACTGAACGCCAACAAAGATAGTGTCAAATTTGACGGGTATCATTTCAGCGGGATTCATCTGCGCGACTTTCTCTCTTGCTTGGCACGAAAGGTGGAGAAGCGCGATGCGACTATGGCCGAATTTGCACGCTTCCGTTCTCAGTCTGTGCCGGTCGAGCCTGCTAGGTCTGAGGCCAAGCTTTCGAGGATCGAGATGCTCAGGCAGATCGGGCCTCTAGTCACTGCCAAGACTACGGTGTTCGCCGAGACTGGTGATTCCTGGTTCAATGGCATTAAATTACAGCTGCCCACCGGGGCCCGCTTCGAGATCGAGATGCAATGGGGCCATATCGGATGGTCGATCCCGGCCGCTTTCGGCTATGCCCTGGGCGCGCCGGAGCGACAGATTATCTGCATGATTGGTGACGGCTCTTTTCAGCTTACTGCCCAGGAGGTGGCGCAGATGATCAGACAGAAGCTGCCGATCATCATTTTCCTCGTCAACAATCATGGCTACACGATCGAGGTTGAAATTCACGATGGCCCCTATAACAACATTAAGAACTGGGACTACGCAGGGTTAATCAAAGTATTCAATGCCGAAGATGGGGCGGGCCAAGGACTCCTCGCTACCACCGCCGGGGAACTGGCCCAGGCGATCGAGGTAGCTCTGGAAAACCGCGAGGGACCGACGCTAATTGAATGCGTTATTGATCGCGATGATGCCACTGCTGATCTGATCTCATGGGGCAAGGCTGTTGCGGTGGCGAACGCCCGCCCTCATCGCTGATCCCTAACTGCCTGTCCACATTCAGGGATTTCAAGTGGAATGGCACTGACGGAGGGATTGTCAACTTAACGGGAGCAGCTATTCTTCCACAAATCTGTAATGCTGGGGGCGTTTCCCCAGTGAGATTGTCCCCTATCTTAATCCAGAGCGAAGGAGTAATTGTATGTTTAAAGCAGAGATTGTTGCCGGCTTGATTGCATTGGGCGGTTTTAGCTTGGGAGCTCAAGCTATGACATTAATTAGCCCAACAATTGAAAACGGTAAATCATTACAAAATGCACAAATCTATAATGGATGGGGATGTACTGGTAAAAATGAATCTCCCGCTTTGAAATGGAGCGATGTTCCCAAAGGAACTAAGAGTTTTGCTGTCACTATGTATGATCCTGATGCACCAACAGGAAGCGGTTGGTGGCATTGGGTGGTCGTCAACATCCCGGCAGATGTGCGTAGTTTACCAGAAAATGCTGGCGTGAAAGACAGTAAAAAGCTTCCTCAAGGGGCGATTCAATTGCGGAATGACTTCGGCTACAACGGCTTTGGTGGTGCTTGCCCACCGGAAGGCTCAAAACCCCATAACTATCAAATTACTGTTTACGCATTAAATATATCTAAACTAGATATTCCCTCCAATGCTTCCCCTGCATACGCTGGTTTTTTCATTTTGCAACATAAAATCGGAGAGGCTCGTTTAATAGCACCAACAAATGCGCGTTAACTAACATCTTGACCGCGGCTGGTGGGTGTGTCCCTTTTTGCCAAAATACAAGGAGGCAGCTAACTCGGATTCAGGACAATCTGTGAAGCTCTCGGCGAAAGCCTCAAGCACGGTTCTGAGGACGAGTCGCTCCTCCAACTCGATCGCTTAGTTGAACATCTGAGCCTCGGCATACCTTAAAATATCCCTATTGTCAAGTAGTTCAATTGTTCTGTTAGTTGGTTAATCTGTTTTGCTATCAGCAGCTTCGTTCGGTTTAGCCTCGGTAGGGGCTGCCTCTTGATGGTGATGAAGAAAATCCTTGGGGGCGAATTTTCCGGCAAACTTGCCCACCTGACCGCCGATCGCTTTGCCCATATTACCAGTAATCCCACCTAATAACCCATTATCAACGAAATCCCCCGCCACTTCGCCCAGGGTTTTCCCTGCCTGCTCTAAGCTTTTGTTTTCAAAGGCTGCTTCAATTTCATGTAACTCATTTGGTTTCTCTGGCTTTTGCTCTCCTGGATGCAGCATCTGATGAGAAAGATGACTGGCTTCATATCCTGCCAATACATCCCCAACCAGTCCGCCTACCTGAGCACCAGCGATCACACCCACTGGGCCTAATACTGCCCCAACAGTACCTCCAATTACTTCTCCGGCTGTGGCACCAGCCATGCCACCTGCCATGCCTGCGCCCATATCCACCAGTTTGGTAGGATGTTCGCTGATCTGTTGCACATTGTCCTTAATACTGTCAATTGCTTGATCAGCCAACTGATTTACCTGTTTTATCCCTTGGTCAACTTGATGCTTGAAATCACCCATAATCCCTGGCAAAAAACTAAGTTGCACTGACGATTTTAGCAAAATTTGTGAAAAGGATACAGTAAAGGAAGCTACTACCTTCGCCAATTTAGGGATAGTTCACCAGGCACTCTCATTTTAGATGTAGCCGCCCCGTCGCATCGCACGCAGCCCTGTCTTTGCATTCTAAATGAATCATAATGCAATCTTGCATGAAGTATAATACAGGACAAGTACATGACCGATGTGACTGTTTCCCAACCAGCGATCGCCATTATCGGCGGTGGTTTTAGCGGTTCTCTGGTGGCAGCCAATCTCTTACGAAACGCCGCTGTACCACTGACCATCAAGTTAATTGAACCCAACCCGCAATTAGGAAGAGGAGTCGCTTACCAGACAAAATTTCTCTGTCACCTGCTGAACGTACCGGCTGGCAAAATGAGTGCCTTTGTCGATGAACCAGCGCACTTCTTGAACTGGCTGCATCAGAACGGGCAGGAACAAGTGACAGCATCCACCTTCGTGCCGCGCCAGATTTATGGAGATTACGTGCAGGCGCTCTTGAAGGAAACAAGGGAGAAAGCTCCGGCTTATGTACAGTTAGAGCAAATCGTCAAGGGTTACTCCGCCCTAACCCAGTGTCAATTGGTATCGACACTGCCCCCAATGGTGCCCTCATTGATGCTGGGGGAAAGATCTCCCAACGGCTTTATACCTTGGGAACGCTACGCAATGGTAATCTCTGGGAATCCATTGCCGTTCCCGAAATCCGGGTACAGGCCTTGCCCTGAGCTACGCCGAAGGGTGCTAATCTCGCCGAGGAGATTCTACAATCCCTGTCGCTCAAGCCAATGAATAGGTTTGAGTAAGTTTAGTCAAGCGCTGTCTTTGTTTTGGGAAACGGGAATATAATCGCTAACGTCTCCCGTAACCACACCACCACGCTGCCCGTCAATACTGACCGGAACATCGCCCACGATGGTGATTCGTTGCACCCGACGGGGACGATCGCCATAGTCCGCAATCGCATAATGCTGGGTAGAACGATTATCCCAAAAAGCGATATCCCCCACTTGCCAACGCCAACGTACCGTGTTTTCCGGACGGGTGACGTAGGATTGCAAAAGTTTTAGGGTATCGAAAGAATCCTCTGAAGAAAGTCCTTTAATCCGACGGGCGAAGGATCCTAACACCAGCGATCGCTCACCGGATTCGGGATGAACGCGCACCGCCGGATGGATAGCCTCATAAATTGTCGATTGGAAAACCTTGGCGTAATCCCTTTTGGCTTGGGAAATGTCAACCGTAGAAGCGGCATAATCTGAATGATTGGTATGAACGACCCACAGATGCTCAGCTAAAGCTTTCAAATGGGGTGGCAAATCTTCATATCCTGTCACCGTATTAGCCCACATCGTATCCCCTCCATATTGCGGAATAATAACCGCACGCAAAATCGAGCCTAAGGGCGGTCGTTCTACAAAAGTAACGTCCGTATGCCAAAGATCCGTATAGGCATGGTGTCGCCGATAATCTAAATCGAAAATTTCAGGGTAATCCGTTAAGTAACCCGGTACAGTGGGGTGAGCTTTTGTCAACTCGCCAAAACGACGGGCAAAAGCGATGTGACCCTTTTCGTCTAAGGTTTGTTGTCGAAAAAAAATAACTTTGTATTGAATCAACGCTTTACGGATCTCCGCGATTAGATCATCGCTCGGATTTTGACTCAGATCGATGCCAACGATCTCGGCTCCAATTCGCCCGGCGATCGGTTGAATATTGGAATAGTTGAAACCCATAGATTTATCCTCCAGTTCCTAGTTCTCACCGCCTCAGATCGGTGACTTAAATACGAAAAATGCAAGAGCAAATGTGGCGATAACGGGATTTTTTAGAAAGTAAACGTGGTTCTGACTGTCCCGATGATCCCGTCGGGATTTCCCGCATCCTGGTTAGGCGCGGTGATCCAGATTACCCCCGGCGTGATCGAGATATTCTTCGTCAATTGGTACTTATAAAACGCCTCCAGATGGAGCGAGAGATCGTTCGGGCTAGTATCTCCCCGATACGGCTCTGCGCCCACCACGAGACCGCCTAAATTCCCCTCTTTCCCCAGATCGGGAAAGCCGAGTCCTAGCGCGTAGTACCAGATATCGGCACTACCGGAACCGCTAGTTCTTCGGGCGTTGGTGTAACCGAAGAAACCGTTAAGAATGACGTAGGGGTTAAACTGGAAGAAACCCGAAACCCCGTAGGAGTTCGAGGAAACCGGCCCGTTAAAGGGGGCGTTCGCGGGAGCCGTACCGATTTTCGCCCCTCCCGTGCCGAAGTCGAAGAGAGGTCCGTCCGGTTGATAAGCGTGGACGTAGGTGAGCGCAATACCCGCGTTCGTGCCGGGCAACCAAGCTAGTTGGAACAGGGTATTATATTCGCCGTTAAATAAACCGTTTCCCGGATTGGGGTTTCCCGATGTATCGTCTCCCGCCAGATAGCCGGCGCTAATGGTAAACTGTTTGCCGATGTTGTAATTCAGACCGACTCCCGAACCCCCGCCGAGGGTATAGACGGGATTGAATTGGGCGAAGATACTGAGGGCTTTCCGGCCGTTCGTCCCTCCCCCAATCACGGGGTTGAGGGTCGGGGCGAAATCCCACCAGCGACCGCTATAGGCTGGGATATAGACGTACAGATTGCCCACGGGAAACTCGTAGGCGAGCCAGTCGAGGACGATATCGTTGCCGTTCCCCGCCGGGAGGTTAAAGGTTTGGTTGCCCTGGGCGTTATTGGGGAATCCGGGGAGTCGCAATCGGGTCGTACTACTGGCCGCCAATCGGACGGTTAAGAGGTCTTTTCCAGTAAAGCTAGACTCCAAGGATAGACGAACCCGATCTTGAAACACAAGGTTACTTCCCTGTATCGAACCTTGGAACGCGTCGGTCAGGGCAAAGATTACTTCTCCCTTCAGTTTTGTCGTCGTCGAGAATTGATGATTTTCTAGAAAAGCGGTGCGCTGTTCGAGATTGTCGAGCCTGGCACCCAAGGCCGCCAACTCGGCGGCGAATTCCTCCGCCAATCGGTTAAGCCGAACGATATCCTCGCGGGCGATCGCTACATTTTCCTGAAGTAACCGCTCGATCGTGTTCAGACAGGCGTTTAAACCCGCGGCGAACTCCCATCGCGTTAAGGCTCGATCGCCCCGAAAGGTTCTGTCGGGATAGCCGACGATACAGCCGTACCGTTCTACTAATTGTTGCAGTGCTTGATAGGCCCACGCGCTCGGCGATACGTCCCGCAATTGGGAAACCGAAGTGATCTGGGCCATCGGCGGCTGGTTTTCTAAAAATTTTTCCTCGGCCCGCGACGAATTTGCGCTCGCCAGGGCTATCCCGACCAAAACCGAACCCGAAAATAATCGAACTAGAAATCCCTTGAACATACTTATAGACTCCTTCACCGTGAATTAAATACAGTAAGTTGATAGGCGTACTGTATTTATTGATTAATCGAGGAGTATGACACAAATTTCCGAGCGGTGCAAGTTTTGTCAGGATATCCAGACTCTTCGCTAGGTCGTTACATTAGTTATTATCCATTACGACCCGTTTACCTTTTTTTAGCGTTGCTGAATTAAGGTATAAATGACAACCTTGCAACCAGCCAAAAGCTAGTCTAGATCTAGGTTTTAAAATCCTAAAAAAGAAAATTTATATCTCAAACCAGCAACACCATAAATCTTTGTCAAGTACAATTTATACAAAATTATATGAGTTTATTTTGATCAACAAACTTGACTTTTTTGGTCGGCTTGCCCTAGGATAATGAAATCTCGATGGACTAGCTAACTTTACGAATTCGTGATTAGGCGACACGAGAGAAATTAGCCGTAGTTCGATCATTTCTTTCCGAGAAACGATCGCTCTTTTACTATCAGCCGCGAGGGAGTTGTATGGTTTTGAAACCGGAAAGGACACCCACCCGAAATCCTTCTCGAAAATCCCCGATCTATCGTTTTCTGACTCCGGAGCGAGCGATCTCTGTGGGATCGGTTCTGCTGATCTTCGCCCTCTGGTATCTCAGTACATCTTTAGGCTGGGCCAATCCCCTGTTTCTCCCAACGCCTGCAGCGGTTTGGTCGGCGTTTGTCGATATTCTGCAAAGTGGCTACAAGGGCCACTCGCTTCTCTATCACCTTTTTCAGAGTATGTACCGACTGATGGCGGCGCTAGTACTGGCCACTGTTACCGCCATCCCCCTGGGTATGTTATGCGGTTTCTCCAAACTGGTCCGAGCAGCCCTTGACCCAATTATCGAGTTCTACCGACCGCTACCCCCCCTCGCGTACTACACCCTGTTAGTCATCTGGTTAGGCATCGAGAATCCGTCGAAAGTCGCCCTTTTATTCCTGGCCGCCTTCGCCCCACTTTTTCTAGCGGTGGTTTCCGGGGTGGAACGGATCTCGATCGACCGGATCAACGGCGCACGATCCCTCGGTGCTTCCGGCTGGCAGTTATTTGTCTATGTCATTTTCCCCTCCTGCCTGCCGGAAATTTTCACCGGATTGCGAACGGCGATCGGGGTTTCCTATTCCACCCTAGTGGCGGCCGAAATGGTCGCCGCTACTTCGGGTATCGGTTGGATGGTACTTGATGCCAGTAAATTTCTCCGCAGCGATGTCATTTTCGTCGGCATTACCATCATGGGGTTGGTCGCCATAGCGATCGACGCAGTGATCCGTTGGATAGAGAAAACCCAATTGCCCTGGATCGGTCGCGACGCCTGAGTTTTTTTTAGTGATTGTAAAGAGATATCTTATGCCTTTGAAACGTCGAGAAATATTGTTAGGTTTATTGGGCGCGAGCTTACCTTTGGTCGTCTCTAGCTGTGTCAGCGAGAAGACCGGGAGTTCTTCTAACCCGTCCCCCCCCACAACCGGAACACTTCCGGAAAAAATCCGCATCGGCTATCAGGTGATCCCCAATCCCGAACTACTTGCGAAAGCCTTGGGACTGGCGGACAAAGCCTTTCCTGATGCCAAGGTAGAATACATCAGCTTCGATTCGGGACGGGACGTGAACACCGCGATCGCCGCGAAAGGAATCGATTTCGGGGCGTTGGGTACGGTTCCCGCCAGCGTGGGTATCGCCAGTGGATTACCCTATCAGGTGTATTTTATCCTCGACGTGATCGGCGCAGCGGAGGCATTAATAGTCAAGAAAGGTATCAAGTCGATCGCCGATCTCAAGGGCAAAAAAGTGGCCACTCCCTTCGGTTCCACCGCTCACTTCTCCTTGGAATCCCTACTGGCCCTGGAAAATATTCCTGAGAAGGACGTGAATATATTGGATCTACAACCTCCGGATATCGTCGCCGCTTGGCAGCGGGGCGATATCGACGCGAGTTACGTCTGGCAACCGAATCTCGGTAAACTCCAGAAAGACGGGGGAACGGTGCTGATCTCCTCGGCCGATCTCGCCCAAAAAGGCATTATCACGGCGGATCTCGGGGTGGTGCGAACGGAATTCGCCGGACAGTACCCCGACGTGGTGAAGCGATATATCGCCGTGTTGGATGAGGCGGTTAAGACATACCGGAGCGATCCGGAAAACGCGATCAAAGCTTTAGCCAAGGAACTGAATATCACGCCGGAGGAAACGGCCGCCGCGGTCAAAGAGTTGATCTGGTTGGATTCGAGCGAACAGAGATCGCCGAAATATCTGGGGACACCAGACAATCCAGGTGACTTCGCCAGAATCCTTAAGGAATCGGCAGATTTCGCGGTCAGCCAGAAAAAAATCACCAGTGCGCCCGATCTGGCCACCTTTCAAAAAAGCCTCCTTACCAAAGCCCTCTAGTTTCTGAAAGTCCATGAGTTACTCTTTTGCTGCGAAAACTATCTCCGATACCCCGAGGCGAGAAGTTATGATTTGCGAACTAGCCAACGTCGGTGTTACCTTCGGCTCAGGTAGCGAAGGAAATGAAGTCTTGCGGGACATTAATCTAAGCTTGTTCGCAGGAGATTTCGTCTGCGTGTTAGGCTCTTCTGGGTGCGGTAAGACGACGTTATTACGGGTCTTGGCTGGCTACCAACGGCCGACGACGGGAATAGTCACCGTCGCGGGAAAACGACATACCGAACCTGATCCCGATGTGGGGGTCGTGTTTCAACGTCCTAACCTGTTCCCTTGGTTAACGATCGCCAAAAATGTCGAGTTTGGTCCAAAAATGAAAGGAGTGAGCGATCGGGAACGAAAACAAAGGGTAGCCGCCACTTTGGAGATGGTGGGACTCTCGGAAGCGGCGAATTTCTTCCCCTATCAGCTTTCCGGGGGGATGCAACAACGATCAGCGATCGCCCGTACCCTAGCCGCCGAACCAGCGATTATTCTCATGGACGAACCTTTTGGTGCACTCGACGCACTCACCCGCGAATCGATCCAAACCCATCTCAGAGGCATTTGGCAGAGAACAGGGAAAACGATCTTTTTCATCACCCATGATGTGGAAGAGACTCTCTTACTCGCCACCCGCATCGTTGTCCTCCACGCTCGTCCCGGTCGCGTGGTTAAGGATATAGTCAATCCTTTCGCCCACCGTAACCACGAGGAAACTCCGGCTTCTTTGCGGCTATCCCGAGAATTCCTAGAGATGCGACAGAATTTGGTGGATAGTATTCGCAGCGACGAGATATAGTCACTTGATCCCTTTAGGGATTTCAATTTCTCGCTCTATTGTTTAATCATTACAGTTTATAAGTAAGTAGTTATAATTAAATTGAAGATAGATTTTGCGTCTGATCCCCCCTGCCTCCCTTGATAAGGGGGGTGTCTGAGAACTTTTAACACCTACCTACTTAATCACTTTTGAACAAATCACTCATTAGCCGCTAATCATGTTTGCCAGTATTATCCCGCAACCCAGCAGTAGGCTAAAGCGAGCGCGAGCCTTCCGCCGTGCCTCCCTGATTTTTAATCCCGTCTCAGGACAGGGCAATGCCGAAGCACAACTAGCAACGATTAAAGACTTATTGGAACCCCATATTGCTCTCGCTATCTACCCCACTTCCGTAGAAGTAGGAGCCGAGCAGCTGACCCGTGAAGCGGTGGCACAAGGTACTGAATTAATTATTGCTTCTGGAGGCGATGGAACGGTTTCAGAGGTAGCGAGTGTTCTCATCGGCACAGGCATTCCTTTAGCAGTGATTCCTCGCGGTACAGCTAATGCTTTTGCCAACGGACTGGGATTGCCCACCACCATCGAAGAAGCCTGTATTGCTATTTTACAGGGAGCGACCCTCACGATTGATACAGCCCGCTGTAACGACAAAGCCATGCTGCTGCTGGCGGGTATTGGTTTCGAGGCGGAAACAGTACAGGAAGCCGATCGAAAATTAAAAAACGAATTCGGCATTCTGGCTTATATTTTAGCGGGACTTGACCGCTTACAAAATCTCGTACCTTTTACGGCGGAAATTACCACAGAAAATGAGAAATTTACTGTCTCTGCCGCCGCTGTCACGGTGGCTAATATTGCCCCGCCTACGTCAATTTTGGCTCAGGGAGTCGGTCAAACCAAGCCAGACGATGGTTTATTAGACGTGACGATTCTCACCCCTAGCGATGCCCTAGAAGCCCTAGCCAACGCGATTGAGTTATTTGAAAGTGGACTGATTCACCAACCAACAGAAAGCCACCACATCGGCTATCTGCGAGCCAAACAAGTGCAGGTGACAACCAATCCCCCCCAAGCCATTACTATTGATGGGGAAATGGCGGGGGAAACTCCCACTACTGTTGAGATTGTTCCTGCCAGCCTAACAGTAGTCACTTTCTATGAACAAGTTGTTCAAAAAAGGTTACGCGGCTTGCTTGATTTAACAGTTGCAGAAGAAACACAAGTGGAAGTCCTCGTCGTTAAATACTATGTTCCTCCTCTCAATTGGGAAAGGACTTTAACTAAAGTCATCGCTGAAATAGCAGAGACATCTATTGCTTGGTGGGAAACCTTCAGAAGAGCAAGCATCGAAGTGGGTGAACTCCTGATTAAAAGCCTCCATCAAGCCTTAGCAGCAGTAGCAAAAAGCATTGATCAACTAGGAGAATCCTTGCCGCTATCTAATCGAGCAGAAGTGGAGCAGTTAGAAGAATCTATCCCGATGGGGGAAACTTTTCCCCTATCGACTGCCCCGGAAATTGTCCATCAAATTGCCGGACGAATTCGCTGGCGGATTCCTCGACTGCGGAAAGATGCTGGCTATGCCGCTCAACTCCAGCGAATACTAGAGTCTGTCGAGGGAGTGACGGAAGTTAAGATTAATTCCATTGCAGCTTCCCTCGCAGTTAGTTATACAGAAGATAGCTTGTCAGTTAAAGAGTTTGAACAGAAAATTAAACTAGCAATGGCACAAGTTTAAAAAGTCAATAGTAAGGGGAAGTTGAGTCAGATGTTAGAAGTAGAATATCAAGTGATTCATGCGGTCCCGGGGCGCGTTCGCTTGCGTGTTCCTCGACTGCGCCAAGATGAGTATTATGGACTGAAAGTGCAGGGCTTATTGGAGGCAATAGAACCGGTAATTGAGGCTCAGGTATTTCCCGTCAATCAGGCTTTGATTATTCAATATCAAAGAGCTGCTTTCTCACAAGCTCAGTTACAACAACAATTAGCAACAATCCTTGAGCAAGCTTTAGCTTATCAACCAACTCAGCCCCTGGCGATTAAATTGCCGGGGTATCAGTCGAATGGTTTAACCCTTTACGAACTTGCTCAAGCTCATAAAATTAAGCATTGGTGGTTAGAAATTCCCAATTTTCTGACGACTTTAATTGCTAGATTGTTGGGTGTATTTGGGCAGTTTACTGATTGGCTTATTCCAGAAAAATGGATCAATGAGACATTAAATTTGTGCGATCAACTGGCTGAAAAATGGCAAGAAGAGTGGGATCAATTGAAACACCTAGCCGGAGTTGAGAAACATCACGATTGGCAACAAGTCTCCTTAGCAGAGTGCGATCATTTAGCGAAGAAAGTGCAGCAAAAAACCTTGGCAACTGCTGAGGTTGAAGGGACAATTGCCGGTTTGATAGGAGTTATCGGAGTAATTGGCGAAATCCCACTGTCAATAGTTCAATCACTGCAAACTATTCAGAGAATTGGCTTATGTTATGGTTACTCGACCACAACGGAACAGGAGCGGAATTTTGCTTGGATTATCTTAGCAGCAGCTACCGCCCAAACTCCAGAGGCTAAATGGCAAGCAGTGGATAATTTGAGAGACAGTCACAGGCAATTTTCTCGCCAAGCTTTTGACAATTTTCTCACCGAAATCGGCGACAAAGGTGCAATCTCGCTGGCAGCTGAAACGATTTTCCAGCAAGCTACTATCTATTTAGCGCCGAGTTCAGTAGGTGGGGCAATTCCTTGGTTAGGTGCTATCTCTAGCGGCGTTGGTTTGAGTTTCTTTCTCAATCAAGTGGCTGATGCCGCTCGCCGTGCCTATCAAATGCGTTGGCTGCTGGATAATCAGAAGCTTTTTTGTGAATTATGAATTATGAATTATGAATGGGGAATTATGAATTACGAATTATGAATGATGAATTATGAATTATGAGTTATGAGTTATGAGTTATGAATGGGGAAGAAAGTCAGTGTATTTTATTACTCTGAATACCGCTATATTAAGAAATAGAATAAGTACCTAAGCAAAATTAATTACACATATCTAACCCCGCTCTTGCCTCTTGCCTCTTGCCTCTTGCCTCTTGCCTATCTTCACTAGGAAATTAATTTTGCACGACTACTTATCTAAATCCTTGCTAAAAATTGGGTTGGCGTTGAAAGCGTAAAAGGATAGGTATGGCTAACCCAATGGGAATAGCTAAAGTCATTAAAAAAGCTTTTGTCATCATGCCTAGGGTGGTGGCAAGTAATAAAGAACTGGCATTCTCTGGTATGGTCATAATCTGAATTAAGCCGCTTGCTGCTTGAAAAGCAAAGATTCCTGGTACTATTCCCACTACCGCCCCAAAAGCGATCACAGCCGGTGGCGCATGAAAACGATTAGAAAAATAAAGCGCCATTGTTCCAACAACAGCAGAAGCAATTAAATTACCCCAAATAATACCTGGCCCATGGTCAATACACAACCATCTTACTCCATGTCCCACCATGCCACAGATAATGCAAGCCCATAACATTTTCGGCGGTACATTAAAGAAAATGGCGAAACCCATAGCCGCTAATCCAGCAAAAATCATATCTTCAAATAGAGGTAAAGGAGAAACCGGATTACTGACAGGTAGTAACGCACTTGTAACCGTTGTCGAGAGAAGTAAACCAAAGGCGATTGAACTAAGAATTACTAAACTATACTCTAGACGTGCCATACCCATGGGAATATGATTCTCGACTAAATCTAAGACTCCATTAATCAGATGAACCCCCGGTACTAACATCATCGACGGGACGAGAAAACAGATATTAGGAGTAGAAGTCCATCCCAGTTGAATTGCTATTCCCCCGATACATCCCCCCAAAAAAGCAGCTAGAAAATTAAGTAAAAAAGGATTAAAATGCCTTTTCCCTAGTTCTTGCCGTAAGATAACGCCCACTGCTGTGGCAATTCCCGTAATCACAAAGGAAGCCCAGTCTCCCTGAAAAATACGGGCTAAACTTGCCCCTGTAAGGCCTAACATCAGAATAATGAACCAGCGAGGGTAATAAATAGGGGGATATTTATCGATCTTTTCTAATTTCTCGATTAACTCAGTCAAGGTTAAACGATTTTGCTGAAACTTTTCGATCGATAAAAAAACCTGAGTAATTAAAGCCATATTAACGGCAATGCTGGTGATGGGGCGACTAAAGTGTGAGGAATATTCATTTTCACTCTTTACGGTTAGTTTAATGGCTTCATATTCACAATATACCCGGACTTCTACCCCGAATTTTTCCGCTAATTGTTGAATGGTTTGATGCACTCGTTCGGTGGTGGTACTGTGCTGTAATAAGATGCGGCCAGTTAAGAGCATCAGGTGAAAATAATCAGGAAAAGACGGAGATTTAGGGGATAAATAGGATTTTGTGGTCAAAGGATCGCACTCCACTTTGGTTTTTCTCCCTTTTTAATTAGAAATTAGACTTTGCAAAAAAACTATACCTGTGTCATCATACCGCACCTACATCTAAAAGAGTTGACTCTTCCAAAATGATGGAGGAAACTGTATAGCTTGCATTATGAACTGGAGGCGGCGTGAATTCTGCTTAAGGGGAAATACTTATGGCTCAAGTAAAGGTTTTCTATGAACCGAAAATCGGAATTAACAATTATGTTCTAGCATATATTTTTTTAGTACGGAATTAATTAAAGTCTGATATTTTTGGGGAAATTGCTGTTTATACCAAGCAACAACTGAGGGATCAAGCTGAAGAGTTACAGGAACTTTTAGAGGAGAATTAACGGTAGCTTCTTGCCAAAATTCGGCATCAGTAGCAGGTAAATCTGAATAATCTATATCAGAATCTTTCATCTGACCAAGGATCTTTAATTGTTCCTCTTTCGACATACTCATAATAAATTCTCCTTTCCTCTGCATTAGCGCGTCTTGTAGATATAAGCCGTATTTTCTGTTCTCGTAGAGTGTACACTGCAAATAGGACAAATTCTTCTAAAAGTCCCAAAGCGATTAATCTTTCTTCGCCGTAGTCTCTGCGATTATCAGGCTTTGAGATCCAGACTCCTGAAAAGATTTCCTTGGCAAAATCAAAGTCGATCCCGTGTTTTTCAATATTGATGTTGTTCTTTTGGTCATCCCACTCGAACTCCATAACCTAAGAAACTATACTGCGATCGCCAGCGATGTATAATACACCCTCCCAACTACCAAGATAACCTGTAGTCTGGAAATCATGCCCACTGGGGAGATGCAAGGCTTAACAACAGTTAATAAATAATTACCTAACAATGTTAGCGAAATTTTGAACCCTATTACCGAATCCTACACACCGCGCCACAATCCCTCACGGAAGGCAGTAGGTCGCCTGAGAAGGAGTAAAACAGGAGAAACCACCTGAGACCCCTTCTCCTGTGAATCGCTGGTTGGGAAGAGGAATGTAAAGATTTGCAAAGATTTGTTGAATTGTAGCGTAGGATACTGTGCGGGGGGGGTAGTGTGTACTGTTTTGTTGTCCGTATATTTAATGAGACCTCTGTGAAGCAATGAAATTCTAGTATCTTAAAATTAACGGCTAGTTCAATTCTAATGGCTTAAGGTTTTGCTACCTCTTTGATGACCTTAAGTAAACTTATTATACCCTTTCATGGTAAGTAGTCGTGCAAAATTAATTTCCTAGTGAAGATAGGCAAGAGGCAAGAGGCAAGGGCCAAGAGGTGGTTAGATATGTGTAATTAATTTTGCTTAGGTACTTAGTAGGTGAGGATATTGGGTTTCCTTAAAATTGATCGCTGCAGCGGTAGGACTTGCATTAGGGAACGCACTTTACCATATCTACCATAGCGGCGATCGCTGGTAGTTATAGCCAAGGAAACCTCCAAGAAAAATATGCAATCAGCACCCAAATGACTACAAAAAGAATTGAAATAAACTGAGGAAACCAAAGTGCTCTCAAATGAATAGGGTCATCTTTAGGAGCATTTGAACGCCATCGAGGAATAAGAACAGGGTTTAATCTTGAATTCTCACTAACTAATTTGAAACGTAATTTCCCCCACATATCAATAGTTTTTGTAGCACCCTGAATCATAAAATAAGACAAAAAAGATACAATAATTGCTAGGCTCGGTAGCAAAAGATTAGAAAACCAGTTTGGTCCTTTGCTATTGCTGTAAGTAATAGCATATACAGTTAGTAAAAAAGATTGGCAAGTAATATACCAAGTTACACGACCCATTAATAAGCTATGTTCATGTTGAATTTCACTACGAAAATATTGAAACAATTCCCATGTTTTATTGTCGGAGTCAGAGGGTTTTTTTAGGTACTCCAAACCTTCTGCGATATCTAACTCTTGAGAAGTAACTTCTGACTTGAACAATTTCAGAAAGTTTTTTATTATTTTTATTAGCAATTTCATGAAATTACCCTTTGGTTAATTTTACTCTGGAGACTATATAAGTCTATGAACTCAGATTTTTGAGCGTAAAGATGGCAAGCTAACTATTAACTATAAAGAAAATTTGCCAACAACAATCCTTAGAGTAAGGATATGGGGAAACTTTGGACATATCACCCCATTTTGTGGATTTCTGACAATCAGCCGAGATACAAAGAACTTTTCAGCGACCATAGCACCAATTATAATTTAATTCTTCGGGTAACTGAGCAGACTAACTAAAAGTTGCGATGACGGAGCAAATTCTTTCTCTACTCTTGTACTTAATTCTCATTTTAACGGCTTTTTGGTTTATTAGCCCCCAAAAAAAGCCCCGTAGTCATCCCGCTTATCATATTGCTTGTTTACTAGAAGATGCTCCTGAAAGCTCTTTAAAGGGTCAATTTTGTCCCCTGGCTACTCCCTTGGCTACCCCGATCGCCTGTACTGTTCCGCAGGTGTGGCGCAGTCTATATAGGCAGTCTCTGGCAAAACCGGATGTTAATTATTGGCAATGGCGCGGTATGCCCGAAAATGAGCAGTTTTGTCGGGAATTACGGGAATTATTGCAATTAAATCCGGCTAGAGGTTACGCTCAGGAAATTCTGGAAAGTCTCGCCTTGGGTCAAGATCCTTTTTATCATCTCTATTGGGATCTAAAAGCGATCGCTAATGGTAACTTTAACACTATCGGGACTAATGAACTAGCTGAGGGCAGATTTGCCCGGCGAGATTTGCGAACTCATCAGCAGATGCGGAGGGATTTTCGTCAATGGCATTTACAAGCTTGTCAACAGTTGGGAAAAGAGCGGGTTAAAGCGGTTTATCGGCTGTGTTATGGGGCAGATTGGTCATTAATCGCCCAAATTCTCTATCCTTCGCCTCGTTCCTTGGCCGTGATGATTATAGAGTCGCCTAATCCCGTTTGGTGGCGAGTTTTGGGGATTACTCCTTTTAGCACCACTAGCCGGATTGAGAATAATTATAAAACTCTCTTGTGTTATTGGCATCCCGATCGCAATTCCCATCCCAATGCTACAGAAATCACTGCCCATCTTAATCGCGCCTACGATTGTTATCAAGGTTTTCAGGAGATGAGTAGTCAAGATAATGCACCTTTGTGGACGAAAATCCGTCGCTGGATTCCTTAGACTCTACTCTAGTTTTTCCCTTGACTTTTTCCTTAACGAAAGAATGTTAGTCTAGGAACAATTTATGACCACGCTTGCACTCTCAGGGTAATGAATCTAGTGCTTTTAAACAATCGCTACCAAATTGTTAGTATCCTTGCTAGGGGGGGATTTGGGGAAACTTATATCGCTATCGATACGAATATGCCTTCTCAACGGCGCTGTGTGATTAAAAAATTGCAGCCAGCTGTTCAAAGTGAGGGGATGCCAGAATGGTTAAAAGAACGTTTTCAGAAAGAAGCAAGCGTTTTAGAGGAATTGGGGGAACAAAATCGCCAAATACCCCGTTTATACGGTTATTTTGCCCAAGATAATCATTTCTATCTGGTGCAGGAGTGGATTGAAGGGGAGACGCTAACCCAAAAACAGCAACGACAGGGAAATTTATCTTCCTCAGCAGTGCAGAAGATATTGGAGAATTTACTGCCTGTTATTGATTTTATTCACAGTCGCCGCATTATTCACCGGGATGTGAAACCCGATAATATTATCTTAAGAAATAGTGATAATTTGCCCGTTTTAATCGATTTTGGGGTAATGAAAGAGGCAGTCGCCACCTTACTCGATCCTACGGGAAAAAGTGCCTATTCGATCGCCCTTGGCACCCCCGGTTATATGGCTTCGGAACAGGCTGCCGGGAGACCAGTCTTTTCTAGTGACCTTTATAGCCTAGGCTTAACGGCGATTTTTTTATTAACGGGAAAAACTCCCCAATATCTAGAAACTGACTCGCGCACGGGGGAAATTCTCTGGCGACAGGAGGCAGAAAATGTTAATCCTAATTTAGCTATGGTAATCGATCGAGCGATCCGTTTTCATCCCCGCGATCGGTTTGCCACTGCTAGGGAAATGTTGGCAGCTTTGGCAGAAATATCCCCGGATTTGTCCACCCAACCGACTATCGCGGTTTCCCCCCATAGTCCCCGATTAAAGTCCTCTACACCCCCAAAACCAACCGTCTCCCCCACTATGGTTATTCAAACCAATTCTGGAAAAAAAAAGAATCCTTGGCCGTGGATTTTGCTGATTTTTGCGGTGACAATTGGGGCTTTTGCCCTAGGATATCGGGGATTTATGGCTCTTTTACCCAAAAATGAGGAAATTAAACCATCACCAACCCTCGAACCTTCTCCTAGTCCTGAAATCATTCCTCCTCCCTCCCAAGATTTTCCCCCTATCCGACGACCTTCCCCCCGACGGACTCCCATTTATTCCCCGACTCCGACTCCATCCCCGACTCCTACCCCAGAGGTGATTCCTACTCCAGAAGCGACTCCAGAATTAACTCCTAGTCCTACCCCAGAAGAAGTAATTCCTATTCCTGTTCCCCTTCCTGAAACAGATCCAAGTCCTCAAGTTTCTCCCCTTCCTTCCCCTTCCCCCTCTCCTTCTCCTTCCCCTGTTCCAGAGGTGATTAATCCCCCGGTTAATGAGGATAAAATTGAACCGATCGCTCCTCCAGTTTTATCACCTTCTCCTCTTCCCACGGTGGAAAATAGTAATTAAGAGACTGCTTGCAAAAGTCTGGCAAGGGGAAGATGATAATTTTCTCTTAAACTTTTCCCCTTTTACCTATAATTGAATTAGTTGCCAGAAGGCATACTTTCATTCTATTAGTTAATCTAAAAAGTCCCCAAAAATATGATAACTTCCACTTCAGTAAAAAACAACGACGATGTTAACACCTTAAATGCGGATATTAGGGAAGTTTTATTAGAGGCTTTGCCGATAATTTCTCCTGAATTACAACTAGAAATTGCTAACTTAGTTCAACAAATTCATCATCTGAATTATTTGATTTATAAAAAAAGTAATAGCTGGAAAATTGGTTGGTTTGTTTTTAATAATGATCCAACTAAATTTATTTTGTTATTAGAGGAAATTAAATATATATTGCTCATGGCAAAAACCAACAAAGTCGGAGTTGATGCTATTCGAGAATTCAGAATTAATCTAGAAAGAGAAATTAATAATAGTCGCTATTTTTTATGGGGACATATTTTAAATGGGTTTACCTGTATTTATTCTGTAAGATCAGTCCCATTCAAAATATTTTTAGGTTTATCTTTTACAACTTTTTTATCTATTGTTGCTCTCAAGTTTTCTGTTCAAGAAATTTACAGATTTGATGACAATTTACACCAGAAGTATGCTCAAGAGGAGACTCTTATTTCAAAACCATTACCTAGAGCAAACTCCCCAGTACCGATTCCTTCTAGTAGTCATTCAGAACATTTAAAATCATCGAGTGATACGATAAATCCTAATCGGAATATAATTTATGCTTTAGTTTATTCGGCAACAGCAGGAGTGTTGGGAAGTGTTGCGAGTATTTTACTCAGAATTATCGACTTTACAGACCAAAAATATGACGATCCCCTCGTCCCTCTTTTTATTGGTTTGTTTAGACCCTTAATTGGTCTAATTTTCGGTATTTTTGTTTTTAGTTTAATCAGCTCAGGTACGTTGATTAAAATTGATTTTATGATTCCCCAGGATCAAAATTCTTCTAGTTTAATAACAAACCAAGCTCGTCAGAATTTATTTATCTTTTCCTGTGCTTTTTTAGTGGGATTTAGTGAAAGATTTGCCTCAGATTTAGTTAAAAAAACTGAATCTGGATTAATTGAAAAAGAAAAATAATGTTATTGGCTAAATTATACGGACTTTTGCGGATTCAAGACATACAATAACAGCAGTGGTCAAAATAATTGCGGAGATCAAGAAAAGTGGGAAAGCCTCCTATCTGGAGTTTATACCAAATCCGGTTATTAAAGACTGATTATTTATTCCTCCTTTTGCCTCAGCCGAACGGGTTTGGGGTTTTACAGATTTTCAGGTGGTCAATTACCTAATTTTCAGGGAAAAAATGCCTAAATCTTCCCCCCGCTCACTCCCAGTACTGGCACTTTTTGATTTTAAAAAAGCCTAAAAATATTATCCAACAAAGTTTTTAGATTTTTTCAGCCAACTCTAGTTAAGAGTTTACAAGCTTTTAATTATATTAGGTCGAGGTCTATTTTAGTTCTGGTTCGGATTGGGGCGTTGTATCATTTACACAACATTTTTGATACCTTGGATAAAAGTTTGAAAACTACGGGATTTATTTTCAGTTAGGGAAAGATGGGGGGCAATCTGTTTAGAGTGGGTTCCTGCATAATACTCTTTCACTAGCTTTTTTAATTCTTGTTTGGCCGAGTTAAGCAAGTCCGGTTCTCTGTATTTACTTTTATTTTGTTTTTGGCTGAGACTATTTAAATTATACGCCTTGGCCACCGCTGCTAAATCTCCCAGAAACCAAGATTCTAATTCATGGCAAATAATCCGAATTAAGACTTGAGCATCACTGGCATTTTGACAAATTTTCCCTAGTTCCTTTTTGAGTTCTTGACAATCGTGGGAGTCCTGATCATGGACAATAATAAATTTGGTATTGGGACTAGATTTATTGAAAGCTTTGAGTTTTATAGGAATAGATTTGGCTAGGTCTTGTTGTCTTGTTTACCTTGATGACTGATACATATATAGCTTATTTCTGGGGGAATAAGTTTAGGCAAAAGTTCTTCTAACACATTTTTTATAGATGACTCTTCTAGCAAAAATACGATATCATAGTTCATTAGGGTTCTACTCCTTTAAACCAACCTTGATTCCAAAGATAGCCGGGTAAATCGCCTTCCGCTACTAAGTCTTTGAGGATTTCGCTATCGGCAGCCCTATGGATTTGGGTAATACCTTGGGATTTAATTAGCCAGAAAATACTAGCTAGTGGAACCGCATTGATAAAATCGGGGGAGTGGCTAGAAACAAATACCTGACCCCCCGGTCGCTATAGTGGGCGAATTCTTCGGCTAGTTCTTTTAATAAAGTAGGATAAAGTTGGTTTTCCGGTTCTTCGACACAGAGTAGGGGATGAGGATTGGGATCGAATAGTAATATTAAATAAGCGAACATTTTCATAGTACCGTCAGAAACATAGCGATCAATAAAAGGATCTTTAAAGGCCTGATCTTGAAAACGTAAAATCAAGCGACCGTCTTCGGTTTCTTTGGCTTCCACAGAGGAAATACCCGGAACTCGTTGTTTCATTTTTTCGAGAATTTGCTGAAAAATTTCGGGATATTGTTGATAAATATATTGAGCAACTGTAGCTATATTGTCGCCGGTGGTGGATAAGTGTTCAGCATAAGATATTTCTTTACTTCCTCTAGCTTCGCTAATATGAAAGTCAGAAACGTGCCAATTTTCAATCAGAGAACGAAAGGCTGTGGCGGCTTTAAAACGTTGAAATTGTCCTAATCCTTTGATTGCTAGTATATCGTTAGATTCTAGCTGTTGTTCTTCTCGATCGAGTTCTTTATCTGGTTTACTAAAATCTTCTTCGTTGGTGATAGCATATCCTTGACCAAGTTGAAAATCTAAAAAATGAAAAGGTTTACCGTGTTCACCCCGTTTATAGCGAAGTATTTCGCGTTTGATAACGGGGCGATTATTGTTTTGTCCAATTATGATTTGATAAGTAACCAGACGTTCTGTATCTAAGATTTTCATGGGAAATTGCAGCTCGATTTCAATATTTTCCTGTTCTTGACCTCTAGTGATAATTTCTCTATAACCGCCGCGAATTTGTAAAGCTTGGCGAATGTTGTTTTTGAGGGCATCTCGCAGAAACCCAAAAATATCAAATAGAGTAGATTTTCCCGTGCCGTTAGCTCCAATAATCACACAAAAAGGGGGAATATCTCTTATGTGTATATTTTTAAACATACGATAGTTTTTTATTTTAATAGAAACAATTTTCATGATATAATCGAGTCGTTATAGTTTTTTTGATTATACGATTGATCAGGTGAAGATTAATCAATTAGTTAAAAGGCTCTTCTAGGTTCTGTGTGACAAGTTTAACTTAACATAGGATCGATCGATCTTTGTGTCCTTTGTGTCTTTGTGGTTCGTTCCACCCCCTCGCTAGGAGGAATGTATCTTAGAATACATTTTACCCACCAAACCTGGGAGATCCGTTAAAAAAGCCAGAGATTAGGCTCTCTGGGAAATTGGAGGATAAATCAGCTAGAAACTAGAGAGGCAAGCTCAACCGACTGAGGAAGGGACAAGAAACCAGACTCAACACAAGTTGCCCAAAATAGCGTAAATTGTCTATAAATTTGTTCAACGACTTAAATTAATACAAATGTTCGACTGTATTATCATCGGTGCGGGACCAGCAGGAGCGACGGCGGGTTATCATCTAGCTAAAAAGGGACGATCGATCCTAATTCTCGATAAAGTTAAATTACCCCGTTATAAACCCTGTGGTGGGGGGGTATCCCCGGCAATTAAGCAGTGGTTTGATTTTGACTTTACTCCCGTGATCGAGAATACCGTCACGCAAGTACAGTTTACTTGGAAACAGGGGGATACCGTCACCACTAAGTTAAATATGCTAGAACCGATGTGGATGGTACAAAGGGATCGTTTCGATGATTTTTTAGGTCAACAGGCGATCGCAGTCGGGGCAACTATCCAAGATAACAGCGAAGTTACCCAGATCAAATTCGTTCAGGATCACTGGCAAGTTACCACATCCCAAGGAACATTTTCAGGCAAATATCTGATTGCTGCCGATGGTGTTAGGGGCAATACCAGTCGCTGGTTGGGATTACCGGCGAAAAACGAAGCGATCGGTGCTACTCTCGAAATTACTAACGCAGGGGCTACTATTCCACCCCAAAAAGCTTTTTTTGATTTTGGTTCCCTAAAAAATGGCTATATCTGGGCTTTTCCCAAGTCTAATGGTTACACAATTAGTGGTGCTTGTTTTAAGGGCAGCATCAAATCCGAGGATCTGAAAAAACAACTGTTAAATTATGCCCGTCAAAAGGGCTGGAATTTAGAGGATTATCGCTATGGTGAGTATGCTTTAGCCCTTTGGAACGGAAATCAACCGCTACACGCCCAAAATGCCCTAATTACAGGGGAAGCGGCGGGTATTCTCGATCCTCTTATCGGTGAGGGTATCCGTCCGGCAATTTTGACGGGAGTTAAGGCAGCCTCGGCGATCGATCGAGCTTTAGCTGGAGATAATCAGGCTTTAGCAGGCTATAGTCGGATAATTCGGGAAGAATGGGGGGAAGATATGGTTTTAGCGGCTAAATTAGCTGGTGTATTCTATCAATTTACCCAAATTGCCTACAATGTCGCCGTTAAAAGGCCGATCGCCGGTCAACTGATGGGACGTATTCTTGTGGGAGATTTAAAATACCGGGATGTTACGGAACAAGCGATGCGACAATTGAAAAAGCTTTTACTGCCCGGATTCGGTTGGTGATAACACCTCGCGCACCAGGGTGGGGGTGACTCGATCGCTAATGGTGACTTGGCCGATTGCCGTTGGTAAAATAAATCTCACCTTGCCATCTTTAACCTTTTTATCGGCAGTAAGAGCATTAACCATCTCATCGGCATTTAAAGGCGGAATACGGCTTTCTAATGCGGCTTTTTCGATTAAATCGGTTTGACGTTGATTTTCCCCGGCAGTCCACATTCCCAGTTTAACAGCGATCGCACCCGCCGCCACCATCCCCATGGCCACCGCTTCCCCGTGGTTAACGCTAGTATATCCCGTTAAACTTTCAATGCCGTGGGCGATCGTGTGACCATAGTTTAAGATCGCCCGCAAACCCGCTTCTTTTTCGTCTGTGCATACCACATCTGCTTTAGCTTGGCAAGACTTTGTAATAATTGTTTGCAATAGCTCGCCATCGATCTGAGAAAAACTAGCTAAATTATCCGAGTCTTCTAACTGTTGAAATAACTCAGCATCCCAAATTACACCATATTTAATCACTTCTGCCATTCCTGCCCGAAATTCTCGCACGGGTAGGCTTTTAAGCACGCTAGGATCGATCAGAACTAATTTCGGTTGATAAAACGCCCCGATCAGATTTTTGCCCTGGGGATGATTAACACCAGTTTTGCCCCCGATGGAAGCATCTACCATCGCTAACAGGGTGGTGGGAACCTGGACAAAATTAATGCCCCGTAACCATGTGGCTGCCGCAAATCCCGTCATATCCCCGATCACACCACCACCGAGGGCAACCATAGTCGAGGAACGTTCCAACCGGTGAGCGAGGGCGGTATCATAAACTTGGGCGATCGAATCGAGGGTTTTATAATTTTCGCCGGCGGGGATCAGATGTGTAAAAACGACAAATCCCGCTTTTTCTAGGGATTTAACGGCTATCTGTCCGTAATAGTCAAAAATTTCGGGATTAGAAACCAATAAAACCTTTTTACCTAAGTTTAACTGGCTCATTTCTGCACCGAGATTAGCTAAACTGCCCTTCTCGATCAGAATATTATAGGAGCGATCGGGTAAATTAACGGGAATACAAATAGCCATAGGGTGTGGTAATTATAAATTATCAATTATGAATTATGAATTATGAAGTGGCGAGTGGGGGAGCTTTTTTTTAGTAAACAGTGAACAGTAAACAGTAATCAGTGAACTGAAAACTCACACCTGATAACTGATAACTGATAACTGATAACTGATAACTGATAACTGAGTCGATTATGGGCGCAGCTTAGTCAACTCTAAGAGCAGACGACAGGATAAAAAACAGATAAAGCTCTCTCCCAGAAAGAGACTTAATTGCCAAGCGTCAGCGAGCAAGTCTGTGGATAATTGTAGGGGAACTAGGCCGCGGACTAGGGCAAAAGCTGCCACTGTACCATCTTTGAGATGGGGATTATCATCGTTGCGGACGACATAACGATAGGTGACACCAAAGAGAAATCCGCTAATTATCGCCCCGGATATCTTGACAAAAGCGCCAATTAGTGTGAGCGATTCCCCTAAAAATAGTCGATCAACAGTTAAAAATAGCAGATAGGGAACCAGGAAAGCCAGCGCCGAGATACTCCCCACCTGTATGGATTCGATTCTTTCCTTGAGCGTAATTTGCACGATCGCCTCTCTAAAACGGAGTCACTGATGAAGTATTATCGAAAATTTGGGTTGAAAACCTCGCCCTTTAGGGCGACTTTATGTTAGCATTAAATTGAGTCGTTGACTTTGGGAACGCAGGAAACAAGCGACACTCCGTAATCCCTAAATCTCTAACCATCACTGGTACAAAAGCTTTCATCCTAAGTCCACATGGTAAGAGCGAAAAACAATTAAATACTGTGGGACACACAGAAATTTACGCTTGGGGAGTAGTCTTTAAGAGTGCTTACCTTGTAGGTGTAGTCGGACTAGACATGAAACTGTAAGACCAAAATTAGCTTTGCTAGTAGCGGCAAGATTCAGCCCAAGAATCTCCGCACTTTTAGGGCGGAGAGTGTCAAAAGTTGAGTAGTTATCTTGCAAGTATTTCGTTTAACAAAGGCAATTATGGATATTTTGACACTTGGTTGGGTTAGCATTCTCGCCCTGTTCACTTGGTCGATCGCCATGGTGGTTTGGGGTCGTAACGGTTTCTAGGTAATCTATAGATACCATGGAAACATCTCTGATTCTTAACACTCTCTTTCTTGTCGCCTTAATTCTCCTCGTTGTCGTCAGTGGTGGCATTCTCTACCTGACGACTACAGAATGGCGCGATCGCCGTCGTCAAGATGGCGATAAAAAATTAGGAAAATAATCCTGAACAGGTGTACTTAATTACGCCTGTTTTTCCTTTACTATGATTAAAATACTGCACTTATCGGATATTCACATGGGGAGCGGTTTTTCCCATGGACGTTTAAATCCAAAAACGGGATTAAATACTCGTTTAGAGGATTTTATGGGCAGTTTGAGCCTCTGTATCGATCGGGCTATTGCCACCCCTGTGGATCTAGTGCTTTTTGGGGGAGATGCCTTTCCCGATGCCACTCCTCCTCCTTTTGTTCACGAAGCTTTTGCCAGTCAATTCCGTCGTCTTGCCGATGCTAATATCCCAACGGTGTTATTAGTGGGTAATCACGATCAACATTCTCAGGGTAATGGCGGTGTGAGTCTTTCTATCTATCGTACCCTAGCGGTGCCGGGGTTTATTGTTGGCGATCGCTTGACCACCCATCGCATCACCACCCGCAACGGCGATATCCAAGTAATTACTTTACCCTGGTTAACCCGCGCCACTCTCTTAACCCGTCCCGAAACCGAGGGTTTATCCTTGAGTGGGGTAAATGAATTATTAATTAACCGTTTGGAACCGGTTTTAGAAGGAGAAATTCGCCAATTAGATACAAGTGTACCAACAGTTTTGTTAGCTCATTTAATGGCTGATCGAGCTAGTTTAGGAGCAGAAAGATTTTTAGCGGTTGGTAAAGGGTTTACTGTGCCTTTATCGTTGCTAAATCGTCCACAATTCGAGTATGTTGCCCTCGGTCATGTTCACAAACACCAAAATCTTAATCCTAGCAATGATCCGCCTATTGTCTATCCGGGCAGCATCGATCGAGTGGATTTTAGCGAGGAAAAAGAAGATAAGGGCTATGTTTTAATAGAAGTGGCTAAAGGAGAGGTTAAATGGGAATTTTGTCCTTTACCTGTGCGTACTTTCCGTTCCATCGAAGTGGATGTTTCTGAGGCAGAAAACCCTCAAAAAGAATTGCTAAAAGCTCTCAAAAAACACGATATTCGGGAAGCAGTTATCCGCTTAGTTTATAAAATTCGCAGTGAGCAATTAGAACTGATCAACACCAATCAGCTTGACGAAGCCTTAAAAACTGCCCATAGTTATAGTATTCGGGCCGAGTTAATTAGTCAATTAACCCGTCCCCGTTTACCGGAATTAGGGGTGGGTAATCAATTAGACCCGATGGAAGCGTTAAAAGCTTATATCGATAATAAGGAAGATTTGCGCGATATTGTTGATGATATGTTAGAGGCAGCCCAGTTTTTATTAAATCAACAGCCAGAAATTTGGCTAGAGGAAGAAACCTCGATTTAACTATCAGTTATCAGTGATCAGTTATCTGTTTACTGATCACTGATCACTGAAAAAAAGCTCCCCACTCCCCACTTCATAAATTATAAATTATAATTTATAATTCATAATTTATAATTCATAATTTCCCTATCCCTCTTTAAACCAGCCATGAGTTTATGTCTTAATCCCGATTGTCTATATAACAATGATCCTACAGATAAATTCTGTCAAAAATGTCGCTTCCAATTATTACTAAAAGATCGTTATCGTGCCATAAAATTAATTGGTCAAGGAGGTTTTGGTAAAACTTTTCAAGCAATTGATGAGGATAAACCTTCTCAACCCTATTGTGTGATTAAACAATTTTTTCCTAGCGCTCAAGGTAGTAATGCTCTCAAGAAAGCTGCGGAATTATTTAAAGAAGAAGCGGTTAGTTTAGATAATCTCGGTCAACACCCACAAATTCCCTCCCTCTATGCCTATTTTACTGGCAATGATGGACGACAATATCTTGTGCAAGAATATATTGAGGGACAAAATCTAGAACAAGAATTACAAAGCGAGGGAGTTTTCAATGAAGAAAAGATCAAACATCTTTTATTAGAAATTTTGCCAATTCTTGATTTTATCCATGCAAAAAGAGTCATTCATCGAGATATTAAGCCAGCTAATATAATTAGGAGAACCAGCGATAATAAAATAATTTTAGTGGATTTTGGTGCCTCTAAATTTATGACCATTGCTAATCTTTCCCTAACAGGAACAGTGATCGGTTCTGCGGGATATATTGCCCCAGAACAAAGCAATGGCAAAGCAATTAATAGCAGTGATTTATATAGTTTGGGAGTCACTTGTATCTATTTATTAACGGGAGTATCTCCCTTTGAATTATTCGATGTGAGTGAACATGAATGGGTATGGAGAAAGCACCTGATTAATAATTCTGTTAGTGTTGAATTAGGGGAAATTCTAGATAAATTAATTGAATTTGGCACTAAAAAACGTTATCAATCAGCGGGAGAAGTACTGCAAGAGTTAGCGGTAAAATTAGCGGTAGTGATTCCGCCAAAACTCCGGTCACAGAACACAATTCAAGAAACGATTTTGTCAGTTTTTTCCCCGACAACCAGCAAAGAAATTAACCTCAAAAGTGCTAGGGGAATTGATTACACTAATCTGCGGGATTTATTAGCGCAAGAAAAATGGCAAGAAGCCGATCAAGAAACGGCTAATCTATTCTTAAAAGTTGCTGATCGAACTAAAGAAAAATATCTTAAGATAGAAGACATAGATAACTTTCCCTGTGAAGATTTAGCCACTATCAATCAACTCTGGTTAAAATATAGTCAGAGAAAATTTGGTATATCTGTTCAGAAAAGAATCTATGAAAGTTTGGGAGGAAGCAGCAATTATGATCAACAAAAGTGGAATAACTTTGGTTCAAAAGTCGGTTGGCGAGTTAATAACAAGTGGTTATACTACGATCAAATTACTTTCTCTCTCAAAGCAACCTCCGGACATCTTCCCACCCTTGTGTGGGGTGTAGGTGGTGGCATAATTCTTTTTTCTCGTCTGGAAACCTGTACGATGGACGGAGTTTCCAGCAGGGGATAAATTGACTTAAAAACTTTTCTGGAGAATTAAACAATTTCTGCCCTCGTCAGTGCGGATATATTGTAAACTATCAGTAAGAGAACGCATGAAAAGTAATCCTCGATCGCTTTCCATTTCCAAAGGTGGGAGAGGGTGTTGTTCTAGAAAATCAAGTTTTGCTTGCAGATCAAAAGGTTGACCGTGATCCCATATTCTTACTTCTAGAGAATGGGACGAAAAAGTTAATTCTAGATCGATGAGTGTAGTTGCTGGTAAATTTTTGTGAGCATAACGGACAGTATTAGTAAATCCTTCTGCTAAGGCCACCTTACACTGCCAAAGCACCGACTCAGGTAAAAAAGAGCGACCGTGGGATTCAAACCATTTTAGGACTGGGATTAAAGCTGCCAATTCCGTCCGGACTTGTAGATGGAATTGGAGGGGGAAAGAAGGGGAATTTAAGAGTTCAGAAGGCGCCACTGTTTTTTTGAAAGAGAATCAAAATTGTTTTAAAAATCAGTTGTAGGTCGTAGCCTAAACTCCAATTTTCTTGATAGCGCAAATCGAGTTGAATTACTTCTTCAAAATTACGCACCTGAGAGCGACCATTCACCTGCCATTCTCCCGTCATACCGGGTTTTACATCTAAACGTTGCCACTGGGGGACATCGTAGCGTTCCACCTCATCGGGGGTGGGAGGACGAGTGCCAACAAGACTCATTTCACCAATGATCACATTCCAAAACTGGGGCAATTCGTCTAAACTGGTACGACGTAAAAATTTTCCTACCCGGGTAATCCGGGGATCATTTTTATTCTTAAAAAAAGCTCCCTGCGCTTGATTAGGGATTTTATCCTTGAGTGTTTCTGCATCCACACACATGGAACGAAACTTGAGAATTTTAAATTCCTTTCCCAACCAACCGCAGCGGGTTTGACTAAAAAAAATCGGACCTGGACTGTCTAACTTAATAGCGATGGCAATGGGGGCAAAAATAAGCCCCGTGATTAATAAACCCACGATCCCACCAACAATGTCAAGACCGCGCTTTAACCAACTGCGAATCGAGGGATGGGTTTCTGGTAGATGGTTTTCAGGGGTAGTAAGGCCGTTTTCTTGGGGTGCTAGGGGGGGGGTTTGGAAGGTGAATAATTGATCTAGTCCCGTAATCGATAAAACCCCCATCACTGGGGGATGAACGTTAGCCAGCACTAACTCGATATTTTTTGACCTGGCCGCTTTGAGATTATGTACTAAGGAACCCACACCACTACTATCCATAAATTGAGTGGCATTGAGATCGAGAATGACTTTTTCGGGAGTGGGTGTTTGGGCGATGAGATGGTGAAAGATATCTTTAAACTGTAATGCTTCCAGAACAGTCAAGCGATCAGGCATCCGCAAAACCGGATACTCCATCGGAATGATCAGAAAACGTGTTTCAGGAATTGGGGAAGTCATCGACACAACGAGGTGGTTTGATGGATGAACAAGGCCTGATGACCTACCTAATGTTTACTACACTTTTCCCCAAATACCAATGGGCAATGTCAGAGATTACCTGTGATCATCGGCTAACGAATCTCACCTAGGGGTGGACGGCCTTGGGTTTGGGACTTCGCTTTGGCAGCACTCTTCCTCAGCCCATCTAAACGGGTCTCATAACGCTTACGCAGACGACGGTTAGGTGTTTGTTCAATTAGGGTTTTAAAGGCACTGCCTAGGCTCTTGTAGGCGTTAGGGAGAGAATAACCGAAACGGGTAGCCAAGGCGATCGCTTTTTCATCAGCTTCGAGCGCTTCTTTGAGAATTTTATCACCGTTATTTTTGCGCCAGAGACGATAGCCGGAAATACCACATAATCCCATGGCCAAAAGCAATAATAACCCGTCCTGTACCCATAATTCCCCCACCGCACCACCTAGACCAATGGCGAGGGCGGCCATTTCCCAGCCTTCCCGGGGAATACTATCATTTTGAATCCTAGCCACTTCATGCCAAAAGAGCAAATTACGCTGATCAATGGCTAAATTTTCCCATTTTGCCAAATCTATCTGAATTTCTACCTCATCTCTGCCAATTTCTTCACAACGGATCAGGGGGGGGTTAACCTCTGTGGAACCTTCTACCGTTACCCAACTTTGTAATTCTGGAGGCAGTAGGGTTTTTAGTCGCCGAAGTTCGCTCATTTCGGCTCGTGCAGAGGAGGCCGCATAAGATGTCATAGATTTTTTACCTGTTCTCTACCAATGACGATAAATTCTATTTTGAATCATAGCGGTCTTTTTTGTGATCTTGGCAGCTTTGGGCAGTAGGGCGCATTTTCGGTTGTCAGTAACTGGTAAGTGGTCAGGTGTTAAAAACTGTCAAATACCCCCTTTATTGAGGGGAGCAGGGGGGATCGAACCTAAAATCCATCTTCAATTCAATTATGACACTAAATCCAGTTATTAAAAACTGATTATTTAGGCTCTTCGGGAATTGTTATGCAAATAATTAACTTAAAATAAAATTCGATGAGATAACCTATACCCCAAAATAGCTAAAACCTATACAGGAAAAGACTTAAGACACAAACTGGTTAATGCTAAAAGATAGACAATTGAGTTAAAATTTGATATAATAGCCAAAAACTAGAGGCTCTTCGGGAATCGTTATGCAAATAATTAACTTAAAATAAAATTCGATGAGAGCAACTACGCTCAAAAGTAGCTGAAATTCATACAGGAAAGGACTTAAGGCACAAATAAATTAATATCAAAAGATAGACAA
>SFBI01000083.1 GCA_007095845.1 Microcystis aeruginosa Ma_MB_S_20031200_S102
AAAAAAGATATAAAGGTCAACGCAGACACAGCAGTTTTTATGTGGGTCAACATCTCTATCATTGGCTCCAGCTACATCAAATGTTCCAAAAAAATATAGAAGAGCTAATGCAAATTAGCCGCTATCGGTTGAAGGATTACATCAAAGGACAAAGAGCGATATCGCTTGCCCTATCTACCTTCTAGCTCGCTTGTCCCCCTCTCAGGTTCTCTATTTAAATAAGAGAATTTTATCTGATTTTTTTCAAAATGAGAATTGCTGATCAGCTAATTTGGTGACTTTCTACTTCTCATCTTGCCCCACGCTAACGCACGGGTACTTGTTGACTTTGTAGATAATTTTTGACCTCAGCGATGGTTAATTGACCATAATGGAGCAAAGAAGCTAATAAAGCCGCTTCTGCCCGCCCTTCTGTCAATGCTTCGTAGATATGCTGACAATTACCTGCTCCTCCAGAGGCAATCACAGGAATCTCCACCCTTTCCGCGATCGCTTTTGTCAATGCCAAATCGTAACCCGCTTGCGTGCCGTCAGCATCCATACTGGTAACTAACAACTCGCCCGCTCCGCGTTTTTCCACTTCTTGCGCCCATAATAAAGCATCAATACCCGTGTTTTTGCGTCCACCCCGAACATAAACCTCCCAACCAGGGTTATGCTCATCCTTACGTCGTCTAGCATCGATCGCCACCACAATACACTGTTTACCAAAGCGATCGCTGGCTCGATCGAGCAATTCTGGATCGCGCACGGCAGCCGAGTTAATGCTGACTTTATCGGCCCCGGCTCTTAACAAATTTTTAATATTTTCCAAGGATTGGATGCCCCCCCCCACGGTCAGAGGAATAAAAACCTGTTCCGCTGTGCGATAGACTACATCAATAATCGTGTCGCGATCTTCATGGGTAGCAGTAATATCAAGAAAAACCAACTCATCAGCCCCTGCCTGATTATACAAGCGAGCTAACTCCACGGGGTCGCCAGCATCCTGAAGATTGACAAAATTAACCCCTTTCACTACCCGACCGTTATTGACATCCAAACAGGGCAAAATCCGCTTCGCTAACATATCCTAGACTCTTGATTGTAACAATGGCTATCAAACGATCGCACAATTCCCCCCCGGCTGCCGAGGAAAATCTGCTCACTCCCAATCCCACTATAGAAGAAACGGAAAAAGCAGAAGCGCAGATTCGTCCGCAATCCCTAGAGGATTATATCGGTCAACAGGACTTAAAAGCTAATCTAAAAGTCACCATCGCCGCGGCCAAAGCTAGACAAGAAGCGATCGATCATTTGCTCTTCTACGGACCACCGGGATTAGGCAAAACCACTATGGCTTTAATTTTAGCGGCTGAGATGGGAGTAAATTGCCGCATTACTGCCGCCCCCGCTTTAGAGCGTCCCCGGGACATTACCGGCATCCTGATCAATCTTCAACCCCGGGATATTCTTTTTATCGACGAAATTCATCGACTGAATCGGGTGACGGAGGAGTTATTATACCCAGCGATGGAGGATTATCGCCTAGATGTGACGATTGGTAAGGGTCAAGCGGCGAAAATTCGCAGTATTTCTTTACCTCCCTTTACTTTAATCGGTGCTACTACCAAAGTTGGCTCTTTAACTTCCCCTTTACGCGATCGTTTTGGACTGATTCAACGTCTGCGTTTCTATACGGTCGAGGAATTGACGGCAATTATCCTCAGAAGTGCCACTATTTTTAGTATTCCCATTACTGAAGCAGGTGCGATCGAAATTTCCCGTC
The DNA here is from genome assembly GCA_007095845.1 of Microcystis aeruginosa Ma_MB_S_20031200_S102. Classification (GTDB taxonomy): domain Bacteria; phylum Cyanobacteriota; class Cyanobacteriia; order Cyanobacteriales; family Microcystaceae; genus Microcystis; species Microcystis aeruginosa_D. The sequence goes on from SFBI01000083.1 coordinate 1,769, forward strand.
GCAGTCGGGGAACTCCACGCATTGCCAATCGTTTATTAAAACGGGTGCGCGACTATGTGCAGGTGAAGGGAGAGACTATGATTACCCCCCAGTTGGCCGATGAGGGATTAAATCAATTAAATGTGGATTCTATGGGTTTAGATTGGACCGATCGATTAGTATTAAAGACGATGATCGAACAGTTTCAAGGTAAACCCGTGGGATTGGAAGCGGTAGCGGCAGCCACGGGAGAAGATGCCAAGACGATTGAGGAGGTGTATGAGCCTTATTTATTACAAATAGGTTATCTTCATCGTACTCCCCGGGGTCGCGTGGTGACGGCGGCTGCCTATGAACATTTAGGTTTACTGGCAAAATTGCCGAAACATAACGATCGCAGTTTACCTTTGTTTGAGTTCTAGTTTTCTGGATAGGGTTGGCTGAATAAATCCAAAAACCTTTTAGATCAAGGCTTTTTCAGGGGGAAAATTCACCCCACACCCTACACCCTACACCCTACACCCAGGAAAAACTTTTTCAGCAGACCCTACCTAGGTTTTGGCCTATTTGTGCCCTTCAATACTTCCTTAATCAGATAAAGTCACACAAGTCTTTGTATAAAGGTCGTATCATGGGGATAGTAGTAGATTACATTGTCCCCATTGCTGCCCGCTTCTGATCCAGACTGTGTTGGGATTGATCAAAGCTAATGGCAATAGTGATCTGTTATAGTCAACACTTTTTAAGTCTGTTAACGCCCTATGTCTGTCCTAAATAAAGAAAATCTTAAACTGGAAACTCTCACACTTTTTCAAAAATATCAAAAAACAGGAGACAATAAGTTACGAGATCGGATTATGGAGTTAAACTTAGGATTAGTCAGAAGGGAAGCTCATCATTGGGTCAATCAATGCCGTGAAAATTACGAAGATTTAGTGCAGGTTGGCTGCATGGGACTAATTCGGGCGATCAACCGTTTTGACAGCAGCAAAGGTCATGCTTTTAGTTCTTTTGCTATTCCCTATATTCGCGGGGAAATTCAACACCATCTGCGGGATAAAGGTTATACAGTTCGTATTCCTCGTCGTTGGTTAGATTTAGGCAGACAAGCGACAAATGTGCGTCGGGATTTCCAGTCCCTCTACAACCGCCAACCCAATGATACAGAAATCTCCCTCGCTTTAAATATTTCCCCCGAAGAATGGCAAGAGGTCAAACTGGCTTTCCAAAACCGTGAACTTCTTAGTCTCGATGCGATGGTTAATAGCGATGAAGATAATAATACTTGTTTAAAAGACCTCGTTCCCGATCCTCGTTATCGCAGCTTTCAACTTTGTCAAGAGGATTGCATTCGTTTACAACAAGCACTCGCTCAATTAGAAGACAAAACCCGTCATATTCTCGAATTTGTTTTCCTTAAAGATCTTACTCAACGGGAAACCGCCGAACAATTAGGCATTAGCATTGTTACCGTCTCCCGTCGGGTGAAAAAAGGTTTAGAAATGCTCAGGGAAACCATGATCCAAGAAGTATTTTAGCCTAATTATCGGTTTGATGCGGCCGCAATAGCAAGTGATTTAAAACCACAGCTAAATGTTCATACTGCTCGATCGAATTATAGTAGTGAGCAGAAATTCTGACAATTAATGATCCTTCTCTCCAAGCAATGATCGGCACTTCAATCTGATATTTTTCCCACAGTTGTCTAGATAAATCTTCTGCTGCCCAGGAATAACTAGGAATTAAAATTGAGGACATCGCTCCGATCATTGATTCTGGACAAGGATAATTGACCTGCAAGGCACGACAAAGCAAATTTCTGGCTTTTAAAACCAAATTATGATTCCTCGCCATCAGACCAAGTAAACCATCAATAGAGAGAGAATTTAAAAACTCGATCGCTTTTGGCACTGATAAATAAGCACTGGGATCATCGGTTCCCATCCAAGCAAATTCTAACTGAAAACGGGAGCGATCTTGTCGAGGAGAATTTGCCCCATGGCTAATAGTTAAAGGTCGAATTATTGCCTGTTTATCCCCGCGCACATAGAGAAAAGCAGCCCCCTTGGGACTACATAACCACTTATGACAATTAGCAGTATAATAGGTAGGGTTAATTTCCCCAATATTAAGGGGTAAAAAACCTAGAGCATGAGCGCCATCGATAAGAGTATCAATACCCCGATTATTTAATTCTTGCACAATTTCTGCGATTGGCCAAATTAAGGCCGTGGGACTGGTGACATGATCTAAAACTACTAATTTTGTCCAGGGAGAAACAGATGCTAAAATTGCTTGACTAATTTCTAAAGGGGACTGCACAGGAAAGGGAATTTTAGCGATAATTACCTTTAATCCCCATCTTTTAGCGATATGTTTAACTGCATTAGCACAAGCATTATAGGTTTGATCGGTGATCAGAATTTCCTCATTTCCCTGAAAATTTAAGGAATTTAACACCGCATTCACTGCTGTGGTTGCATTGGGAACAAAGACTAAATCATCGCTATTTACGCTGACTAAATCCGCTAATTTTTGCCTAGCAATATCTAATAAACCCTCTAATTCTCTTCCTAAAAATGCTAAAGGTTGTCTTTCCATTCGTTCCCGCAATTGCTGCTGATAATCCAAGACTATTCTAGGGGTTGCACCATAGGAACCATGGTTGAGAAAATAAATATTATCAGGAATTAACCAAGCATTCTTAGACATATTAATTTGATTTTGTTTAGGACTAGAAAGAATAGCGGCTCTTCTGGTTTCTGTGTGGAAACGAGGTCTATACTGATAGAATATCCGCAAAATAGTCCTAAAAGTTTTGTCCAGTAAGCATTTCACGATTCCATAAGCAAAAATTATCACACAAAGCCGAGAAGAGCCGATCCAATTTTAGATTAATCTCCCATGGGGTGAAAACGATGAATAATTTCAGTGACAAAAGTTTCTCTATCTATAGAGAAGATGATTTTTTGACACTAAGATAGCTTCATCTATTTTTTGCCGAATATCTTCCCTCCATTCTGCATCAGTTATTTGTTCATATTCATCGAGTAACTGCAAAGCAAAGTCGATGACTTCTTGGGGAGATTGATATTTTCCCGTTTTCACTTTCTGTTGGAGATGTAGGTTCATAGGTATTATGAGCATCTACTGAGAAAACCAGCTTTATCTTAATTTTAAGCTAAATATCGACAAAAAAAGCTCTCCGGGAAAAAGGAGAGAGGAGAGAACGAGTTAGAAAAAATTATTAATGTAACCATCCTTTCAGACGACGTGCAACTTGAGGACGACGTAATTTTCGCATCGCTTTACTTTGAATTTGACGTACTCGTTCGCGAGATAAATTGAACATTCCTCCCACTTCCTCTAGGGTATAAGGTTGACTGGTAGCTAAACCATAACGGAGAGAGATAACATCTTTTTCCCGTTCCGTGAGAACATCACTTAAAACTGCGAAAATTTCTTGACGCATCATCATCTCATTCATTTTATCTTCGGGAAGTTGTAGATCATCATCTTCCAAAAGATCCACTAATTCCGTATCTTCTCCTTTCCCTACACGATGATTTAAAGAGAGAGATTGACGACGCAATTGCAATAATTGCCGCAATTGTTCAGGAGTTATTTCTAGCGCTTCTGCGAGTTCCCGTTCATTGGGATTGCGCTGTAAATCTTGCTTGAGAATGCGCTGCGCTTTTTTGAGTTTATTGAGTTTTTCGACAATGTGAATCGGTAAACGAATCGTCCGCGCATCGTTAGCAATGGTGCGGGTGATTGCTTGTCGAATCCACCAATAAGCATAGGTAGAGAATTTATAACCTTTATTGGGATCGAATTTTTCGGCCGCACGGTTGAGTCCGATCGCACCTTCTTGAATTAAATCCAAGAAAGGAACTCCTCGATTTAAATAGCGTTTAGCGATAGAAACCACCAAGCGCAAATTAGAACGAATCATTTTCCGTTTAGCTGTTCGTCCGCGATAAAGACGGTTTTCCAGTTGACGTTCATTATCTAATTCTAAAGCGATCGCCCATTCTGTTTTCGTCGGGGGACGATGTAAATTTTCTTGCAGTTTTTGGTGTACTTCTTCCGCTTCCATGAGAAACTTGACCGAGTAGGCTAATTCAATTTCTTCTTCCGCATTAAGCAGGGGATAACGCGCCATTTCCTTAAAAAATGCCCCAACAGTATCTTCATTGCTGCCCTTATCGTATCCCGTTCCACTACCGGCAGCCGTGGTTTTTGGGTTTTCTGGTAAAGGTTCGGTGAGATCCTCGTCAATTCTTTCAGCAAAATCCACGCTGTCTAGTTCTAAAGGATTTGTCTCAAGGGTAATGACTTGATTAAAATTATCATCAGTGGCCAGTTTAGAGATTTTCATAAGCAGTTATGGATGGAGTGGGGTTATAATAGCGGGAAAAACTTAGTGTCTCCCAATGGGCTGATTGTTACATTGAATTTTCGGGGAGCAGATTTTTTAAACGTTTTCTTAATTAATGGCGGCCATTTCTGGGATATAATTGTTCGCTTCTGTGTGAATGGTTACAAATCGCTCAACCAGATAATAAGATTTTCTGGTGAATAGGGGAGACTTTTAGGGTTTCCACTTATACACTCTAACTAGGGTTTTTGCTATTTGACTAGGTAAAGATCACGGTTCTTAACAATCAAGATGGCCATCAGCTATCAGCTTTTTATTACTATTCTTCGCTCTTCCTAATGAGAACTATTCTCATCTTTGGACTCACTAGGGTTTGATCGAATAGTCAATAAGCTGTTCGTAATTTAAATTGCTTGTTGAGATCAGCTGGTCGTTAGGAGGCAGGAGGTTGACAGGTGTAGGTTTATTACAAAGAGGTGAGCAGTCACACACTCAAGGTGAGAAAATCAAGCTAGAGATTTAGAGGAGCATCGTGAAAGGCAATGCTGAAAAACAAATATCTCAAGCAGTGGTTGTGCATAGTATCAGAACATCTGCCCCATTTGTCAAGACCGCAAGCTATGCTCTCTGGTATGGCTTAGGTTCTTCTACGGAGTGTGTTTACCGCAACCTCAAATCCGACGGGGCAGCGGAAAATCAATCTTCTGAACCCAATTTGTCGCCACTTCCCCCCAACATACCTCTACGTCAGCTTTCTTGTTTTCTTCCGGCTACTACCCCCAGGAAAAACTTTTTCAGCAGACCCTACCTACACCCGTCAGCACACCCCACACCCCAGTTCCCCAACCTGATTGAAACAAACAACCTGTCACCATGATCACTGATAATGTATGTTGAGTTACTGTCTTGAATTAAGGTAATGTTTAAGAAATTCCCCCCTCACACCCCGCTCATTCTTGGACTAGGTTCTGGGGTTGCGCTTTTTACTCTCACCAGTCTCTTTCTCTTTCACCCGAAAATTCTCGCTTGGCTCGATCGCAATAGTGCTTCGCTTCCTAGTCAAGATCCTAACCAACCCTCTGCCGTAGTTGATAGCGCTTCCCTACCACAAACCGAACGAGATGTCAAGTTAAAAGATGTTGCTGATGCCAACGCACCCTCTTTAGAGCGTAGTCGCGCCCGCTATCTCTTGGCTATGGATTTATTGAGAAAATATGAAGGCGGTCCGGCTTTAAAACAATTAGAAGGCTTAGAAAAACAATATCCTGTTCTCGCTCCCCAGATTCTCCTCAAACAGGGACGCGCGCACGAATTAAGTAATGATAATGAAAAAGCGCGAGAAATTTGGCAAAAATTACTGAAAACCTATCCCCAATCGCCCGTAGTAGCGGAAGCTTACTACTCTTTGGGCAAATACGACCCCAGCTATTATGAGAAATTGCTCAAGGAATACCCCCGACACCCGCGGACGTTGGCTTTAATTCGCCAACGTCTTCAAGAAAATCCCGATCAATTTCCCTTATGGTTGCAGTTAGCCAAGGCTAATCCTTTTGATCCTACCCTCAATCAGGCCCGCGATCGTTTGGTGAAAGACTACGTCAATCAGTTAACTCCGGCGGATTGGGCAATGATTGGGGCGGGTTATTGGCAGTCGGGATTGTACGAAAAAGCCTATAAAGCCTATGCTAAAGCCACTCCTAGCCCCGAACAAGCCTATCGTTACGCCAGGGGGCTACAAATTGCCAAAAAACTGCCAGAAGCTCGCAGCGCTTACCAAAAATTAATTAAAACCTATCCCCAAGCTCCAGAAACCAGTTTAGGATTACTGCGACTCGCCCAAATTTCTCCTAACCGTGATGCCACAGCATATCTTGATCGCATTGTCAAGCAATTTCCCGATCGCGCTCCGGAAGCTTTGCAAGCGAAAGCCAAATTACTGGAATCAACTAATGCCCAGGCCGCTAGTCAAACATGGCAGACTTTATTAAATAAATACCCAAAATCCGACGAAGCCGCCGATTATCGCTGGTTAATGGCCCAAAAAGCCGCTAAATCCGGTAACTACGCCAAGGCGTGGCAGTGGGCGCAGCCAATTGCGGTTAATAATCCCGATAGTCAAATTGCCCCGAAAGCGGCGTTTTGGGTGGGAAAATGGGCGCAAAAACTGGGCAAAAACCAAGAAGCAAAACAAGCTTTTACCTACACTATTTCTCGTCATCCCCATTCCTATTATGCTTGGCGCTCGGCGGTTTTATTAGGTTGGGACGTGGGGGATTTTACCACTGTCCGCTCCTATAATCCTACCACCGTCAAACCCGCCACCCGTAACGATACTCCCGCCGGATCGGAAGCTTTCAAGGAACTATATCGCATTGGTGAAGATACGGACGCGTGGAATCTCTTTCAAGCAGAAATTGTCGATCCTTGGAATTTAACCGTTGACGAACAATTTAACCTCGGTGTCTATAAACTCTCTCGCAATCAAAATTTAGAAGGAATTAACCTGATTTGGCGCTTGCGAGAAAGAGATACCCCGGAGGAAAGGAAAGCATGGAAAGTCCTGCGACAAAATGATAAATACTGGCACGCTTTATTCCCTTTTCCCTACTACGATACTATCCTAGAATGGTCAAAAGATAGACAATTAAATCCCCTGCTAGTGACAGCTTTAATCCGCCAAGAATCCCGCTTTGAAAAAGAAATTCGTTCTCCTGTGGGGGCAGTGGGATTAATGCAAATTATGCCCGATACGGGTAAATATATCGCGGGTAATACTGGCAACAAAAGTTATTCTTTAACTAATCCCGAAGATAACATTATGATGGGGACATGGTATCTCGATTATACCCACGGTAAATTCGCTGGAAATTCACTTTTTGCTGTGGCTAGTTATAACGCTGGACCTGGGGCAGTTTCTAAATGGAGACAGCGTTTTGATTTTAGCGATCCCGATGAATTTGTCGAGAATATTCCCTTTAGAGAAACTAAGGGTTATATAGAATCGGTGTTTGGTAATTATTGGAATTATCTCCAGATTTATAACCCCGAAATTCAAGAGCAAATGAAGAGAGTTGCTAACCCTTCCTAGTGGATTAATGGGGATGGGTAATTAACTCATTCCCTTACTATATAGCAGTTATCTTAATAGTGAGATACCAAATATCTGGTTTCAGAGAACAGGGAACAGTAGCTAGTCGTCCAGAGATGGTGCATCTCAAATTTGTAGAAATATCGACAATCAGCAATTATCAGTGACTCTTAAATTACCACAAATATATCAACAACTGCGTGTAAGCATCTCACCGAAAAGCTAATGCGCTTCGGGGTTTGGGGACGGCACTTCGACACATTTCGACAAGCTCAATGTAAAAGCTCAGTGACCGCGCTTGCGTCCCCAACAGGGGGTTTGGGGGGTAGAACCCCCCAAAGGTTTGGATTGAGTGATAAAATCAGAAGTAACGCCCAATTTTAGCAGAGAGTTTCCCTTGAAAAATCCCAATTTAGTAGATTTACAAAAATGAGATGCACCCTATCGAACTACCTATTGCTTCTTACTTTTCCTAACCAAGAAATTAATTTTCTTCAATTACTTATATGCAATCATTTAACTGGCAAACCGTCGATCGAGATTCTCCTTTTACTCGCCTAGATTTTCGGACAAAATTAACCATGATGATCGTGGTTACTCTCATCGCTTTTACTTGGGAAAGTCCGCTTGCTGGTGGTTTCCTAACTCTTCTTGTCGCTTTAGCTTGTCTCTGGGCCGGGGTAAAGTGGTCTTATCTTCTCACTATTTTAAAATTCATGGCTCCTTTTTATCTATTCTTATTAATTACCATGGGATTTTTTAATGTGGAACAGGTAAAAGCTTTAACGGGAAAACCTGAATTAACTCCTCTATTAACCGTCGGTTCTACTCAAATGACTATGGAGGGAACCCTCTACGGTTTAAATGTGATCTTTAAAACTCTGACGATGGTTTTAATTATTCCTCTTGCTATTTTTACCACTGATATAAATCAGATGATGGTAAGTTTAACTAAAGCCAGAATTCCTTACAAAATAGTCTTTATTTTTTCCTCTACCCTGCGTTTATTTCCTCTCCTAGTAGAAGAATCTCGATCAATTATTTCTGCTCAAAGATTACGAGGATTAGCAATAGAAAAAATGGGTTGGCTGCAAAAAGGAAAAATTTATGCTTCCATCGCTGTACCTTTAATTTTAAACGCTATGGCCAAATCACAAAAACTAGAAGTAGTTCTACAAGCTAAAGCTTTCTCTGGTGATCCCGATCGCACATTTTTACAGGAATCAATCTTAACCAATAAAGACTATTTATTAATTATTGGCTTTCTATTTTTATTAGTTTTGGCAATTATTCTCTATGTAAAATTCGGGGTGGGGAAATTTGCCTGGTTGTTTTAAAATTAATCCCTATTGTATAGCTCGATCGATCTGAGTATATAAAGCTTCTAAATTCCCAGAATTGTCTAAAATAATATCAGCTAGAGCAATTTTTTCGGCCAAAGGTATTTGATTATTAATCCTAGTGATCGCTTGTTCTCTACTTAAATTATTTCTAGTCGTTAAGCGTTGAATTTGTTGCTCGAAACTGCAAGAAACCACCCAAATCTCCGTGACTAAATTGGTTAATTTAGCTTCAAATAATAAAGGAATAGAAAAAACAACTATCGCCGCTTCTAACTGCTCTAAATGCCGATTAAAACATTCTCTAACGTAGGGATGAATCTGACTTTCTAACCAGATTTTTTCCTCGGGATTATTAAAAATAATTTCTCCTAACTGTTGGCGATTAAGGGAATTATCCTCAGTTTTAACTTTTTTGCCATAACGCGCCAAAATTCTCTCTAAAATTGCCGAACCTTTTTCCACTGCTTCCCGGGCATAAATATCCGCATCAAGAACGGGAATTTTGTAGATATTTTCTAAATAATGAGAAACCGTAGATTTACCAGAGGCTATTCCCCCCGTTAACCCGATAATTCTTCTCGATATAAATACAGCTTTTGTCATAAACATTAATTATGGTCATTTCAAAAATTTTTTGTGGAGGCAGGTTCTGGGATGTAGTTGGCGGCGATTTAGCCATCTTTCAGATGGTCAATTACCCAATTTTCAGGGAAAAAGTACCTGAGTTTTCCCCCTGACCACTCCAATCTCCCGCGCTTTTTGATGTCAAAACAGTCTATAAGTCTTATCCAAAAAGGTTTTTAGATTTATTCAGCCATTCCCAGACATTTCTACAAGGTTGAGAAGAACCCACTCCCAGTTCCTGCGGTAAGGAGAGCGATCGAAGCTGATCGGAAAAAGCTGACGGCTGATGACCTACTATTATAGAATTAAAGGTTGCGACTGAAACGAGAATAATTATGGCAACCATTAACAGTAATTACTTAAAACTAAAAGCGGGGTATCTCTTTCCAGAAATTGCCCGACGAGTCCAAGCTTTTGCCGCGGCCAATCCCGATGCTAATATTATCCGTCTGGGGATTGGGGATGTCACCGAACCTTTACCCCGCGCTTGTCGCGAGGCCATGATCAAAGCGGTGGAGGAAATGGGCGATCGCTCTAGCTTTAAGGGTTACGGGCCCGAACAGGGTTATGCTTGGTTACGGGAAAAAATCGCTGTCCATGATTTTCAGGCTCGCGGTTGTGATATCAGTGCCGATGAAATCTTTATTTCCGACGGTTCTAAGTGCGATACGGGCAATATTCTCGATATTTTTTGGGATAATAACTCGATCGCCGTGACCGACCCAGTATATCCCGTTTACGTCGATACTAATGTTATGGCTGGACACACGGGAGAGGTCAACGAACGCGGTGAATACGAGGGCTTGATTTATCTGCCAATTACCGCTGAAAATAACTTTACTGCCCAGATTCCGACGGAAAAAGTCGATTTAATCTATCTCTGTTTTCCCAACAATCCCACCGGGGCCACAGCTACCAAAGAACACTTGACAGCTTGGGTTAATTATGCTAGGGAAAACGGATCGATTATCTTTTTTGATGCAGCCTACGAGGCCTTTATTACCGATGCCAGTTTACCCCATTCCATCTACGAAATCGAGGGGGCGCGGCAATGTGCGATCGAATTTCGCTCTTTTTCTAAAAATGCCGGTTTTACCGGGACTCGTTGCGCTTTAACCGTGGTTCCCCAAAGTCTCACGGCCAAAGCTGCCGACGGGACGGATGTGCAACTCTGGAAACTGTGGAATCGTCGGCAATCGACCAAATTTAACGGCGTTTCCTACATTGTCCAACGGGGGGCCGAGGCGGTTTATTCCCCAGAAGGACAAGCACAAGTAGAAGAACTTGTCAAGTTTTATTTACAAAATGCAACAATTATCCGAGAAAAATTAACCACCGCCGGTTTAGAAGTGCATGGTGGTGTCAATGCGCCCTATGTTTGGGTAAAAACGCCCCAAGGTCTATCCAGTTGGGATTTCTTCGATAAACTGCTACATACCTGTAAGGTGGTGGGGACCCCCGGATCTGGCTTTGGGGCTGCTGGAGAGGGTTATTTCCGGCTATCAGCTTTTAATAGTCGTGCCAACGTCGAGGCCGCTATGGAGAGAATTATCGATAAATTTCAAGGCTAATCGTTAAGAGGGGGGATGTTTGCGGAAGCGTCCTCCGGCAACCCCATCGGGAATTGATAGACTGGTAACTGCTCACCGACAACGGCTCACCGATGCGACCCTTTTGGTTAGAATCCTTACAGGTAGAAAGATTAACGATCGCAATTGCTGGCCTACCAGCGCATCTGCAAGGGATCAAGTTGGTGCAGTGGTCAGATCTGCACTGCGATGCACAGCATTTGCCTCTAGCTGTCCTGCAAGAAGCGATCGCCATTACCAATCAGGAAAAACCCGATCTCATCTTCCTGACAGGGGACTTTATCACCCATAGTCCCAGGCCAATTTTTGCCCTAGTCGAGAGCATAAAAGCTCTCAAAAGTCAAGGGGGTATTTATGCTTGTTTAGGAAATCATGACAGTTATCTTCCCAACGCCAGGGAAACGGTCAGATCGGCCTTAACTAGCGTGGGAATTCGGGTACTCTGGAATGAAATCGTCACACCCTACGGCGAAAATTTTCCCATCGTCGGACTGGCCGATTATTGGTCTGGGGAATTTTTACCGCAAATCCTCGAGCAAATCCCCCCTGATATACCCAGACTTGTTCTTTCCCACAATCCTGATACAGCCATGATTTTAAAGGATTGGCGCGTGGATTTGCAGTTATCTGGTCATACCCACGGAGGCCAAGTGACTATCCCCGGTATCGGTTCCCTACCAATGGTTTTAGAGAAACTTAGGCGATCGCTGCCCGAACCCTATCGTCCATGGGTTCCCCTTCATCGGCAGTTCAGCAGAGTAGTCCGATACTGGCAATGGTCCGAGGGATTTCATCGAGTCGGGGAAAATCAATTATATGTGAATCGAGGCTTAGGAACCTATTTTCCCGGTCGTCTTTTTTGTCCCCCCGAAGTGACAGTAATCACTTTGGTCAACAGTAGTCAGTCTTGAATCAGTCATTAGTTATCAGATTTGAGTTTTAAGTGTGCAGCATTAAATCAGCTGTTGACTATCTAAATTACTCGTTAGGACTGCACTGGAGTGCCGGAGTTGGGAGCAGGGAGGGCAAGTTTGAGCATTTGTACTAAAATTTCTAATATGCAGTTTAAATTCAGTACAGCTTAGAAGTTTCCTACTGTCTTTTCACTGATTACTGTTTACTGATAACTGAAAAACCACTTATGACAGAAAATAGAGATAACTTCAGCGAAACTTATAATGCACTAATCGAGCGCATTGTCAATCTAACTTTAGAAGGAAAAATCAGGGCTAAATCACAGGTTTATAACCTTTTAGCGGAGGGTTTAAAAAATGGCACAGGAGAAATTTTTGAGCGTTGTTTAACTGAAAAAATAATCGTTACTCGCTCACAGTTAGAAACAAAAATTAAAGCGACTAGGGTTTTGCGCGCCTTGGAAACCATCGAAAGTGAATGGGAAAATTATCAAAAAACCAATCAGCAAAATTCTCTCACGGCAGCGGCGATCGATAGTCTGGTGAAAATCGATCAAGAGGATCGTTTACTAACTTTAGTGAATTTAATCGATCCCAATCAAAGTAATGCTTTAAACCTAGAACAATTACAACAGTTAGCCAAGCATTTACAGACAGTTTCTCAGCAGCGGGGAGAAGCGGATTTATGGCAAATTGCCACGGGGATTAATCTGGGGTTAAATACTTGGTCAAATTTATCGAATGATCTCACCAGTTGGCTCTACGAACAAAATCGTAATCTTGGTTTTACTAATGATAATGAGCGAGTGACACCCTGGCAAATTTGGGCAAGTAAAGTTAATCCTTCTTGGTTAAAACGAGTCTTAGAAAGTTTAGCTAATCAACAAGCTTTTGATTCTCTCACCCAGGATTTAACTCTAACCGATTGGGTAGAAACTGCTATTGTTTTTCAATATATCCAAAGGGGACTAATTAACTTTTTTGATCAGCGTATCTATAGCGAAAAATTAGGAGCAAAATTATCTATTTCTACCTTTCTCACCTTTGCTTTAATTTGGTCACTGTTAACCAATAGTTTTGAGCAAGTTAGTAAAAATTCCCTCTATAGTCGTGGCTGTTTTCAGATGGCTTTACAAATTCTGAGAACCTTTGCTCAACGGGACTATTTTCCTTTATACGGAGGAATTTTTGCTTCCTTTTCTGGCAGTTATCTCAAGGAAGCATTAGATTATTTATCAATTCCTCTGCGTTATGTGGAAGGTACGGGAGAAAAGGCGAGAATTTTAACTTTAATTGCCTATTCTAATCGCATTCGTGGCGACTATCCACAGGCCAGAGAATGTCATCAACAAGCTTTAGAAATTGCTCGTCAACAGCAGGATTATGCTTGTGAAATAGCTAATTTAAACCATTTATCCCGTCTCAATGCTATCCAGAAAAACTATACAGAAGCGATTAATTTAAGTCAGAGAGCTTTAATTTTAAGTCGTCAACAGGGTAATAGTTTAGGACAGGCTAACGCTTTAGCTAATTTGGGTTATAGTCAGGTACAAGAAGCACAACAGTTAGAGAGATGTGATCCAGAAATTTATCAAAGTTCGATCGAGTATTTAAAACAGGGACTAAAGTTAGCGGAAAGTCTCCAAGATTGGCAGAGTAAATCCCTTTGTTGTAGCAGTTTAGGTCTAGCCTATATTATCCTCGAAAGACCCCAAGAAGCGATTAATATTCTCCTACAAGGATTAGAATCGGCCAAATACTACGGAGATGTATATCTGCAAGGTTTATTACTAACTTATTTAGGGGAAGCTTACTATCAAGACAAGAATTTTGAACAGGCAATTTATATGGGTTCCCTAGGAATGTATTGGCTACACGAAATAGGTGCAGTGGAATGGCGACAAGCTGCTAGTCTATTAACGGTTATTCGCGGTAAAAATATCGCAGAATTTGAGCAGACTTTCAGTCAGGAAAGTTCCTCCCTGATTAAATCGATTGGAATGGAAGGCTACCAATATATCTCAGAAATCCTCAGCAAATATCAACAGGGTAATTAGTGAATACAGTGAATACACAGCATAAGTTATTAATTAATCTCTCCGTACTTTTTCCCCAACCCACAGGAATCAGTACCTACATTCTTAACCTCTTACCCTACCTGAAAAATTTAGAACCAATCCTACTAACAGCTAATAGTTATCCCGACTTTAACTGTTATTCTATCCCCAAGAATCTCGGTCCCGATCGAGGAGCGAAAGGTCATTTAAAACGCTTACTCTGGACTCAGTGGCAGTTACCGTCAATTTACCAACAATTAAAGGCCAATTTACTCTTTTCTCCCCTCCCAGAAGCGCCGATAAATTCCCCCTGTCGCTTTGTCGTCATGGTCCACGATTTAATTCCCCTGCGGTTTCCCAGTTTTACTTCCCCCCTAACCCACTATTTCCGTTATTATGTGCCGCAGGTATTACAACAGGCAAAACATATCATCTGTAACTCTCAGGCAACGGCCAAAGATATCACTGAATATTATCAAATTCCCGCCGATAAAATTACTTCTATTCCCCTAGCCTATGATCATCATCACTTTCGCCCTATGGAAGATAATAAGCCAGAACATCCCTATTTTCTCTATCTCGGTCGTCCCAATCCCTATAAAAATTTACCGCGTTTAATCGCCGCTTTTGCCCAACTGCCCCCAGATTTAAGAGATTATCATCTTTGGATTGCCGGCAGCTTTGATCGCCGTTATACCCCCAATTTACAACAACAAGCGCGAGAATTAGCAGTTAGCGATCGCATTAAATTTCTCGACTATATCCCCTACGATCACCTACCCAAGGTTATCAGTCAAGCCACTGCTTTAGTCTTCCCTAGTCTTTGGGAAGGCTTCGGATTGCCCGTTTTAGAGGCTATGGCCTGCGGTACACCCGTGATTACCTCAAATTTGTCATCTTTGCCAGAAGTCACGGCAACAGCGGCAATTTTAATCGATCCCTATCGAGTCGAGTGCATAGCCGATGCCCTAAAAATTATCGCTCAAGATCGACAATTACAGTCAAAATTAAGTTATCTAGGCAAAAAACGAGCCGATGAGTTTAGTTGGCAGAAAACCGGTCTAGCTACAGCCGCAATCTTAAACCAATATCTAGGGTATGCTTAAAAAGTCTTGCAGTGGGAACCCCAGACAGGATTACAACTTATACTAAATCCGTTGAGTATAGGCTACATATCAGAAAAGGCAAGAGGCAAAAGGGGGAATAAATAATCAGTTTTTAATAACCAGATTTAGCATTAATAGTTTCTAGAAAATTGACCCAAAAAAAGAGGCTACTTTCTCCAAGATGGCCTCTAAATTTTTTATTAGGGGTTGGGGTTTTAGGGTGTTAGGGTTTTAGTTGAATTCCCCCACTTCCCTACTTCCATCTCCCCACTTCCCTATTCCCCAGAAGTATTAGGATCGATTTTGAGAACTAAAACCCCTAAAGGTGGTAAACAAAGATCGATCGAGTAGGGACGGCTATGATAGGACCATTCCTCCGACCATTTACCGCCAAGGTTGCCCATATTACTACCGCCATATTTACCCGCATCGCTGTTAAAGATTTCCTGATAAAAACCGGGATGAGGTACACCAACACGATAATGGCTGTGGGGTTGGGGAGTAAAATTACAGACCACCACGACGAACTCCTGCCAATTTTTGCTCCAGCGCAGGAAAGAAACGACGCTATGACTATTATCACTACAGTCGATCCACTCAAAGCCATCCTGACCAAAATCCTGGGTATATAAAGCAGGTTCACTCTTATAGGTGGTGTTCAAATCAGTGAAAAAGCGTTTTAGCTGTTGATGGGGTTCGTACTGCAAAAGACCCCACTCCAAATCACCCCAAACATTCCACTCACTCCACTGGCCAAATTCCATGCTCATAAACATGGTTTTCTTGCCGGGGTGGGTAAACATATAACCAAATAATGCCCGGACATTGGCAAATTTTTGCCACTCATCCCCCGGCATTTTGCCAATCATATTACTTTTGCCGTGAACCACTTCATCGTGGGACAAAGCCAGCATATAATTCTCGCTGTGGTTATACCACATACTAAAAGTGACATTATTTTGATGGAATTGACGGAACCAGGGATCCATGCCGAAATAATCGAGCATATCGTGCATCCAGCCCATATTCCACTTCAAATTAAAGCCTAAACCGCCCATATAGGTGGGCCAGGACACCATCGGCCAAGCAGTGGATTCTTCGGCAATAGAGAGAATTCCGGGGAAATAGCTAAAAATTACATGATTAACTTGACGCAGGAATTCCGCAGCCTCTAAATTTTCCCGGCCACCGTACTCGTTGGCCACCCATTCCCCATCTTTACGACAATAATCGAGATAGAGCATAGAAGCCACCGCATCTACGCGAATACCGTCAATATGGTACTTATCGAACCAAAATAGGGCATTAGCGACCAAGAAATTCCTGACTTCGTTGCGACCATAGTTAAAAATTAGGGTTCCCCATTCCTTGTGTTCCCCTTTGCGCGGGTCGCCGTGTTCATAAAGATGAGTACCATCAAAGAAAGCTAACCCGTGGCCATCTTTGGGGAAGTGACCGGGGACCCAATCCACTAGCACACCAAGGCCATTTTGGTGACATTGATCGACAAAATACATGAAATCTTCAGGATTGCCGTAGCGACTGGTGGGGGCAAAATAACCCGTCACTTGATAACCCCAAGAACCATCAAAAGGATGCTCGGCGATCGGTAATAATTCGATATGGGTGTAACCTAATTCCTTAACGTAGGGAATCAGTTTTTGGGCTAACTCGTAGTAACTCAAAAAGCGCGCCCCAGTGTTCCATTCTGACACGGGAACCGCTTCCCCTTCTCCGGAAAGTAAACGGGGGGGTTCGGCGCTGGAAGCGTGCAGCCAAGAACCCAGGTGTAATTCGTAAACGGAAACCGGTTGAGTTAAAGGATCGCTATGGCGGCGTTTTTCCATCCAATCGCTATCATCCCAAGTATAGCTATCTAAATTAGCCACGATCGAGGCGGTTTTCGGGCGTACTTCTTGGGCAAAACCGTAGGGATCAGATTTTTCGTAAATGTGACCTTCCCAATTTTTGATCTCGTATTTATATTTAGTACCAACACCGATTTCCGGGATAAACAATTCCCAGACCATATTATTACGTTTCCGCATTTGGTGATCACGACCATCCCAGCTATTAAAATCACCAATAATCGAGACATTACGGGCATTAGGAGCCCAAACGGCGAAATAAACCCCTTTAATACCCTCGATTTCGGCTAAATGCGCCCCTAATTTTTCATAAATGCGATGATGGTTGCCCTCCCCAAACAGGTGTAAATCAAAATCGCTGAGTTTGGCAGAACGGAAAGCATAGGAATCATAGATTACCCGTTCCTGTTCTCCCTCCTGGATGCGTAATTGATAATTGTTCAGTTCACCGATATCGATAACGCACTCGAAAAAATGGGGGTGATAGGCGGCAGTCATGGGATATTCTTGTCTTTGGGACGGTAAAATAACCCAAGCAGCCGTGGTTTTTGGTAAATAGGCTCTAACAACCCATTTATTTACTTTTCCTTCTTCTTCTAGGGGATGGGCCCCCAAAACCTCAAAGGGATCGTGATGGAGGTTGTTGACGATTTGATGGACTTGTTCGGGGGATACCACTATAGACATTCATTTACCACTCTTGACATCTACAATACTTATAGCAAGGAAATAGTCATTTTTTCGTTGCCGTCTGGGAATTTTCAAACTAATCGTATATCCTGGCTATCTATTTAACTATGGCTGTGGCTGCTGCCAAAACTATCATGGTTAAAGACGATTTTGCGCTCCAAAACCTGATTTTCCGCTTTCTCGATCAAAAAAACTAGCAAATAAAAGCGGTGGCCGATGGTAAAACTGCCAATTTAATCTCGATCTGGTCATTCTCGATGTTAATCTGGCGGAATACCCTCGAATTTGACCTACAACACATCTCTATACAGTTCTTAACTGGAACGAGTTTGATCCCTAGGAGATTGACTTTCTTCTAATTCAGCTTTGATTTTTACCGAGTCTTCAATCTGCTGGGCCTCTCGCTTAAATTCACTTTCAAATTCCTTAGATGCTTCTTGAAATCCTCGAATCGTTTTGCCTAAACTGCGACCGATTTCTGGTAATTTCTTCGGTCCGAAAACTAGCAGGGCAATCAAGAGAATTAACCCCATTTCTGGTAATCCAATCCCAAAAATATTCATTTTTCTGCTCCTAATAAAAAACTTGCGGTGGGCAATAACCCACCTGCCAAAGTCCGAGGGACAATTCTGCTGCCAAAAATGCCGACGAGATTGTTGGAATCTACTTACTGACCCCAATCTACATTAAATCCTTCTAAAATTAGGGAGGAGTTGTAGATCTGTAAAATAATCAGCAAAAAGACTAAAAACAGAGCCATAAACACTCCCATCAGCAAGGTAGTTCCCCAACCGGGAGAAACTTTACCATATTCCGAATTGAGGGGACGAAGGATTTCACCTAAGCGTGTACGCTGTGCCATAAGTTACCAAGAAAGATCTGTAAATGATAATTTTGTATTGATCCGTAATTTGACGAACTGCCAACCAGTCAACCCAGTCAGATAAAATCTACTGCTGTTGCCAGTGGAGCTTTTTTGGTCTAATTCCTAACGGAATCGTTTTTCGCCTGCCCTGCCACGCCCACAAGAATCTGCAAGCGCCTACAGTACGGCAATTATTCTAACATTGTTTGGTGATCTTCTCAGGATTTAGCAGACGGTGCATGGGAGTTGGGCTGATTTTTCAGTAATCAGTTATCAGTGAGGGGTTGGGGTGATGGGGGAGAAGGGAGAAAAAATCTGATCGATCAGTGATCACTGATCAAGTCTCCTTCGGTGCTATGATTGAGGATGTAAAGTTTTATTACAACGGTATTCGTCTTGGTCAAGCTGAATACTGACAAAAGGTTAACAACACTACCTTAAACAAGCTCTCAAGAGAGGATACAGAGAACACATGGCTTACACACTTCCCCCTTTACCCTACGATTACACTGCCTTAGAGCCTTGTATCACCAAAAGTACCCTAGAATTCCACCACGACAAGCACCACGCCGCTTATGTCAATAACTATAACGGTTTGGTCAAAGATACGGAACTCGATGCTCTCTCTTTAGAAGAAGTTATCATTAAGGTTGCCGGTGATGCTTCTAAAGCTGGGGTTTTCAACAATGCCGCCCAAGCATGGAATCATAGTTTTTATTGGGACTGTATGAAACCGGGTGGTGGCGGTGCGCCTACCGGTGCTTTAGCCACTAAAATTAACGCAGATTTCGGCAGTTTCGAGAAATTTGTCGAAGCTTTCAAAACCGCCGGTGCTACTCAATTCGGTAGTGGTTGGGCTTGGTTGGTTCTCGATAACGGTACTCTCAAAGTTACCAAAACCGGCAACGCTGATAATCCTTTAACCGCCAGACAGGTTCCCCTCTTAACTATGGATGTGTGGGAACACGCTTATTATCTCGACTATCAAAATCGTCGTCCCGATTACATCAGCGACTTTTTAACTAAGTTAGTTAATTGGGATTTCGTGGCCGCTAATTTAGCCGCAGCCTAAAAAGTTGACTCAGTTAATCAGTTATCAGCCACTGAAAGAAGCTACGCACCGCTCAACTAAACTTACTCAAACTTACTTAAAAGCCTGAAAGCTTACTCATTCGTAGTTCGACAGGCTCACTAACAAGTGGGTCAAGCACTACAGGATTAAACGGCAAACCCTTTAT
>SFBI01000084.1 GCA_007095845.1 Microcystis aeruginosa Ma_MB_S_20031200_S102
GTTCTTCGATTTCAGGAGGAGTCATATAATTTACCCATAATAAGAGTGTTTCTATTATGCACTCTGGCTTCCCTTAAATTCTTGAGTATTTATGCTTATTGCAGAAGTGGGATGCTCCCCTTATAAACCCGCTATTCCCGAAATTCAAATGATGCTTGAGCAAAAGCTTGGTGCTTTGAGAAAGAAAGAAATAGTCTCTGTTTAGCACTTCTCTCCCTCAAAAATGCTCATAGAGTTAAGGCTCATAAGTACCTAAGCAAAATTAATTACACATATCTAACCCCCTCTTGCCTTTTGCCTATCTTTACTAGGAAATTAATTTTGCACGACTACTTATCTTTTTATGTAGGGCTTGCTGAATAAATGTGAAATGTAGGCAAAGTAAGGGTTTTGGGGCTTTTCTCGCGAAACAGGTGCAAGATTTTGAGAGAATCGTCGTTCAAAACCTCGCGTCTTCATCGGCCCGCGTCCTGTAGGGGCGAAGCATTCGGGCAATAACCTATCGGTGAAACCGGAGATTTTCTATCCGAATGCTTCGCCCATACTTTTTCAGCAAGCCCTATGTATGTTGGCTTATTATGTGGAATGGCATTTAAAACAGTCCTTGGCTCCTTTTTTCTAGGCTGCTTGCAGAACATAGAAGGTATAACCATAGAAGTTGCTGAATTTCTCAAAAAGTTTCATCTCTTCTTCAGTTTCACGAATAACCGATGAGCTACTTGGACTGATTTCCAGCTGCCCGATTCGCTCACGGAGAGGTTGATAATAATTTAGCCACCAAACCTGACTGGGCAGCCTCTGGGTAGAAAGTACCTTAAAACCAGACCTATTAGCCCGAACGATATTCTCAAACTCATTACCCATTGTATGATAGGCGTTTTGCCAATAGGCCACAGCCCCTTCGACTTGGCTCAGGGCAAGCGGCTCTGGCAGCTCATCAGTAAACCAACTCATCTCCGAGATGACGGCGATCCCATTGTTAGAAACAAGCGGTCGCCAGATTTTAAGAGCCTGCTCAAACCCAAGATTATAAGCAGCCCCCTCAGACCAAAGTAGATCAACTGAACCCACTGACCAATCAAGTTTAGCCATGTCACCATGAATTGGAATGATTAAATGCTCAAGACCAAGCTGTTTTGCTCGGGTTTTGAGTTCGTCGATAAAAACCGACGAGGAATCCACTGCCATGACAGGGCTTTGGTAGTATTGTGCCAGCAGTAAAGCACTGGCACCACTTCCACATCCTAGATCGGCAATTCGCGGCTTGAGGGGCAAAATAGAGAGATTACTCAAAATTTTTAGGGAGAAGTCAGAGTCGCCGGGCCCTTTATGGTCAAGTCCACGGTGTAAATCAGTTAAAGCGGCAACATACTCAGTTTGATTGTCTGTAGTCATAGAGATTTTTGCTGGCTCTAATAGCTGAAAACAGCCCATTCCTACCCTTCGACTTGGCTCAGGGCAAGGCTTAATCGGTTAGGCGATCGTTCCCGTCAGGGGGGAACTAGGACTAGCAGAGGACTTAATCGGCATTCTTCCCGCTAAATGGGCTAAACGTCCCGCTTTTGTCGCCATTCCCATGGCCTGCGCCATCAGGGCCGGATTGGCGGCCATAGCGATCGCACTGTTAATTAATAAAGCATCGGCCCCCATTTCCATGGCCCGGGCTGCTTCTGAGGGTGTACCGATCCCAGCATCTACCACCACGGGAATTTGGGACGATTCGATGATAATCGCGATATTTGCCTCATTTTTCAGCCCTTGTCCTGACCCAATCGGCGATCCTAGGGGCATAACCGTGGCGCAGCCAGCTTCCTCTAAACGTTTGGCTAAGAGAGGATCGGCGTTAATATAGGGCAGTACGGCAAAACCTTCTTTAACTAATTGTTCCGCCGCTTGCAAAGTTCCGATCGGATCGGGTAATAAATATTTAGGATCGGGAATAACTTCGAGTTTAATAAAGTTATTGTCTTCCTGTCCCAATAATTTGGCCATTTCTCGTCCTAAACGGGCCACCCGAATCGCTTCTTCGGCCGTTTGACAACCAGCAGTGTTGGGCAACATCCAAATTTTAGACCAATCGATCGCCTCTGCTAATCCCTCATGACCGGGCTTGCCCTGAGCCAAGTCGAAGGGTGCGTTCGTTTGTACTCGTCTAACGGCAACGGTGACAATCTGACATTCACTGGCACTAATACTTTCCTGCATAGTCGTCAGATTGGCATATTTGCCAGTCCCAGTCATTAAGCGGGAGTGAAAGGTTTTCCCGGCAATAGTGAGACTATCATTCTGGGGCGATAAAAGCGCTTGGGGTTTATTCTCAATAATAGTTAAGGACATAGGTGGAATAGTAACGGGTGATGGTTGATTAAAGCGATCGCAGCGAAAATGGGTCAAAATGGGATTAACTTTGTCATTAATCACCAGGTCAGCAATCAAGGAAGCAGTGACAGGAGCAAGTAAAATGCCGTTACGATAGTGACCGGTGGCTAAAATCAGGTTATCACAGCTACTGCGGCCTAAAATAGGTAATTCATCGGCTGTACCCGG
The DNA here is from genome assembly GCA_007095845.1 of Microcystis aeruginosa Ma_MB_S_20031200_S102. GTDB lineage: Bacteria > Cyanobacteriota > Cyanobacteriia > Cyanobacteriales > Microcystaceae > Microcystis > Microcystis aeruginosa_D. The sequence goes on from SFBI01000084.1 coordinate 2,548, forward strand.
ACGGAATCCCCACCACATTTCCTCGATTTCCCAGTCAGCTAAAGGGGGATAGAGACGGGTAGCACGCGCAAAGAGGGTTTGCAGTCCTTGGGGTGTATTACCCGTTTGCCAGGAGACTTTTTCGGAAGTGGCCCCGATAATTAAACGACCATTGCGACGGGGAACCAGATAGGTTTGGGGACCGAATAAAACCCTAGTTAAGGTCTGGTTAGGGGGCATTTTTACCGCAGCCATTTGACCTTTGACGGGATGGATAGGAAGGGGTAAAAGTTGACTCGCCCAGGATCCCGCCGCTAAAATGTAAATTTTTGCTTCTAATTCCCCAATTGAGGTATAAATACTCTTGACTTTTCCCTGCTTTTGTTGTAGGGCGTGGACTTCTACCCCTTGGCGAATTTCTACCCCTAAATTTTCGGCCGCTTGTTGCAGCGCAGTCACTAGCTGCCGGTTGTCCACTTGTCCATCGTCGGGATACCACCAACCACCGACCACATCTTTACCTAGTCCGGGTTGGTAGAGGTGAACTGCATTGCTGTCTAACCAAATTTTATTAGCTGTATTGGCATCAATAGGCTGATCTAGCTCGTAAATGGGAGCAAGAATACCACAGGGATAGTAACCGCTATTTATCCCCGTTAAATCCTCGATTTTGCGGCTCCATTCTGGATATAACCAGCGCGATTGTAAACAAAGATCGAGAAACGGACCCGGGGGAATCCCTTCCGCATGGGGGGCCAACATTCCCGCAGCCGCACGACTAGCGGCCTGAGCTATATCTCGAACTAGGAGGGTAACTTTTGCCCCCCGCAATTGCAAATCGACGGCGATCGCTAATCCGATGATACCACCGCCCACGATCAAAATTTCGCTAGTTGAGTTCATAAAAGTCTCTGGCACCAAAGAGAATTACTGAAATGACAAGGAATCAGAAGTTAAAACAAGAAAGACGTAGTAAAATAACATATATATTTTTTTTATCCCAATTAATCATAATTTTTAGCTTGATTGACTACTAAACTCGCAATTAGTCAGCCGAGAGAGGGGAGAAGTGAGGATACGGGCATAATTCAAGCTTAAGATTATTTGTAGTCAATCTTTTCTAAGCTTCCCTTTTTCTTTAGAGCATTATGACTTCCTCTACTGTCGATCGAGTTTATCAAGGTCAATTCGGAGAGTTTACGATTACGGATAGCGATCGCCTAGGGGTGCGTCTCTACCGTCTGGGTTTAAATTTAGCGGCTTTTAGTTTCGCTGTCGCTACAATTATAGTTCTCACCCGACCGCAATTATTGCCCCTGACCAACCTTTTATACATTGGTTTTTGTCTGGGGTTAGGCATCAGTTTACTGACTATCCATATTTATTTAATTCCCCTCCATCGTCTCCTGCAAGTTTTTTGGCTAATCGGGGCGATTACTTCCCTAATTTTCAGCCTTTATTATCACCTTTCTCCCCTAGAATTTGTCTATAACCACCCGGTGAGTTTATTCGGTGTGGGCTTTATTTTTGCTAGTCTCACGGGGATTTATTTCAAAGAAGCTTTTTGTTTTAATCGTCTAGAAACCAAGTTTTTAACCCCTCTAGTTCCCACCCTTTTACTCGGTCATCTTTTGGGGATATTGCCCTTAAATTGGGAAAAGGGGCTATTAATTCTCTGGGCAACTTTATTCGTTATCTTTGCTCTGAGAAAATTAAGCCAACCTCTCCCTAACGATATCGGTGATAAATCGGTCTTTGAACATCTTAATCATTGATAACTGATAACTGTCTCGGAGTCTCGGAGTCTCAACTAAGTAGGGATGCACAATTATTTGTAGGATGGGTTAGCGGTAGCGTAAACTAGGCGGGCGTTGGGCTTCGGCCGTGAGCTTTTGCCGAACGGTTTCATGCTTCAACCCAACCTACGTTCATCTGATAACTGATAACTGATAACTGATAACTGATAACTGATAACTGATAACTGTTACTTATCTAGGGGCCTCAATGGTAGCTGGATTAGCAGTATTGGGAGTCTTGCTAGTGAACATTTGTATTAGACTAAAACCGACAAAAGCGAGTAAAGCTATGCCACCAATAGTAGTAACAATTTTACCCACGAGATTTTCTGTGCGGGGTTGTTCGGGGGCATCCTCGTTGGGATCCTCCGAATGGGCAAAACGATTGTAGAGGAAATCGAGAGCTTCATTGCGGAGTTCGTAGTAACGGGGATCCTCGGTAATTTGGGAACGAACCCGGGGACGAGCAAAAGGCATCTTTAACACCTCCCCGATTTTAGCGCTTGGGCCGTTGGTCATCATCACCAAGCGATCGCACAAGAACAAAGCCTCATCGATATCGTGGGTAATCATCAACACGGTTAACTGGTGTTCTTGCCAGATTTTCAGCAATTCTTCCTGTAATTCTTCTTTAGTGATCGCATCTAAGGCCCCAAACGGTTCATCGAGGATGAGGACTTGGGGACGAATGGCCAGGGCGCGTGCGATCGCAACCCGTTGTTTCATACCTCCCGATAATTGGGGGGGTTTTTTCTGGGCTGCCTCTGTCAATCCCACTAAGGATAGATTTTCTTCCACGATTCTCACCTTTTCAGCGTGAGATTTTTTAGGATAAACCGAACTAACCCCGATATAAACGTTCTCAAAGGCAGTTTTCCAGGGCAAAAGCGAATAATTTTGGAATACCATCATCCGGTCCGGTCCTGGTTCCTTAACCTCTTTATCCTGTAGCAGCACTTGCCCACGACTAGGAGAAGAAAACCCCGCCACCATATTTAAAAGGGTCGATTTACCACAGCCGGAGTGACCGATAATGCAGACAAATTCCCCCTCATTAACTTGCAGCTCCACACCGTCTAAAACGGTGTAAACCCCATCCTGAGAGGGGTATTCTTTGGCAACATTACTAACTAATAAAAAAGGCTGGGTGGTGGTGCTGGAATTCACGGTCTTATCGGTAAAAGTTTGCATATTCGTCCTAGACTTATTTTAAGGTGGGCAAAGCCCACCACAACGATTAATTAGCGACAGGATCATCGAGGAGAACTTCTGAGACGCGATAATCGCGACGGATCGAGAAACGTTCCAGATAGCCGATCGGATCGTCAGGATTGAAAATAAGACGATCAAAGAGGGCGAAACTGTGGCGATCAGGTTCCAAATCGGGAAGGCCTAGAGACCGGCAAGCTTCACCAAACAGATCGGGACGACGGACGCGTTCAATCACTTCTACCCAGTTGCGGGGGAACGGTGCGTAACCCCAACGAGCAAGCTGAGTTAGGGTCCATAGGGCTTCACTCCGGCCTGGACAGTTAGCTTGATCGACGTAAAACTGATTAAATCGGAATAGGGGTTCGGGGGCAGTTCCTAAACCGCGATCGTAACCATCGAGGAAACCGGGGCGGATAATGGCCCTATCCACGCCCACATACTGGGGCTGACTGAGAATATTGACGATTTCTTCTCGATTACGCTGATCATCGCAGTATTCGCAGGCTTTAATTAAAGCTTTCACCATGGCGATATGGGTTTCGGGATGTTTCGCTGCCCAAGTTTCCTTGACACCGAGGACTTTTTCTTGGTGTCCGGGCCAAATATCGAGATCGGTAGCGATAACGTAGCCTAATTTTTCGTGAACGGCGTAGGAGTTCCAGGGTTCCCCCACACAATAACCGTCGATATTACCCGCTTTTAGCAGGGAAACCATCTGAGGCGGCGGAATTACGGCTAAATTGACATCACTATCGGGATCGATGCCGCCACTAGCTAACCAGTAGCGTAACAGCAGATTGTGCATGGAAGCGGGGTGAACCATGCCGAAAGTGGCGATTTTATCGGGACTTTGCACTTGCCCTGAGCTAAGTCGAAGGGGGAGGGCATCCTTTAAGTCCTCGAGTTTTTCTACCCCCAATTCCCTGTATTTATTGCTGAGGGTGATGGCGTTACCGTTGCGACTGAGTACCAAGGCACTAATGACGGGGACAGAGGGCTTATTGCCAGCGCCAATGGTCATGCTGAGGGGCATTCCCGCCACCATCTGAGCTGCATCGAGACGACCGGTGGCCACTCCTTGGGCGAGTGCTTTCCAGTTGGGTTCCCGTTGCAGGATAACATCCTCCAATCCTTCCTCGGCGAAGAAACCTTTCTCTTTGGCGATAATAATCGGAGCGCAATCGGTGAGGGGGATAAAACCGATGGTGGGATTGGTTTTCAGTCTGGTAGCTTGACCGATCACTGTTACCGGTTCGGTGGGTTGACCGACTTTCTTCGATCGCTTCTGTTGGTTGAGGAAATAAACGATTTCGTTACGGAGGGCGTAGTAACTGGGGTGATTAACTACTTCCAAACGATGTCGGGGCCGGGGAATGGGAACATCGAGAATCTGACCGATATGGGCCTCCGGACCGGTGGTTAACATCACCACTCGATCGGATAGTAATAGGGCTTCATCCACATCGTGCGTGACCATGATACAGGTAACGTGGCTTTCTTCGACTATTTCCATCAAACGTTCCTGTAAATTGCCTCTGGTTAACGCATCCAGCGCCCCAAAGGGTTCATCAAGGAGCAGGACTTTTGGCCGTAGGGCTAAAGCACGGGCGATCGCTACCCGTTGTTTCATGCCTCCCGATAATTCTCCCGGTCGTTTGTTGGCGGCATGGCGCAGGTGTACCATATCGATACTATGTTCGATGACACTTTTGCGTTCAGCAGCTGGTAGATGACGCAGCACGCGGTTAACTCCTAGGGCGATATTTTCCCGGACGGTTAACCAAGGCAGCAGCGAATAATTCTGGAACACCACCATGCGATCGGGACCGGGACCTTTAATTTCTCTTCCCTCTAAAATCACCCCTCCCACCGTCGGGCGATCGAGTCCAGCGACCATATTTAAGAGGGTGGATTTCCCGCAACCGGAATGACCGATTAAAGAGATAAATTCCCCTTGAGTAACGCTGAGATCGATATTTTTTAGGGCGATATATTGACGGCCATCGGGGAGAGGGAAAACTTTATCAATGTGATCGACTTCAATAAATGCAGACATTTTCAGTTATCAGTTATCAGTTATCAGCTTTTGAAGGCAAGAGGCAAAAGAAATAATCTGGCAATTCTCCTATCTAACAAGAAGGTTAGAAACTAGGTAGAGCCAAGCTTTTAGCTTAAGAAATTAGGTTTTAGATTCGGACTTTGTTATCGGGGATGAGGTGGGTTGGGTGGCTAATAATTTAGTTTTGAACCTCACCCACTTTTATCTATTCATAAAAATTAAACTTATTTATTTTCTTCGGGTACAACTAATTTAGCGATGTAGGCCATGAGGCGATCGAGTAGGAAACCAACAATACCTACATAAATCAGAGCGAGGATAATTTCACTGATCATAGAACTATTCCAAGCATCCCAGATAAAGAAGCCAATTCCCACGCCACCGATCAGCATTTCTGCCGCTACAATTGCCAACCAAGATAAACCGATACCGATTCTTAATCCGGTGAAAACGTAGGGAACAGTAGCGGGAAAAAGAATGTTAAAAAAGTATTCAACCTTGGATAATTTTAGCACTCTAGAGACGTTTTTATAGTCTTGGGGAACCTGTTGTACTCCCACGGCTGTATTAATAATAATTGGCCAAATTGCTGTAATAAAAATTACAAATATGGCACTAGGTTCGTTATTACGAAAAGCCGCTAGGGAGATGGGTAGCCAAGCTAGGGGGGGAACGGTACGCAGGATTTGAAAAATCGGATCGATCGCATCATAAATTAGGGCGCTACTACCGATTAAAATACCCGCAGCGATGCCAACAATAGCGGCAAGGGTAAAACCGACGGCCACCCGTTGTAAACTGGCAAAAATTTGCCAGAATAACCCCACATCCGTGCCACCATTATTGAAGAAGGGATTAATAATTAATTCCCAGGTCTCGCTAACCACTTTGGTGGGACTAGGAAGAGGAGCATCGGGACTAAAACAGAGTATTTGCCAGAGGAGAAGGAAAATTAATAAAGCAATCGCCGAAGTTGCTAGTTTGGTTAATTTTTTTTTCAGGTCTTTTACCCATCTTGTACCTTGAGAACGACGAGAAATAGAAACAGCCATAATCAGTTATCAGTTATCAGTTATCAGTTATCAGTGAGCAGTTATCAGTGAGCAGTGAGCAGTTATCAGTGATCACTGCTCACTGATTTAAACCTTTTTAATCTTGAGAGATTTCAGGTAAGCGGTGGGATTTTCGGGGTCAAAAGTAACACCATCAAAGAAAGTTTCTACACCGCGAGAGGTAGAGGTGGGAATTTGATCAGCCGGAACATTGAGGGCTGTGGCGGCTTCTCTCCAGATATCTTCCCGGTTAACCTTATCGACTAAAGCTTTGATGTCTGTATCGGCGGGAATATAGCCCCAACGGATGTCTTCAGTCACAAACCAAGTATCATGACTCTTGTAGGGATAGGAAGCGTTATCAGCCCAGAATTTCATAGCTACGGGGCTATTTTCGATTTTGCGACCATCACCGAAATCGATATTACCCTGCATTCTGCCCAAGATATCGGCGGGGTCAATTTTCAGCCATTCCCGTCCTGAAATAATCTCGCACATTTCCTTAACATTAGCGGGATCATTGCACCATTGCTGCGCTTCCAGAACAGCCATAGTTAAAGCTTTTGCCGCTTTGGGATTTTTATCCACCCAATCGGCGCGCATAGTTAGGGCTTTTTCGGGGTGATCCTTCCACAGTTCCCCGGTAATCAGGGCCGAATAACCGAGTTTTTTGTTAACTAATTGGGCGTTCCAAGGTTCCCCCACACAGAAAGCTTGCATCGTGCCGACTTTCATGTTAGCCACCATTTGTGCCGGAGGAACAACAATTAGGGATAGATCTTTATTCGGATCAATGCCACCGGCGGCTAACCAATAGCGCATCCAAAGATCGTGAGTACCACCGGGGAAAGTGACGGCGGCTTTAACTTCTTTGCCCGCAGATTTAGCTTTAGCGAAGGATTCTTTCAGTACACCGCTATCGAGGGCAACTTTTAGATCCATGTATTCGTTAGCGATGGAAACTGCTTGACCGTTGGTATTCAAACGCGCCAGAATATACATTGGTACGGGCTGTTTGGTGATTTTGCCCAAGGTCATTAGGTAGGGCATGGGGGATAAAATATGCGCCCCATCGATACCGTTACCCGCCGAACCTAATTCGAGGTTATCCCGGGTTGCAGCCCAAGAGGCTTGTTTCATCACCTGTACATCGGGCATCCCGTGTTTAGCGAATAAACCTTTTTCTTTGGCGATAATTAAGGGGGCAGCGTCGGTGAGGGCAATAAAACCTAGTTTAGCGGTGGTGACTTCGGGGGTTTCTCCACTGGCAACGGGGGAAGCGGCAGGACTGCCGGCCGGGGAGGGACTGGTCGCGGTATTATTGGGAGTGGCGCAACCGTGGAGAATTGCTGTTCCTACGGCAGTTGCCCCGGCAGTGAAGATAAATCTACGTCTGGAAAGTTTACTCATGGACTAAAAAATCGTGATTAGAAACTAAACAAAGGTGATGAAACGGTGAAAAATTCTCATTATTTCCCCTAACTGACTGCGGTGATAACCGAGAAGATTTCTTGCAAGTAACTGTTGATTCAGCAAGGGTGCTTTAATTATTTGTATCTCTCGATCGCTTTTGCTTCTCTATCTAGACAGATTTAGCAATAGTTTTTGTCTAAGAGATTTTTTCTAGAAGCATAACAGTTTTGAGGATTTGATAGGTAGATAGGGGCGGTTTTTGGTCATCTGGGCTAGAAAGATAACTTTATTTTAGGGTTATCACCGAAGCAATTAACTTAAATTTACAGTCTTCAACGGGAAAGATAGTATAGATTGTTACAAAATATTGCCAGCTATGTAATAAAAGCATAAAAGTTTGTCGAAAACGCATAGTGAGGATGATGGCGTTTTTGTAACTATCTTGAATCAGTTATCAGATTTGAGTTTGCAGTTCACTGATTACTTACTGCTTGGCTGCAGCTCACATTTGTTACTCTCTCTGATACTAAATCCGTTGAGTTAAATATCTTTTTGTCGATTGTGGAAAGCTTACTCAAAAAAGGATTTCTATACTAATACTAAATCCGTTAAGTATAGGTGACATATCAGGATAGGCAAAAGGGAGAATAAATAATCAGTTTTTAATAACTGGATTTAGTAAGTACCTAAGCAAAATTAATTACATACATCTAACCACCTCTTGCCTCTTGCCTTTCTTCACTAGGAAATTAATTTTGCACGACTATTTATAACTATCTAAGCACAATTAATTACACATCTAAGCCACTACTCCGTCAGAATTCTGCTGTGATCAGTAAACAGTGAACTGAAAACTCAAATCCGATCCCTAATAGCTGTATCCTGTCTCCCGTCTCGACTAGGAAATTAATTTTGCACGACTATTTAGTAAGAAAGAGTCTATCTTTCTCGAAAAAAATGGATAATCATATCGGAGAACCCTTTAATATTTTGTTCATGACTACAATGCACAGCTAACAAAGGATTAAGCCCCCATCACTACTACCGAATCAGCACCTTTGTTTTGGGGACTAAGTCATCAGCAAATTTGTTATGCTTCATCTTTATTAAGAAAAACTGTAATTTAGAAAAAAATACCAAATCCGTTTTAATCACAATGATGATCAAATCCCGAAAGATATGCTGTGACTAGATGTATCAAAAATTATGGTCAGCGGATTTGGTAGAATCATGTAATTAATCGAGTTCATCAAATAAAAGTTCCTCTAGAATTGGTCCCATGCCCTCATCATCGGGGGAAACTAATTCAACTTTCCCTTTCGCATCACCGACGGCTAAGAATAACAAAGGAGCGAGGGGACTGTAAATCGAGTATTTTTGGTCTTCCGAAAAGAAACTGGCAAGAAATTGCAATTCTTCTGGCTCTGATGAGGAGGAAGGGATATCGCTATCAATTTCTAAACTGAGAACATTATCTTCTTCTAGGGGCGGTAATTCACCACTAACAGTTAAGGTGTGAGCAGTGGGTTTGAGCAATAGGTCTAATTCTGCTAAAACTGCCTTAGCATCGGCGAAAACCCGCTCAATTTCCTCGCTATCTTCGATTAAGAAGGCATCAGACTCCTCTTCCTCCGATTCCTCATCCCAAGCTAGAATCATCACCGGTGTATCCACGGGGACAAGAAGCATATAGGTGAGATCATCGGTTTCATAGGCGTTCTCAATATAACAGTCTAGCGATCGACCTTGCTCATCCCAGAGGGTTATGATATCCGCTTCTTCGAGTTCGTTTTCTTGAAAATTAAATTGAGATGGGGACATAGGCTCTCAAACGCTACTGATTGAATCAGAATATCATGAGATGATCCTCAATCAAACCAAGAATTCCGGTGCAAATGTTGAAAACCTTGCACATCAGTTAAATTGTATTGTAGGGGCGTGATGGTGATAAAATTCTCGCCAATGGCGCGCACATCCGTAGGCACTTCCGGAGATAAATGGCCGTAGTCCGGTTGTTCGATATCTTCGACCACTTCCCCAATTAACCAGTAATAACTTTTACCCCTGGGGTCCAGTCTCTTCTCGAAGGTTTCCTCGTAGCGTCGCAATCCCTGCCTAGTGATTTTCACCCCCTTGATTTCGGCACTACTAACCGGAGGGACGTTGACATTGAGTAAAGTGGGAACAGGAAAAGGGTTAAGGGTAACTTTTCTGACTAAAGTGAGGGCAAAATCGGCGGCCGGTTGGAAATCACAAGCTTTAAAACTAGCGAGACTAACAGCAATACTGGGAATACCTTCGATTAAGCCCTCCAGGGCTGCGGAAACCGTGCCAGAATAGAGAATATCAGTACCGAGATTAGAGCCGTGGTTAATGCCAGCTAAAACTAAATCGGGAATCTCTTTGAGGACGGCACTAAGGGCGAATTTCACCGAATCAGCGGGAGTTCCCGAGCAAGACCAAGCAATCACATCGGGATGAAAAATTCCTTCCACCTGTTCGGCCCAGATGGGATGATGTAAGGTTAAGCCATGACCAGTAGCAGAGCGCTCACCATCGGGACAAACGACGGTGACTTGATGGCCTGCAGCAGCAAGGGTGTTAGCGAGGGTGCGGACTCCTAGAGCCGAAATGCCGTCATCGTTACTGATAAGTAGTTTTAAAGGGCGGTCGCTAATCATAGGGAATTTCTGCTCTACTGCGTCGGCTAGTGGTATAATGTAATAGTATTTTATCGTGGGTACGTAGCTCAGAGGATAGAGCACCAGGTTCCGGTCCTGGGTGTCGGGGGTTCGACTCCCTCCGTACTCGTTCAGACATCAGGAGTTACACTTCGGCGTCAACCCAGTGGTTCGACAACTTCACGGCCGAAGTCTCTTGCATGAATGCCCATCTTGACTAGGAAATTTATTTTGCACGACTACTTAGGGTTTGCTGAAAAAGCTTTTCCTGGTTGTGGGGTATGGGGTGTGGGGTTTTGCCGATTTTGAGTTAGTCATACTAAATCCGTTGAGTAACGCACAGAAAACGGGTTTCTCGGAGAACCCCATTTTCTGCTCATGCAAGAGGCAAAAGGGATCATAAATAATCAGTATAAGGTTTTTAAATTTATTCAACCAGCCCTACTTATCATCCAAAGTCGAGGAGAACCCTACCTCTTTTCTAATATTAGTAAATATTCTGATTTCATGCCATCAGGATTTTTATTCTTGCGAGATTTGAATAATTGTCTGGTTTTAATTCTATCCTCAAAGACAGTATCAAAAATAAAGCCATTTTCCTGAAAATATTCCTTGAATATTCGCCAAGTTTCTACTTCCACTCCATCCACTTTCGGATTACCCACAAAAATGCAAGCTTTCCCAGCTGGTTTTAATTTTCTGGTGGCATTTTCTAAAGCGTTGATGGTGTGACAAAAATAGGAATCGAGTATTTTATGTAAATTCTCCTTCTCTAAACTCAATCTCACTTTATTTAAGGTTTCGGTTTCGATTAATCTGGTAGCCTGTCGGTAGGGAATTTCTAGCTTAGAGATTTTTTGCACTTCTTTTTCTGTATATCCTAACCAATATAAATCTAGTTTTGCTGTTCTGATATATTCCTGTGCTTGCAGATAGGGAGGTGAACTAATTAAACAATCTAACTCTAAATTTTGCTCGATCTCAAAAGTGGCACTATCTACTCCTCCATAAAAAAGCACCTGATTATAATTACGCCAAGTTACGGTAATATATTGATTGACGCTGGTTAAAGTTTCAAAACTCATCTCTTTAATCGTTCGTTTTAATTCCTCTTGCCAATTTCTTTGTAATAGTTCCTGTATATCTGATTTTTTGTATTTCGATTGAAATAATTTAGGTTTGGTATGTTCTGCATAGGAAAACTGTTTACTAACTTTCACTAAAACCGCTTGAATAATCTGGGAATACAAATCAGGTTCTAGACTTTTTTGACCTGCCCAAAGTTTTTGTAAAACTGCTAAAATCTCCTCTGGATACCAATAGTTTAAATTTGACCACTGAGGGATAAATTTATCCTTGCTGGCAAAAACTTCTAAGATTTTTTTATCTAACTCTGAGTAACTCAATCGTTCTTGGTGTTCTGTGATCTTAATCGGTATAATATGGTTTAAAAGATAATTCAGGTCAGTTAAAACTGCATTTCTTTGACAAAGTTTAGCCTCTAAACCCACCGTACCCGAACCAGCAAAAGGATCGATAATCCAATCATCCTTTTTAGTGTAGTTATCAAGACAAAATCTCACCACTTGGGGAATAAATTTGGCAGGATAATAATAGATAGCGTGGGTTAGATAACTGGTGCTGGTGATTTCTGGCACTAAATCTCGAAAAGAAACTAATCGCGGGGTTCCCTGATTAAATTCTTCTAAATTATTAGAATCGAAAAGTTCTAACTGCATGATTCGGCTATCAGTTCTCCCTAGAGTAGGCCAGCCAATTAAAATAAAGATTAAAACCTTAGTTGATCAATATTCTAACTTATCGTCCCCTAATCTAACCGAGAACGCAAATTTTTTACTTTTTACTTAACGTGATATACTGCCAAAGGAAAAAATGACGTTTTAATTAGTCTGCGTGAATAGCCAATCCTCGACGATCATAGAACAGGTTAGAGTCCTTGACCCCCTGACACAAACCGATCGCATTGCCGATGTCTGGATTGAGGAGGGGGTGATTAAAGCGATCGAATCTCAGCTTCCCCCAAGAGAAAATAGTCACTATATTTCCGGTCAAAACTGTATTTTTGCTCCCGGATTAGTCGATCTCTACAGTCATTCCGGGGAACCCGGCCACGAGGACAGAGAAACCCTCGCATCTTTGCTCAAAGCTGCCACGGCCGGAGGCTGCACCAGGGTGGCAATTCTCCCCAATACTCTCCCCCCCCTCGATCACCCCGCACTCATTAGCACATTACAGCAAAAAAGTCAAGGGTTTTTTGACTCAAAATCGACTCGTCTGCATTTTTGGGCAAGTCTTACCCTAGGAAGGGAAGGGCAAAAAATGACGGAATTAGCTGATTTAATGCCTGTAGCGGTGGGTTTTACCGATAATCGCGGTCTGGAAGATTTGGGACTGTTGCGGCACTTATTGGAATACCTAAAACCCTTCGGTCAAAATATCGCCCTTTCCCCGGTAAATCAGCAATTAAAGGGTAATGGAGTCATGCGTGAGGGAGAAACCTCGATTCGCTTCGGTTTACCCGGAGATCCTGCTATTTCCGAAACCACTGCTTTAGCTACAATTTTAGAAATCGTCGGCGAAATTAATACACCTGTTCACCTAATGCGAATTTCTACCCGTCGAGGAGTGGAATTAATTCGCGAGGCAAAAATGCGGGGATTGCCGATAACCGCTAGTGTGACGTGGTTGCATCTCCTCTTAAATACAGGATCGATCGCCAGCTACCATCCCAGTTTACACCTCGCTCCACCCTTGGGCAACGAAGGCGATCGCAAGGCGTTAATTGCGGCAATTAAAGAGGGAATTATCGATGCAATCGCGATCGATCATCGTCCCTATACCTACGAAGAAAAAACCGTCTCTTTTGCAGAAGCACCCCCCGGCGCGATCGGGTTAGAATTAGCTTTACCGCTACTCTGGGAAAAATTAGTAATAACCGGGCAATTATCAGCTTTACAATTATGGCAAGCACTTAGTCTTAATCCCTGTCATTGTTTACAACAAAAACCGGCATCTCTCAACCCCGGAAATCCCGCGGAAGCAATTCTTTTTCATCCCCAAGCAAGCTGGAAAGTAACAGCAAATAACCTTAACTCCCTCAGTCATAATACTTTCTGGTTAAATCAAACAATTACGGGAAAAGTGTTAGAAATGTGGAATTTTTAAAGATGTAGGAGAGTGGGGAGTGGGTTTTTAAAGTTGGCATAATTTCTTTTTATTCGATCAATCAATGAGCGAGGTAAACACCATGACAGCTAGTAAAAGTCACGCTTATTTTACTCCCAAAGACTATCTAGAAATAGAGAAAATTAGTTCCATTAAACATGAATATATACAAGGGCAAATCTTGGCGATGGCGGGGGCCAGTAAAGCCCATGTTATCATCACAGGTAATCTTTCAGCCCAATTAATTAATCACTTACGAGGTAGTGGTTGTCTTGCCTACGCTACCGATATGAAAGTGCGTCTCCCTAGCTTAAATATCTTCTATTATCCCGATTTTGCCATTACTTGTGACCAAAGGGATCGAGTTTCCCAGGAAGATTTTATCCTGCATCCGCAAGTGATTATCGAAGTTTTATCCGACTCCACGGCAGCCTTTGATAGAGGCGATAAATTTGCCGATTATCAAACTATCCCCGAATTACAGGAATATCTGCTGATCGAACAAAAACAAGTCCTCATTCAACAATATCAACGTCAATCTAATAACCTCTGGATTCCCCATATTTATCAACGGGGAGATTTAATCACTATTAACTCTATTAACTTTTCTTGTCCGATAGAAACTCTTTATCAAAACCTAGAAATTCTTAGCTAGAACCTTGTCCGTAAAAATAGTAAAATAGGGTCAGGTATTAGGAGAAATTTTCCCTATTTCCTAACCCCCCAACAACTTAGATAATTAACCCCGTTGTCGAGTATTAATCACCTCACCAGCTGCATTAACTAACTCTAGCTGTAGCGGCATTTGTCCCATCGCGTGAGTGGAACAACTTAAACAGGGATCATAGCAACGAATACCCGCTTCCACCCGGTTTAACATCGCTTCAGGAATTTCGCCACCATGGATATAATGTTGGGCGATTTGTTTCACCGTTTGATTCATGGCTAAATTATTATTACCGGTGGCAATAATCAAATTCACCGTTTCAATCAAACCATTTTCATCCACTTTATAATCATGGAATAAAGTACCCCGGGGCGCTTCACTAACTCCCACCCCTTGCAGATTATTAATTCCTGCTTCGGCCCGGCAGCGTGGAGAAACTATATCAGGATCGTCGATTAAAAGTTCGATACGCTCTAAACAGCCCAAAATCTCTACTAAACGGGCATAATGATAGTAAAAAGAAGACGTGGCTACACCACCGACCCGATGGCGATATTCCCGTAACTCGATATCCGCTCCCTCCGTGCCAAAATGGGAACAAACATTTAAGCGCGCCAACGGACCAACTCGATAGATACCCTTGGGATAACCGAGGGGTTTATAGTAGGGAAACTTTAAATAAGACCATTTTTCCACTGATTCGCCGATATAATCGCGATAATTGTCTTCGCTCAGGTTATCGGCCACGATATTGCCTTGACTATCGGTAAAACGAATATGACCACCGTAGTGTTCCCACTCGTCCCGCTTACCGACTAATCCCATAAACAGGGAAGGGAAATTACCAAAAGCGGCGATTTCTATGGTTAAATCGTCCAGAAGTCTTTTAAACAGGTTTAAAGCCGTGTAAAGAGTCGCTTTAGACTCCAGTAGTCGTTCTTTAATCCATTGTCGCCCTTCTTCGCTCAAAGGGGAACGCACACCTCCCGGGACGGACCAAGCGGGGTGAATTTTTTTTGCTCCCAAAAGTTCAATAACTTTCTGTCCAAATTGACGTAAACGGATGCCTGCTCGCGCTAGGTCGGGATCGGCGGCGATTAAACCGAAAATATTCCGTTTAGCGGGGTCACTTTCCCAACCAAGCAGAAAATCGGGACTGCTAAGATGGAAAAAGCTTAACGCATGGGATTGGGTTAATTGTCCCAAATTCATCAAGCGCCGCAGTTTTTCACCCGCAGGGGGGATGTGCACCGCTAGAATTTTATCGCCGGTCTTAGCGGCACAAAGTAGGTGACTAACGGGACAAATCCCGCAAATTCGGGCAGTAATTCCCGCCATCTCCCACATCGGCCGTCCCTCGCAGAATTTCTCAAAACCACGATACTCGACCACATGAAAACGCACGTCATCCACTTCCCCCCCATCGTCAAGGAAAATCGAGATCTTGGCATGGCCTTCGATCCGGGTGACGGGATCGATAACGACGGTTTTAGTCATAGTAAGTCCTCATTGTTCAGGAGTTCCACAGGACGCTATTGTGGAGAGTGCGATCGAGCTTGGTTTCAAAGATAATTTATCCCGATCTCCGCCCTGCTGTTTCTATGATAGTTATTACCCTCCTAGCAATCCTAATTTTTATAACAATTTTTCCCGATTCTCAATCAGGAAAAATTTAAAATTTTGTAGCAAATACTACAGAAAATAGTTCGGGAATCCGCAATAATTACATTCCCTTTTGCTGGTTTTGATCAGTCATTATATATATAGAAGTCGGTTCTCGGCTGTTAGTCTTCCCCTCAAAGCTGAGGGCGAAAGGGTCGAAAGTCAGCCAGATTGTCAACGGCTAATTGGGAAAATAACCTTTTTGTCTTGTGATCCTGCCTAACAATATAAGCGGCACTGCCGAGGATTCAGGAAAAAGCGGCCCAAAAACCAGCGATTTCAGTTGATAGCTCTTTGGTATAATACTTTTGTTCTAAATGTTGGGAAAAAAGGATAAACTTAACATCATACCAAAGAATGAATTAGCTTTGAACCTTTAGGGGATTGTCTGCGTCTAAAAGCACAGGATACAATCAAGGGAATTCCGAATCGAACTCATACCGACTTCAGATAAGCCAGACTCACCCACGAGTCGGAATAGTAACAGACTTTTTCTGTGTCAAGGAGTCACCACCAAACCAATGCCCACCGCAAAAACCAACCAAACTCAACCACAGCCCACCCTCAATGCCGATATGGTGCGTACCTATCTGCACGAAATTGGGCGAGTTCCCCTCCTAACTCACGAACAAGAAATTATTTACGGCAAACAAGTCCAACGGATGATGAGCCTATTAGAAGCAAAAGAAGCACTATCGAAACAATTAGGACGGGAACCACAGCACTTGGAGTGGGCGGATTCGGTGAATTTAAGCGAAAATGAACTGGATCGCGCCTTGAAAACCGGCGATCGAGCTAAACGAAAAATGATTGAAGCTAACCTCCGCTTGGTGGTTGCCATCGCCAAAAAATATCAAAAGCGGAACATGGAATTCCTAGATCTAATTCAAGAGGGTAGTCTGGGATTAGAAAGAGGTGTAGAGAAATTTGATCCCACCAAAGGTTATAAATTTTCTACCTATGCCTACTGGTGGATTCGACAAGCGATTACTCGTGCGATCGCTCAACAGGCCCGCACCATTCGTTTACCCATCCATATCACTGAAAAACTGAATAAAATCAAAAGAACCCAGCGCGAACTCGCCCAAAAGCTGGGCAGAAGTGCCACCCCTGCTGAGATTGCCCTAGAATTAGAGCTAGAACCCGCTCAAATCCGCGAATATCTCAGTATGGCTCGTCAACCCATCTCCCTTGATGTGCGCGTCGGCGATAACCAAGATACGGAATTGTCGGAATTATTAGAAGATAGCGGAGTTTCTCCCGATACCTTCATCACCCAAGAGTTATTACGGCAAGACTTAGCCAATCTCCTGGCCGAATTAACCCCCCAACAACGGGAAGTGATTACTCTCCGTTTCGGTTTGACCGATGGCAAAGAGTTATCCCTAGCCAAAATCGGTCAGAGAATGAACATCAGTCGGGAACGAGTCCGACAATTAGAACACCAGGCCCTGGCTCACTTACGCCGTCGCCGGGCTAATGTCAAGGAATATATTGTCGCTAGTTAGTAAAATTAGCAAATAACCAAGAAGGAGAGCGCAGGCTCTCTTTTTTGTCGGTTTATCATTGCTAAATTTTTAATCCACTCGCTCATTTCTCGAACCGAAAGTTTGATAAATTTTCCCAAATGCACTCTAGCAAAAGCATTGAGCGTTCTACTCAAATATTTATTAGTACAAAAAGACCATTTTGAGGTTAACGAATTGATTAGGGTTTGAGCGAGCCAATTGGCGATCGCACTTTCGGCAATGTTCTACTTACCTTACTCGCTAAAAAGCATACAGGATAAAGGTAACAGCAACTTTAAAACCCTTCCCCTAAAAAATTAAGCGAACAATGAATGAGACGAACGGGTGTGGGGTGTGTTGGGAATTATGAATTATGAATTATGAATTATGACTCTTCGGTTTGTGCTATGCAATGGACGGGGGTTATAAGGGATGGAACTCTTATATAGAAAGGCATTTAGCGATTTTTGTCGATTGTTTTTTATCTAGAGCGAACTAATCAATTAAGTCTGTTGCCAGATAAGGATTTAGTCGATTTATGTCCCCCTATCGAACCATACCAAGTAACGAAGAACCTGAATTATGAATTGGGGAGTGGGGAGAATAAATAAAAAGGGCTCTTCTGGTTTCTGTGTGGAAACGGGGTCTATACTGATAGTTTCTTCAGCAAAATAGTCCTAAAAGTCTTTCCAGGTAAATATTTCACGATTCTATAAGCAAAAATTATCACACAATCCCGATAACTGATAACTGATAACTGACTAGCGGACTCCTAAAAACTTATGGGTTTGGAGACTGAGACGCCATTGGGGATGCCCGAGAACATAATTAAAGACTAATTCTTTGCTTTCCACTGTATTCCATTCGGGTTGCAGATATTTAATCACCCCCGGCGATAACTTGCTTTCCTGCATAGCTGCCCATTCTAAATCCTCTGGATTAGCCACAACAATTTTTAACTCATTCACCCGTGCATAAATACTAGGATCGGGCATTTTATAAGTTTTAGGAGAAAAAGTTACCCAATCGAAAACCCCAGTAAAAGGATGAGCGCCAGAAGTTTCTAAATGTACCCGTAAACCCTGATTTTTTAATTCCTTGGTTAAAGGATCAAGGTTGTGCATTAAAGGTTCGCCCCCGGTAATCACCACCATAGCGGGGTTAGCCCCTTTTGCCATCTCTACCAATTCCCCCAGGGATTTTTGGGGATAACGGTGGGCATTCCAAGACTCTTTTTGGTCGCACCAAGGACAATAGACATCGCAACCTCCTAAACGGAGGAAAAAAGCATTGCTTCCCGTCCAAAAGCCTTCGCCCTGGACAGAATGGAAAGTTTCGACAACAGGATAGGTACAATGGTTTATGCTAACCGTTTTCATAGAATCAGTATTATAGAAAATATGGACATTCCCCTAAACTTCGCCAAATACACCCAATGGTCTGGTATTGCCACGCTGGTTTTTTTGGTACTCACGATTATCGCTTTTCTCGTCGGTTGGGGAATCCGCTTTCGTCTCGTCGGTGTCACTAGCTTTATGGCTGTGTTGACGGTGGGGATTTTCGGTCTTGGGTTGGGACTGTTTACCCGCACAGAAATTCCGGGAGCGGTGAGATTCTCCCTTGTCTATGATAACGGAGCTAATCAAGCTGTTATCTCCCTGCCCAGTACCGTTACTCCCGATCAAGTGGAAGCAACCTTAAAACAAGCCGCTAGTGACTTGTTTTCCTCCGGTCGCGCCGGTGCTGGCGGTAATAATCAATTTATCATTAGCGCTCGCACTCTCGTTCACCCTCAGCCCGGTTTATCTGCTCCTTTGTACCTGGGACAGATTAAAAAATCCTTCTCCGCCCCGGGGGATAATACTCCTGAACTACAGCTTTTTCCCGAAAGTTTCGCTAAAATTAGCCAATAATCCTGAGAGGTTGTCAAAAAATGTCCAATGCTGTCGCTGTTTTGCCCCTGTTAATCGCCCCCGCACAAGTGATTCGGGGTGACAATGCCCTAGAAGAATCCACCGGCAAGTTAGCGGATTTGGGTAAACGTCCCCTGGTGGTGGGCGGCGATCGCAATTTAGCTTTTTTGTCATCTCCCCTGAAAAATCTCACTCCTAGCTATCACAGTTACGCCCCCGATTGTTCGGAAAATTCCCTAGCATATTTAAAGGCATCTGTCAAGAGTCATGAGGCAGATTTTATCATCGGTGTGGGTGGCGGCAAAGCCCTCGATACGGCCAAATTACTCGCCCATCAGTGCCATTTGCCCATCGCCACGATTCCCACCTCCGCCGCTACCTGTGCCGCTTGGACAGCCCTATCTAACGTCTATTCTGACGCGGGGGCATTTCTTTACGACCTGTCCCTAGCCCGTTGTCCGGATTTATTAATTCTCGATTATGGTATTATCCAAACTGCCCCGAAAAGAACCTTAATCGCTGGTATTGGCGATGCGATCGCTAAATGGTACGAAGCTTCCGTCAGTAGCGGTCATTCCACAGAAACCCTGATCATTGCTGCCGTCCAACAGGCCCGGGTTTTGCGGGATATCCTTTTCCAAAAATCTCCGGCAGCCCTGGAAAATATCGGCGGGGAGGACTGGAAACAGGTGGTGGATGCCACCGTTTTATTAGCCGGAGTAATTGGTGGTTTAGGGGGCGCTAATTGTCGTACCGTGGCCGCCCATGCAATTCATAATGGTTTAACCCATATTCCCGCTTGCCATCATGCCCTGCACGGGGAAAAAGTCGCCTACGGCATTCTCGCCCAATTGCGTCTAGAAGAAATAGTTTTGGGCAATCAATTAGCAGTATCGGCCCGGGGGCAACTAATCCAGTTTTATGAACAAATTGGTTTACCGAAATCCCTAGAGGATTTAGGATTAAAAGATGTTTCCCTTGCCCAATTGCGCCACGCGGCCGCAATTGCCTGTCAGCCTAATTCGGACATTCATCGTTTGCCTTTTACGGTTTCCCCGGAACAAGTTATGGCGGCCATGGTTTCCACTACCACTGCCGATACAATCGGGCAGAAAGTTAAGGCTAATTAAGGGCAATATTTTCGAGACTTATGGCTTTATCTGCTGCGGGTGAGTAGTGATTTTATTGTAGTGGTGATAGCTCAAACCTTTGGTTTGTTGGTCATTGTAGCCAAGAATAAAGTATCCCCCTCAATTACAGGTTGGGTTGACGTAAGGGAGTCTAACCGGGAGTGACCGTTCGGGGTGTTGGTTTTCGCTTAAACAATCGAATTGATACGTTTTCGACCCAGCATTGTTTCGCTCAACCCAAACTACGAGGACACGGCACTGCGAGGCGATGTGATTGTGTTAAAATCCAGAATCATGAAAGTCAAACAAGTGATTAAAGTGTTAGAAGCGGATGGCTGGTATCTTGCTAGAACACGAGGAAGTCATAGGCAGTATAAACATCCCTCAAAATCTGGTACGGTAACGGTATCGGGGAAATCCAGCGTTGATGTTCCTATTGGGACTCTTAAAAATATATGGCGACAAGCTCAAATTGAGGAGGACAAAATATAATGCGATATGCAGTTGTTATTGAAAAAGGAGAAAATAGCTACGGTGCTTATGTTCCCGATCTTCCCGGATGTGTTGCGGTTGCAGAAACATTAGAAGAAGTTAAACAATTAATTGCTGAGGCAATAATTTTTCATTTGGAAGGCTTAAAAGAAGATGGATTAACTGTTCCTGAATCAGTGTCGATCTGTGAGTATGTAGATGTAGCTTAGGGGGTTCCAAGGTGGAAATAAGATTAGACTCATAGCGGCGATTCATTACAATCGACAAAAAATTTATATTCGAGAAGTTTTAACTCATCCTGAATAGGACAAAAACAAATGGAAGGAGTAAAAAAATGCCGACTATAGATATAGAGAAAACACTGCAAGCCCGGACAAACTTAAAGCCAATACTCTTTATACCTCGCAATAAATCAGAATATGAACAATTAGTAATTATGTTTGATAATTTGATAGATGAAATAGGAGAAAATGAAAATCATCCTCTTGCTTTTTTAATGGAAATGTTGGCAATATTAATATAAAATTATGAACAGGAAAATGTTCCTGAATTATAAATGGTAGGGGTGGTGCGTTCCCAAATACTGGTTAACCTTGAAATTGTCATGTTTTTAGGGAACACACCCTAGGAAAGAATGCGATCGCCCTGTAAGAAAATATCTTACCCTCCTGATCCCCTACGAAACCGCTTCTGTTTTGCTGTCAAACGATTGGCCGCCTCATAACAAAAGGCTTGAATCGAGTTCCGGTTAGTCAGCCGGGGATTGACGTTCTCGTTAATCCAGTTACAAGCTGACGCAAAAGCCCTACAGGTAAAGGAATTTTTGCCAAAGCAGAGTAGGCTTGCTTCCGGCTAATTTGAACGCTCAAAAATTAATTATGCAGGAACTCTAAATATTTACCGATCGACCAGAAACGTGATACTATAATAGATTGCAGTGTTTAAGCAGAGATCACGAGTCCTATGGCCTTAACCCAGACCAAAAAACAAGAACTAATCAGCCAATATCAGTCCCACGAAACCGATACAGGATCATCGGAGTTACAGGTAGCTTTCTTAACCGAGAGAATCAACCAACTGACCGAACACCTGAAAGCTAACCCAAAAGACCACGCTTCCCGCCGGGGATTACTCCAGATGATCGGTCGTCGTCGGGGACTGTTAACCTATATTCAGAAGAAAGATCAACAACGTTATCAAACCCTGATCGGTCGTCTCGGAATTCGCCGTTAAGCTTACCCCCCTTGCATCCCTACCATGGCCTCTGAATCGAAATCGACGGAGAAAAAAGAACGTCTCCCCTTTGAGCCGCGCCAAAATAAGCGAAAAACCCCGAAAATTGCCCCTAGTCCCGTGCCACCGCCGCTAAAAAATCGCTCCGAGGAAACCAGCTTAAAGGCAATTCCCCAAGCGGTCAGTCAACGGATGGCCAAACGGATGGCGGTATTTTGTGGCATTCCGACAGTATTGGGGATAACTTCCTTTTTTGGCTTCTACTGGATTATTAGCCACAATCTTCTCGAAATCCCTTCCTACGTCGCCATGCTCGTCAGTTTAAGCCTGTTTGGTCTAGGTTTTATCGGTCTGAGTTATGGCATCTTCTCCGCTTCTTGGGATGAGGATCGGGTGGGGGATTGGCTAGGATGGCAAGAATTTCAAGCTAATTTTGGCAGAACGATCGCCGCTTGGCGGTCCGGCAAAAAAGAAGTGGAAGAAAAATAGATAACCTCTAAAAATCGTCAACAATAGAGATTAAAGGAAACAATAAAAGGTTAATGCCATGATTGTTGTCATGAAAGTTGGTTCCCCGGAAATTGAAATCGAGCGCGTCGGTGCCGAATTCGAGGCATGGGGATTAAGTCCCGAGAAAATCGTCGGTAAGCATAAAGTTGTCATCGGTTTAGTCGGAGAAACCAGGGAATTAGACCCCCTACAAATCCAAGAATTAAGCCCTTGGATCGAAACCGTCCTACGAGTCGAACAACCCTTCAAACGCGCCTGTTTAGAATACCGTCACGGGGAATACAGCGAGGTTTTAGTCCCTACTCCTAACGGTGTTATCCCCATCGGCAGAAATCATCCCGTTAGCATTGTCGCCGGCCCCTGTTCGGTGGAAAATGAAGCGATGATCGTGGAAACTGCCAAACGAGTGGCGGCAGCCGGAGCGCAATTCCTCCGGGGTGGCGCCTACAAACCCCGCACTTCTCCATACGCTTTCCAAGGTCACGGGGAAAGCGCTTTAGAATTACTAGCAGCGGCTAGAGATGCCAGTGGTTTGGGTATTATCACGGAAGTAATGGACGCGGCGGATCTCCCTAAGATTGTCGAAATAGCCGACGTGGTGCAGGTGGGGGCCCGCAATATGCAGAATTTTTCCCTCTTGAAAAAAGTTGGAGCGCAACCGAAACCAGTCCTACTCAAGCGCGGCATGGCGGCCACTATTGAAGATTGGTTGATGGCGGCAGAATATATCCTCGCGGCAGGAAATAGCAATGTTATTCTCTGCGAACGCGGTATCCGCACCTTTGACAGTAAATATACTCGCAATACCCTAGATTTATCCTGTATTCCCGTTTTAAGAACTTTAACCCACCTGCCGATCATGATCGATCCTAGCCACGGTACGGGTAAATGGGAATATGTACCGACCATGGCCATGGCTTCTCTGGCAGCTGGGGCCGATTCCTTGATGATCGAGGTACATCCTAACCCAGCAAAAGCCCTATCTGATGGGCCGCAATCCTTGACTCCGGACCGATTCGATCGATTAACTCGGGAGTTAGCGGTCATTGGTAAGGCGATCGGGCGTTGGCCCCAGGTTCCGGCACTGGTTTAATAAGATAAAAAGGGGGTAAGTCAACCCCCTTTTTTGGGCATAAATTTCGCTTTTCGGGGCAGTTATGGTGACAGTTCCTCTGGAGTTAAATACTGAGCAAATTAGGGGCGAAAAACGGGTTACTTTTAATCATCTCAGTTGGTTATCCTATCAGCAAATTTTACAAGCCCTAGGGGAAAATAATCGCGCCCATTTATTTTATGATCGTGGCACTTTAGAGATTACTATGCCCCTAGAAGAACACGAGTTTTATCGAGAATTAATCGGACGTTTTATCTATTTTTTGGTGTCTGAATTGGGTTTAAAAATTAAAAGTATGGGTTCCACAACTCTAGCTAGGGAAGATTTAGAACGAGGAGCAGAACCGGATAATGCTTACTATATTCAAAATCAAGCTAAAGTGCTAGGAAAAAGGATTAATTTAACTGAAGATCCGCCCCCAGATTTAGTGGTGGAAGTGGATATAACCCACACGGATATTAATAAATTAGCACTTTATGCCCGTTTGGGAGTGCCAGAATTATGGCG
>SFBI01000085.1 GCA_007095845.1 Microcystis aeruginosa Ma_MB_S_20031200_S102
AACTGGAAAAAGTAGTCAATCAGCTTTTAAATGAAGGGGGATTGATTATTAAATGGAGTAGAAAACTTAAAAATAAGGGTAATGCTGTTAATGTAACTTAAATGCGTAAAAGCTTATTTCGCCATTAGTCGGGCCTGAATCTCGAAAGCTTCTTGATAAGTACACTGTTTACCCATTACTGGATGCTTAAACTTCGATTGTTTCTTCTGTTCGTACAAGCGCAGGAAAATCTGCAACCCTTCTCTCGTCAAGGAAACCGCACCGCTTAACGGTTCGGTGGTGAAATGTTCGGGGGTAAGATAAGGATGATTGATCCCATTGAGAACCACGGCATCAACGACGATCGCTCTAAATTCCTCCATCAGATCCAGTGCCAGCGAGGGGCGACCGTAGCGTTGATAGTGAAGATAACCGAGATAGGGGTCAAAACCGACCAAATTGATCGCACTCTGCACGTCATGGCGCAATAACGCATAACCCAGACTCAAAAGAGAATTGACCGGATCTCGCGGGGGGCGACGGTTGCGAGAGGGGAAGGTAAAAGTATCACCGAGAATTAGGGAATCAAAACAACTGAAATAGGCCGCGCTTCCGGCTCCTTCTAACCCCCGGAGAGAATCGATCCCTTCGACGTAGCTCAGGGCAAGCGCCGAGGTTGTTTCGATCGAGCCGATCGCTGCTTCCAAACAAGCGATCGCCGTTTGTAAATCCAACTCCTTTCGATCGCGTTGACGACGGAGTAGAATGTTGCGGTAATTCTTCAGCTTGCCGCGGACGAATCCCCGCACTAAATGAATGGCTTTCGGAGAATCGCCGGCGGCCTGCCATTGCGCTCGACGAACGAAAATATTTTTGGTCATCTCCGGTTCCAATCTACCGAGATATTTTCCCGTGACAGTGACAAAACTCAGGGGAATATGACGTTCGAGCAGTTCGATCACCAACGCTGGGGATAGCGAACCGCGACCAAATAAAACCACTCCCTCAACATTTAATAAAGGAACATCGAGGATCGTTTCCTTGGATGCTTTAACCGTTAAACGCTCGTCATTTTTGCCGAGAAATGCGTCTTCTCTCGTCACATATACCGTTCCCATATTTTTTAGTCTTCCTCTCGATATCGTTGGACTTTTTCGGTTAATCGGGGCAAGCAGCGATCGAACAAACTGCATCCCTTGCAGCGGGGCGAATAGACCGCCGGGGGCATTTTTCCCGTCTGGATCAGGGTTTCAACTGCTCGGATCGTAGCGATCGCCCGTTGCCGTAAAGCAAGATCGATCGCCACCAGTTGACGCTGGTGAGAACTGGCATAGTAGATATAGCCAGTATCTAGCCTTTTTCCCGTCATTTCTTCCAAACAGATGGCTTGAGCGCACACCTGCAACTCGTCGTTATCCCATTCGCCTTTACTGCCCCGTTTGTATTCCACGGGGATAAATTCGCCGTCGTGGGACTCGATCAGATCGGCTTTACCGATGAGACGGTAATTGTCTGATTTGAGCCAGATCGCCCGAATTTGCCATATTTCCTCGCGGTTTTCCGCCCCGACGGTGTGAACTCGTTGGTGTAAATTTGTTCCCTCGATCGTATAGCTATTATCGAGAAATTCCCCGGCGACGAACATTCTCCAACAACGGTGGGGACAGTAGGCGTAATGGTTGAGAGCGGCGATCGGTATGTAATCAGATTCATCCATAACTATCTTTTCTCCTTAGAAATTCTGCGAGTCATCCCCATCCCCATGGTGGTTTTCCGTCCCACTCCTGCATAGAGGGCAAAATCCGCCAGTACATTAATCGCTTTAATCTTTGCGGGTTCCACCTCTCCCAAAAGACGATAGTGAATCTCACCCACACAACCGAACGACTGGTTTTTATAGGCTTCGTCGGCTAATTTCGTTTGAATATCGAAGAAACTGGGGAAAATCGAGTCTAGGGCAATAGAATCGAAGGGGATACCGCTATAGCGATTCCAACGACCGAGAAGGCTATTAAACACCAGTTCCCGCGTCGGTAAGGCACTATCGAATTTTCCCTGCCGGAAGGTGACGGGGGTGGCGAAAAGGAAATCAAATTCCCGATTCGCTGCCGAGGCGTTTTCATACAGGTATTGATAAGTACAAGAGTTCGCCCAAGGTTGAACCGATTGCGGGGTAGCGAGGACGCTAGTGATGACGAGATCGGCGGAACCGAGATGCCAGGGTTGTTTTGGATTGAGATTTAACCAGAGCGAGGTTAATTTACCGAATAATCGGTCATCGAGCAGAGAAATCCGCCACCAGCAGGGAGTTTCGGAGGCGATCGCCCGTTCGTGTCGCCACTGCGGGGAATTTATTGTTATTTTCCCCCGCGATTGAATCTGTAGTGGCGATAAGGTGAAGGCTTTATCTGCCTCGGCTGTGTGTAGAATGTTCCCTAATTCCTGATCGACACTACTGACAAGGGTAAGGAATAGCGCATGAAGGTGTCGTCCGGTGAGAAAATTCGGATAGATCGGCGATCGAGGGGTGAGATTGAGAACGAGACTGTAGGGCATTAACTTAATCGGGCCTTGGCGAAAATTTGTCTAGGAGTTAGGGTTAAATCGGGGAGGAGAATATCGCTAATTTCGTCATCGCCTTTTTTAATCGCCGGGGGTGCGTCGGGATAGAAAATCGTGATCTGTTTGGCCCGGGGATCGACGATCCAGACGCGACTGACTCCTGCTTTTAGGTAGTCCACGGCTTTTTCGCTCAGGCTGCTGAAGGATTGTTCAGGAGAAATAATTTCGATGACTAATTCCGGGGGAACGGGACAAGCTTCATCGGTGAGGGGAATATCTCCTAACCTTTCCGGGGAAATGTAGAGAAGATCGGGAACGGGACACCAATCTCGATCGTTTTTGCTGAGAATAATTGCCCATTCGATTCCCACTTCTCCCCGTCCTTGATTCCAGCGATCGAGTACGAGAAATAAAGCACCAGTTAAACGAGAATGAAAGAATTTCGGTGACATTTTTGCGATCGCTTCTCCATCGACTAATTCATAGGTAATATCGCCATCGAGATCGGTTAGGGAGAGAAATTCGGGTAAAGTGAGGGGTTTAGAGGAGATAAGAGTCATGGTCAATTTTCAACCGAAGTGATAGGACAATCGAGCGGGAATTTTCAGATCGGGGCGATCGCTTATTTGGTAATATTCCCCGCGCATTCGTACATTACGGATTAAACTAACCGGAGGCATATTGATCACATCGTAGCCAATCACCTGATGGGTAAACATAACATCGAGAGGATTTAAAGGATAGGGATAGATAAATAAATCCTCTTTTTGTTTTGATAGGGAAAGTTCTGTCAGTTTTACTTCCGCTTTACTCATCCATTTTCCCAAACGAATCCATTTAGGAAGTTGTAGGGGGTGATGGGAAATGATAAAACATTCAAAAACACTTTCGGGAGCGATTTCTTTTGCTCTGCCAAAACTGGGAATATTTTTCTGGGTTTTTTCCATCTCCACATGATAGTTATTATTGGCATATTTCCAAGTATTAAGAACCGCCGTATGAGCGATCGCCCGTGCGGGAGTGACATAAATTTGCTCTTCGTTAAGAGGATTTAAATGTTCTTGGTACTGTGGAATCTGTTCGGAACAGAAGTAACGATAACTATCGCTATTTACCAATCCCAAAGCATAACAAAGCGCGTAATTATGAATTACGGGTTCGCTTTCGTAGAGTCTGCCGATTTCACGGGTTGCGTAATAAAGATTATCGTGCAGTTCTAATTGACAGGAATAAATATGTACCATAACTCTTTAAAAATTGCGAGGATATAGGGTGAGAAATTTCTCACCCTACTGAAATTTACGGTTTTTTAGCGGCTGGTTTTTTCTCGGCGATATGTTTCTTAGCGTAGTCTTTCGCTTCATCGTCTGCCTGTTTCAAGATCGAGCGAATTCCTGCTTCCGTAGCCGTGAGAGTTTTCACCTCGGTTAATAAAGGTTGAAAATTTTCCCCGATAAAATCGGTATGAACGATAAATTCTTCCGTCATTAATGCTTGTATTGCTTCGGTGGCTTTTTCCATAACTAAATCCTCGTCTAAGGGATCGATCGAGTGTAATACTTCATCGGGAAGGCGATCATATATTGCCTGTGTCCAGCGCAAATTACTAACAATTTCTCCATCGGCAAAAATAACACCGATAAGCTCGTTTCTCACCCGTCCCGTCCGGGTGGTTTGCGCGCCGTAGTGACGGGTACGCAGGATGTTATTAAAAACGTAGAGAAAACTCGCTTCTGTCGGATCTTTTAAAGTGACAATACTAGGGAAAAAAACCTGCGGACGGATGTGATCCTGTTGGTTAATTCGGCTAGTCACTTCTCCCGGTTTGGTTTTATTTTCTCCCTTAGATGCCATGGTACCGTTCTCGTAGGGAGCGTTGAAAGTAAAACTTTCATGGGATTCATCAAAGGGTGTGATCGAAAAAGCCGTATCTACTACTACTTTCGATTTTTCTGAACCCGAATCACCGATGGCGAACCCGTAGATAATACAGTCGGGGTTATTCATTCCAAAAGAAACATTGTATTCGCACTCCTCTGCGGTTATAATGTTGTATTTACGGAGTAATTCTCGTCCGACTAAACGTTCTGGAGTTGACTGTTTCCGTTTAAACATCGATAAACGACTAATCGTTTTTTTGCTATCAATTCCCGCACGAACACGAGCTTTATTTAGCTCTCCATCTGTTTGAAATAAAGGATAAGACTCTGTGACTCGAATCGTCAAAAAGTGAACGTATTTCCCCATCGGTTTGTAGGGAATCTCGCTATGAAAGAATTTAGAATTGAGGGTTTTCAGTAAAGACATGGTAGGTACTCCTTGAATTAATTATTGTTTTCAGAATCTTCTTCCACAGATTGACCCTGGGCTTTTAACTCTTGATTTTCTCTGTCCTGTTCAAGACGGTAAAGAAATTCGCAGGTATCGCGAATAAGGTTTAATTGTTTGCCAGCTAGACGCGCTCGATCGCCCTTAAAAGAACCCTCGAACACATCGATCACAAAATAATGAGCAAAAGACAATATTTTCTGTCTTTCCTGTTCTCGATCGGATAGAATCCAGCGACCTTCTGCTGTAGAAGCATGAACCCGATTCATTAAGCTGGCCACTTCCGCCGCTACTACAGAAACTAGGGCTTCTCCCTGATACATTCCTCCTTTGAGAATCGTATCGGCGGCCACATCGATCGGTTTTAAAACTGCGTTCGCTTTCGGATTATATCGTTTATTAGCTCGATAGAATTGACGATACAATTCGGTTAAGTTTTTCGGGTGATTTAAGGGCGATTCTGCTGTCATATCGATAGTTAAATTGGTTCGGTTGGCTTGTACATAGGGATCGAAACAAGGATAAAAATCGTAGAGATACAGAGCGATTCGATTAGCGCTCGGTATATCGGCATCTTTGCCCCGTTTCCACTGTTTAAGGTAATGAAAAACATAGAGAGGACTGGTTTCTAAATTGATAGCGAGTTCCGTTAATTTGCCCCAATTGGGGTCATAACCCGTCTTACCCTGCTTCGAGTTTACGTCTAAATGAATAGAATAGGCTGCGGTTAGGGTATTTAAGGGGGCGGAATATTTTTTTCCGTCATTATCTTGCCATGGGTTCAAGACTCGATCGAGACGGAATCGATCGCATCGGGTTAAGGACCGGATCGCTTGGGGCGCACTGTCGAGAAATACCGTCTCTTCAAATTCTGCACCGTCGCGATAGGGAGGGATGGGAGACTCAGAAACCACCGTTTTGACATCTAGAATCATCGGGAAAGCTAATCCTAACCATGCTGGCATAACCCAGGATTCTGTATCGGTGGGATCGTGGCCGGGAGGTAGGGCCATGAAATAAAAGGTTAAAGGTTTATCTTCGGGATAGGATAGTTTAAAAGTGTGGTCTTTTTTGCCATCTTCCTCCTCGTTAATTCTTTCCTTTTTCTGCCTTAATTTTTCATCGATCAGGAAACTATCAACACTCTGATAACGGGTTCGATCAAAGTTAGCGACCAGATTCTTATCAACAAAGTGCAACTTTATTGAGCTATCAAAACGAGTTTGAGCGATGTTAGCGTAGGCTTTTTGTAAAAAACTATTGGTTTCGGGAGTAAAATAATAGGTGGGGTAAAAGTACAGATAGCGATATTTGCCCTCCTCGAAACGTTTTCCTACCGCTTGGGTTTGATTCATAAGAATCTGACGCAACATCATTTCCGTTCCCGCAATACTGGAAATATTTCGTTTGGCGTTCGAGCCTGCCAGCATTTGTTTATTGGTATAGACTTGGGGAGTAAAAAGAACCGCCGATTCCATCTGTTCGCTGACACTATAGGGAGAATGGGAGATCGAACAGAGAAGTTGACGGCCGCGACCTTGTTTTTTAGCGGCGTTGTAGTGGTTTAATTCTTTCTGGAAGGTTTCGATCGAGTTGGCCAATTCCCGACCGGGTAACTGCACCATTTGATTAACCCACTGTCGCAAATCCTCCCAACCATCGGGTAAGTTATATCCCGCAACTATGGCGGCGATTTTTGGGGCGAGAAAAGTGATTAAATCCTCTGCAACGGGTCTAATATCCTCGATTCCGGGATGCTGTTTCAGGTATCGCGCCGCTAGATAATACCATTCGTAGGGAACCCCTCCCGTATTGCCTTTCAGTTTGAGTTCTTTTAAAGATTCATTAATACACTTGATCGCTCGGATTTGTGGCAGATAATTTTCTAGATTCCAATAATGCGCGATCTCGCTAATTAAATCTAAATCCGGCGGTGCGGGTAAGTTTTTCTGCAATTTTCGCGCCTGTTCGATTTTTTCCAGGCGATCGCCCCAGATTTTCCGCGTCACCACGTCCCCGAATTCCGCTAGGCGATCAATCCGGATATCATCTTGACAATGAAAATCGTAATCCGTCGATAAAACGCCCTGTTGTTGAAATTTAATCAGGTTTTCGCTGCGACTTCCGGCCACGGACGCTTTATTATCACTGAGGATGCGAAGGGTGGCGTTGAGGGCAGCGCGCATTAACCCGGCATCGTCGAAAAATTGGCTATAGTAATCCGCGTATTTCATCCCTTTGCCATCTCTACCGAATCCTGTTTGTTTACGCTGTAATTCACCGCTACAGAGGGATTTAATGGTGTCCACCACTCGATTCGGTAAGGTTTCTAGGGACACTTCTGGCGCGTTTTTGGGAGCGATATAGACAACTCCCGTAGGCAAGTAAAGTAAAGGCTGATAGTCTAGTTCTTGATGCGCTTCCATCACCGCGTTATTCAGTACGTTTGTTAGTACCCCGCGGTTTTCGGCGATGCTGTGATAGGTGAATTTTAGTTCCCCATCGCTGAGGCTGTATAAAAGGTCTTGTAACGGGGCTTTTTCCGCATCGTGGGGGTGTTTAATAATAGATGCGAGGCGATCGGCTAGACAGGCAAGATCGGTTAAACTTTCGAGAGCGCTATTGTTTAAGCGAGTATTTAAGCCATCTTCAGAGGTATTTCGATCGGTATCGTTCCGACGCTGGGCATTTTTAGCGATATATATCAAATCATCAAGATATTCAGTCCATTTTTCTGGTTGCTCGGAAAATAAAAAGCGATCTAATCCTAATTCGGGAACCAATACTTGAAAAATCTCTCGATGTTCCTCTCGTGATAGTTTGCGGATATCTCGATCGAAGTCCTCGTTAATCTCGATATATTTCGCCGGCATCGCGGGAAAAAGCGAGTAGCGGAATTTCTCGAAATCGTGAAGAATAAACCCAGCGATCGCCAACCTGCGCTCGAATTCCTTTACTACCCGTCGAACGGTAGTATTGAGTTTTTCTAGTCGTTTTTCGATGAGATTAGCGGGAAATAAACCATTAAGTAAATGAGTATTGAGAGATTGATCGCCGGCATTATCCCGTCGAACTTTGCTTTTTCCCGCTAATTCCCGACGGCGATCGATTTCCTCGAAGAAATTTCCTCCTTTTGCCGTTACCCCGATCGCTAATCGGAGTAAATTGGGTAAAACTATTTCGGCAAAATCTGCCATAACTCGATCGTCGGGGTTTTCCGCTCGAATCGCCTCCCGTAGGAGTTTTAGGGTTAGCAGTTGGCGAACGGTTTCGACTCGGCGATCGCTTACTGATTCAGTAATCCCCAAATCTTCTGAAACAAGAGATTCTAAATCAATATCCTCGAACTCAAAATCCAGATCTTCATCGTCAATTTCTGTAGTGTTATCGAATAGATTTAACTGTCCCGTTTCCTCTAATTTTTTTTGTTTTTTAGGCATCTTTCACCTCTAGAGAGTCTAAATAGTCGGTAATTTGTTTGAGATAAAGCGGAAATTGAGATAAAGCGATCGGAATCGCCTTAAAAACAAGTTCATTATCGATCGCCTCGTATTGATGCACTAAACGATTTCGCATTCCTGATGATTTCGCCAACTCCCCGGCTAGTTCTCTGGTAGTTAAACCATTTTTACCAGCTTCTATAAAAGAATCGTAATAGGTAGCGGGAGTTACGTTATGTAATTGTAAAAGAAGATAGCTATTAATATCGGAAGATGACTCTACCAATAATTCTATCAATCTCTCAACCATAAGTTGATAGTCAAAATTGTCCAAATACTCTGATAGAGTAACGCTCTCGAACCCCCGTAATCGATTAAGATATTTGATCATTAAACGAATTCTAACGGTGACTATCTCTCTTTCCATCGTTTAAACCCCCCATTGTTTGAGCCAAAGATCGATACTGTCTTTTTGAATCTTTCGGAATTTAGCTGTATCGGCGTACTCTTTCCAAGCGCGTACACGAAATTTTAAAAAGTCTCCCGTATTTTTTTCATAGATAAGTTTTCCATCTCGTGCGACTTGATACTTCATTAATGGAGAACAGCGATCGAGTTCAATCAGATCGATCGAATCACGGTTTATCTCAAACAATTCACTCAAGATAGAGAGAGAAGTTAAGTAATCATTACTGATTTCCTTAATACCTGTTTGTCTGTTTGTTTCATCGTATGAAATTGCCAAATCCCAATCGCTATCAAGTCTATGCTCTCCACGCGCTCTGGAACCGAAGAGAATTAATAGTTTTAAATTCGGTATTTTTTCCACAGTCGTGGTTATTCTATTGACTGTATCGATAATTTTCAATTTTTTCGTATTTTTAACCATTTTCTGCCTCCCAAGAATCTAGATATTGAACGATCGAGCGTTGATAGCGGGGATAATCTCTTAAAATATTAGCGATCGAGTAATGAACGATATCGGGATCAATTTTTTCTCTCAATTAAAGTTATCGAACCGTACTCGCTAAGTTCGGAGAGGTATTGATTCATGAGGTTTAATTCGTCTATCGCGATCAGAGTTTGAATAGCATTTACACTCCTTTTTCTCGTAGAGAAATCTCTAGATTATTCCGTAATTGACGGTATAACGCTTTCGATTCTTCAGGATTCATGAGAAATTTTTCTTTAAATACCTCGAATAGTCCCGTTTCCCGTTCGTATAGAAGTTGACCATCTCGCGCGACATAATGAGCGAGGATCGGCGAACATTCTTTTAAATCAACCACATCAATTTTGTCATCGGGAATCTCTAAAGCTTGTTCGAGCAGTGTATAAATTTTCAACAGACTCGAAATATCCTTGCGATCACTTCTTTCCTCGTATAAAACAGCGAAATCCCAATCGCTATCAGGTTTATGCTCTCTACGCGCTCTAGAACCGAAGAGAATTAATAGTTTTAAATTCGGTAGTTTTTCGACAATAGCCGTAATTTTTTCTGCTAGCCTATTCATATTTAGCCTCTATCAAAAAAATGGCAAGAATCCGATGGATATATCGATCGATGTCCCTAGCGTCTGTCTATCTCTATTATCAAACGCGGAGGAAGCAAAGAGCAACTAAATCCCAGAAAAAGTGTCCGTACACTTTGACTCCCTCATCTCTTGTTTGATAGCTGATCTCGGATTCACTCTAGCGATTTGGGTTCATCCTGTAAGGATGTAGAATTGCAACTCTTTTAGACGTTCTGGAGTCCAATCGGAAACCTATTCCCCGCGCTCGTAAGATTCAAGACAATCTCGCTTTTCTGGGTCGAGATTGCTGATATACGCTCGTTTATCTCGTGTAGAAGGGGAATTATTATCTATGTTGGTCATTTCTCTATGTTTCCACGTCCTTTAAGGGTTATAGCTAATAGCTTTGTACGATGCGGGTAACTAAATCATCCATTTACCGAGCTTTACAGGAAAAAACTGCCGATAAAGTGGAATCGTCTATGATTTGCATTTTATCTAATCCTCTGGATTAAAAAAACTGACTTGACATTCTAAATCAGCATTACGATCCTCTAAATACGGCAAACGATGGAGTAATACATTGACTGATTCCCATAAATCGCTTATTTCGCCCTGATTCTTCTCCTCGCGACGTTCAAGGTGATTGACTCGACGCTCTAGCAAAGATAGAAGGCGAGATAAATAGTACACAAGTTCGGATAATTCTGTTGTTGCTTCAGATGTAATCGGTGGATGGCTTTTTTCCGTGGGTTGCATGGGTGATTCCTCACGTTACTTACCCATCGATTATAGCTCAATAACTAATTGAGTATAGAAAGACAATCTAAAAACCGAAACCAGATTTTGGTACACTTAGTCTGTAGGAAAGTCGCTCTCTCAGTCCTCGAAGGCGATGAGTAATAATGCTTATTAGGTATTGAAACTTTCTCTACTCTATTAGAGAGAAGATCTGCTATCGCTTTCCTGCCATCGCATCCAAGCTGATGTGCAAACCCTATTAGGGATAATACTTCTAACAGATCCACACCTCACCCCCTTTACCTTTGAACCGATGAGCGAGAGTATCCAACAACAAAGCCGATTGACCGATCGCTATAGAATAGGGAGACACGGGAGAATGAAGACTACTCTCGTCACTAATCGGATAAATACCGAAGTGCATCGGCAGTTGTAAGCGTTGGCGAACCCCAGCGACGGGATAGGCAAGAACGAAGCTAACCAGAGCCAGATCCCGTAACTCCCGACTAATTCGATCGAGCCAAGGATTATCCGGTTGCCAAACACCGATTCCCGTCAAAACCTGCACTTTCCACGCGGAGGCGATCTCGCCTAAATCGCCGTCGTAGGTAAAGCGCCAGTTTAACCGTTCCTCTCGATACCCCTTTAAATTCAGAAACGCGAGACAATAATCAAAACGTCTGCGTGCGATCGGTGTTTCCGTGGCCTCGATCTGACGCTTAAACTCGCCTTTTCTCCACACCTCCACCTCTAGATTACCGAGAATGCCGGGTAAATCGTAGGTTTTAAAGCGATCGCCTTCCTCCGGTTCCGTCGAATCGTATAACCCGCATAATAACGGACTCGACCCGCGAAAACTAGACGCATCCTCGAAAATCGGATTACCGCTTTTCCCCGATAACTCCTTCCATTCGTCGGCCCATCCTTTCACCCGACCGGCGACCCGTTTTAAACTGGTATCGAAAACCTCCTCGCATTCCTGTTGAAACTTCTGGCGACTTTCCCCGTATTGAGATTTGATCTTCGGACTCCCTAAATTCCACCAGAGTTGAAATGATTGTACCGCTCCCCAACGTTGGTAATAACCCTCGAAATTATTGATATGACGGTAGTTACTCTTGATGGCCTCCTGTAGCTGAATTCGGTCATACCGTTCCCCGACTTGTAACGGTGCGTCTTTCTTCTCGAATAACCGTTCTAGGAAAAATTTCGGAACCAGAGCGATCGCGGTGAAGTTAGCAAATTTTACCGCCGTTCCCTTTCGATCGTAGCCGCTGTGACGGCCTAAACGGCCGAAACGTTGAATAAAATTTCCCGCATCCGACGACTCAAAAATGAGGAAATTAATCTTGAAGTCCACCCCCACATCGATGGTACTCGTTCCGATCACCAGATCGCGATCTAACGATGCTAACTTCTCCCGCGTTCCCGAAAGACCCGTATTTTCCCCCACCGTTAAACCGATAGTTGCCAATAATTCTCGGAAAATCGGCAGCAGACGTTTAACCGAAGCGATCGAATTGAGAATAATCGCGCCCTTGCTGCCAGGGTATCGCTTAAAATAGTCTAAAATTCGCTCTTTATTTTCCTTCAACCAATTTTCCGAAGTTTGAAAACTCGACGGTAAGGGAATAAAAGATAGCTCGATTTCCGAGGTTACTTGTCGCCATCCCCGTTGAGCGAGGGAATTGGCCTCTTCTGGGGTATCGGGAAACTGGTATTTTCCTTCTCTTACCGGGTCGATCGATCGATAGCGAAACCCCGCTTTATCCAATCGTTTTAGTAAACCCTCGTCGGGAGTCGCGGATAGAAACAGGTATCGTTTCCCACGATTGGCCCGTCGGATTAGAAGCATGGTATTGATTATGCTGGCCACCTGTGGCGTGCCGAAAACGTGAAATTCATCGAATAGGAAGAGATCGAAATGTTTATCGATCCGGTTCCATAGCTGATCGGGATTATCGTAGGGGGTTAAATAGGCCCCCCGGTGGAGATAATGGAAAATATCGGGGTTAGTTAAGAGGATTTCCGACTGTTTTGATCGAGTCTCTAGAGCGATCGCTTTCGTTTTCCCATCCCGTTCGGCGTACAATTCCAACTCGGGCCCGGTTAAAAGATTGACCCGGGGTTGATCCGTTGGTTGAAATCGTTGAATATATGCCTCGATCTGACCCCGCTGATCCCTCGCCAGTTCGTTGGTGGGGTAGAGTCCCATAATCGGGAAATATCCTTGCAAAGTTCGCAGGTAGGCCGCTAGACTTTTCCCGTCTCCCGTCATGGCCGTATTGAAAATCACATCGACATCGGGATCATTTAGTGCTTTCCACGTCTCCACCTGATGCCACGATAACCGCCATCCTTGGGGAACCTTGATCCCGTCTGGTATCTCGTCCGCGGGACAGGAATAGACCGGCCTGAGCGTTACTTGATAATTTACCATGAATTTCTGTCCGTAACTCCTTGCTATCTTCCATAGTACCCACGATAATAGGGATAGAAAAGTACCTTAACAGAAAAAGTGTCCGTATATTTATAAACTATGAGCCGGATAGGACAATCGATCACTTTATCGGTCAGTGAAAAAGAAAAACAGGCCCTAGAAATCCTTGCCAGTGAATTTGGGCTATTATGGGGAGATAAACCGAATATATCGAAGTTAATCAAGGAAATTGCCCGTAATAAGCTTAAAATCGCTCCTAATCACGACTGGAAGCCTGATCGCTTGCAGATGCTCCAACAGGCGATCGATTCTCTCATTGATGCCGGACAAATCCCCATCGCCCTAGAACTAACTAAACTATTATTAGAACGGAGCGAACTGTCAGACCCCTTACGGAAAGAGCTAGAACGCCACCTCGATAATCCTCCCCCACCATGGCGACTGGAACTCGATCGCTGCATTCTCCGACAACAACCCTTTCAGTTATCCTATCAGGATGCCGGCGATCGAATCTGGGAATTTCATCTTTACCATGCCGCTATCAATCGTCACGAGGATCGGTTATATCTCGATTGTTGGTGCGAGGAAACCGAGGGAAATCAAGATATTTCCGAACTACACCATAATTGGAGTTTACGGATCGATCGAATCCCCAACGATTCCTTAATTACCCCGATCCCTAGGGCCAAGTGGCGCAATCAGCTTGATAGTGTGTCGGCCGAGTTTCACCTGTTCGATGGATTAGCTCGATCGTACCAGACCAAAACCGCTATGGATATCGCCGACGAATTGATCTCGAACGATCCCTTCGTCCGGCAGATTACCCGACAGGTAACGAGTAGCTTCTGGTTTTTCCGCGAGATTCTCCCCTACGGGGAAGATTGCTTGTTGATCTCCCCAGAAAAAGTCCGCAAGCGTTTTTATGACAAGGTGCAGCGGCTTTATCGACGCTACGAGTCCT
Source organism: Microcystis aeruginosa Ma_MB_S_20031200_S102 (assembly GCA_007095845.1). Lineage (GTDB taxonomy): Bacteria > Cyanobacteriota > Cyanobacteriia > Cyanobacteriales > Microcystaceae > Microcystis > Microcystis aeruginosa_D. The sequence goes on from SFBI01000085.1 coordinate 13,966, forward strand.
GAAAAGATTTAAGATACATTCCTCCTAGAGAGGGAGTGGAACGAACCACAAAGACACAAAGGACACAAAGATCGATCAATCATAATGTAAGTTAAACTTATCACACACAACCTAGAAGAGCCCTCTTTTTTGGCAAAAAAAGTCCCAAAAACGTTTTCTATCAAAGCTTCCAGTAACATTAAGCAACCCCTAATTATTTTTTCAGCGCTTCGTATAAAGCTGAATAGTCTTCCTCTGCTAATCCGATTTCTAAAGCTTTTTCCAGAAGTTGCTGTACTCCTGTTAGGGGAAAAGTGGTTAAATCTAATTTCTCCGATTCCTCTAAAAAAAGATTAACATCTTTCAGTAAATGTTTAGTGGGAAAGTTCGGGTTAGCATAATTTTTTTCTAACATTCTGGTTAATTTTTTGTCAAAAGTAGGCGCATATAAGGCACTTTGACGCAGGATAGTCATGAACTTTTCTATATCTACTCCTTGCTGGGATAAAAAAGCTAAACTCACAGCAAAAGCACTGGTTAGAGAGGCAATTAATTGATTTAAAGCTAATTTTAACGCCGCAGCGGTTCCTACTTCCCCAATTAACATCGGTTCTTGACCAAAATTTGCTAATAAATTTGACCATTGATGGAACTGTTTCTCTGTTGCTCCCACCATAACTAAGAGAGTGCCATTTTTAGCTTCGGGAATACTTCCTAACACGGGTGCTTCTAGATATTCTCCACCTTTAGCAACAATTTGATCTCGCAGTTGTTTACTTTCAGAAGGAGCAATAGTTCCCATCTGGATAATAGTCCGATTATTGAAGTTAGATTGCTCAGAATTTAGTCCTAAAACCTCTTGAATAGCGACGGCATTAGTTAACATTAAAATCAGACAATCTGCCTCTTGAACAACTTGTTCAGGAAAGTTAACTGTTTTGGCTCCTAACTGCTGTAAAGGTGCTAATTTTTCTAAGGTGCGATTATAGGCAATAACAGAAATTTTCTGATTTAATAATCTTTCTATCATTGGTGTTCCCATTAATCCTGTTCCAAGAAATCCGACTTTCATAACTCAATTTTTCCTGATTTAGTGATTAGTTTTTACTTGTTTTTATGGCTGTCCAATGACGTTCGGAAGATTGATAAATTTTAACATTTTTTAATCCCGATTGCTGGATTAAATCGGCAATTTCTGCTAGGGTAAAAGCCGCTCGCAACGAGTCTTGAAATAGTTGCGCTTGTCGGGGAGAAAAATTGGGATCGATTTCCGTCACCATCTCCTGGATTATTTCCTCGGAATCGGGACGGAATAAATCTCTTAAAAAGATGCCGCCATTTGGTTTTAAAACTCGCTTAATTTCCCGTAAAAAAGACAGAGGATTTTCGAGATGATGAATTAAACTATTAGAAATAACTAAATCAAATTGCTCGGATTGGTAGGGAAGATTTTTTCCATCAATTTTTTCTAATTTGATTTGTTCTTGACAGTTAGCATTCAGGATATTTTTTTGACCAATTTCTAACATAGAATCGGCCAGATCAATAGCGATAATTTGCCATTGGGGACGCAGTTGACTGATCATAATCGGAATGCGAGCAGTACCAGTTCCTACATCTAATACCCTAGCATTAATACCGGCCAATTGTACGGCTTCTTTAGCGAAATTAGTATTAACTTTGGTGAAGTCCATGGCATCATATTCGATCGCTTCTTCCCGATCATCCATTACTTCTGGTTCTAAAATTCTTTCCATAGAAAAGCTATCTTTAGGGATTACAATATTCACAATACATCGGATCGGCGGTTTTTTCACCGTTGGGAAAGAGTTTTTCCTCTCGATAATCACAGCTTTGACAACCGTATAGTTCCAGTTTAATTAAAGAGGTGGGAAAGTGACATAAACCACAGGGTAAACCCGCTTTTCTTTCGATAATATCAAACCCCGGACAACCACAATTAGGACATAATTGATTGAGTTTCTGAACCAGATTTGCTGTCGCAGCTGCAATCGCTTTCATCCGCGTGGGATTGTGCATAGCGCGCATATCTGTTTCTAGGTGGACTTTGCCGTTTTTGTCAAGAATATCTTCAACAATTTTAACGAAATTTTTCTGGTCAGTAATTCCCTTAAAAATCTGCTCGGAGTCGAGAGAGTTTTTATCAAACATCACCACTAAACCATGACTAGGAAAGCCTATTTTTTCGGCAAATTCTAAAGCAGCTGCTAGATTAGTTACAGTTTGGTGAGCGTGATTAGTTTCCGTGACTATTGCTTGACCAATTATTTCTAGATTATGGACTCGATCGAGTAATAAAATCAATTCACGATTACAGGAAACTAATGGCAAGTTGGGATAGGGATAAAAACTACCCTCACTAGCAATTCCGATATCGTATCCCGAAAGCTCGATCGCTTCTTTTGCTTTCCTGCGAGCGGTTTCAATTTGTGTTCCGATGCGCTTAATATCCTGGGTAAAAGTGCCAAAGCGATCAGTATTAAAATTATCAGTTACAATCACCTTAAGACCTATTTCTTTCGCTAAAATCGGCGCTATTACCCGCTCTTTTCCGTGCATAGTCCCTAAAATTGCTATCCGATCTTGAAACATCTTTTCTTGAAACATCTTGATCAAGGAAAAAGTAAAAAACAGCAATCAGCGAAAAGAAAACGGCAATTTCTTACTTAAGACTGTCCACTTAAAACTCACATCTGATAACTGATAACTGATAACTGATAACTGATTTAACTGTCCATTGTTTTTCCCTGAGCTTGTTTTAATCTTTCTGCTGCTGTTTCCATGACTTCTGCAAAGTTTTCGAGAATTTCGCCGGGGTGCGCTTCCAGGATTTTTGTAGATAGGGAAATGCGGTTTTTATATTCGTCAATTTCTGCGACTACCACTTGAATTGCTTGACCAACTTTAAAGAAAGTCATGGGAGAATTAAAAGAGGCTCCCGTCACCTGTTTAGCATGGAGTAATCCCGTCACTCCACCGCAATCGACAAAGACACCGTAGGGTTGTAATTTAACCACGGTGCCACTTAATAATTTACCCACAGCTAATTGACTGATAGCGTTAGCGCGAGCAATTTCTCGCTGAGATAAAACTAATTTATTATTTTCTTGATCGATTTGGATAAAAGTTGCGGTTAAAAGTTGTCCGATCAGGGAATCTAAATCATTTTTTTCGATTAAATGGGAGCGAGGGATAAATCCTTTTAATCCTTCCACTTCTCCCGTCACTCCACCCTTATTCACCCCCGTGACGCGCAGCTGTACCGACTTGCCACTTTCAGAGATTTCCCTGACATTTTCCCAAGCTTTTTGTAGTAATAATTGCCGCAGAGACAGGGTAACTTGTCCTTCCGCATCCTGTCCACGGGTAATCAGAAAATCGAATTCTGCACCTATGGGTAAAGCTTCAGCAATAGAAATAACATTTTCCAGGGAAATTTCCCTTAAAGGAATAAAAGCGGAGGATTTGCCGCCAATATCGATGTATGCTCCATCGGAGGTGTGTTGATCGACTCTCCCGCGCACGATTTGCCCTTTTTCAAATTGATAATCGTATTGATCAAGAGCTTTGGCAAAATCGTCCATGGAAAAGGCTGGGTTCGGTGTCATGATAGATATAATGGTTACAAGTATAATTTCGATCTGCTTCCAGTGTAAGCTGAAGCTTGAGGAGTCAGACCATTAAGATTTAAGAAGGCTAAATAACTCTAGCACACGATCCCAGGCAGATTTGGCCGCCTTAGCATTATAACTAGCTCTTTGGTCGCAGAAAAAGCCATGGTCGGCATTTTCATAGCGGAAAACTCGATGAGGAATTTGATAACGGGTTAATGCGTTTTCTATCTCATCCACTTGCTTTTGAGGAATACTGGTATCCAACACCCCAAAAAATGCGTAGATTGTCCCCTTGATTTGGGGAGTCACCTTCACTGTCGCTTGACCACCCCCGGGGGTTCCCGTGGTGATTCCTGCACCGTAAAAAGAGGCACTAACTTTGATATCCTCTAGAGTGGAGACAAGATAAACCACATGACCACCAAAACAAAAACCGATCGTGCCGACACCGGTTTTTTGCACCTGTGGCAAACTATAAAGATAATCGATGGTAGCCTGGATATCGCTGAGTAATTCAGCTGCTTTGGTTTGTTCTTTGTACTGACGACCGATTTCGATATCTGCCATACTGTACCCCGTTTCAAAACCGGGAGCAAATCGCTGATAAATGGCAGGAGCGATCGCTATATAGCCTTCTTGGGCAATTCTGCGGGTAACATCGCGAATATGGTCGTTTACGCCGAATATTTCCTGAATCACGATAATTGCTGGATAAATTCCCACTCGATCGGGAATGGCTAAATAAGCGTCTATGTCAATATCTTTGTTAGAAATCGTAACAGTTTGCGTATTAATAGTCATAATTTTCTCGATAAAAAGCGAATTGGTGTTAGGGTGTTAGGGTTTTAGGGCTGTAGGATTGTAGGGTGTTAGGGTTTTAGTTAAAATTCCCCACTTCCCCATTTCCCCACTTCCCCACTTCCCCCATTCCTCAAATTAAAACAAACTTTTCCAAGGCAGCGGCCACCCCATTTAAGTTTACACTGGGGGCAACCCAATCGGCTTGATCCTTAACGGCTTGGGGCGCATTACCCATGGCAACACCGACACCCGCATAGGTGAGCATAGAAACATCATTAAAATTATCACCGATCGTCATGACGTTTTGCGGTTGTAATCCTAGGATATCTTCGGCCAAAAATTGGGTGGCGCTTCCCTTGGTAGCCTCAACGTGGGTAACTTCAAAAAAAGTCGGACTCGATTGGGTAAAGTATAAATCTTGATTTTGATAGCGTTGCTGTAAATGCTGCCAAATCTCGGCGATAAATTGCTTATCTTCCCCCATGGCCAGGATTTTGGTGGTTTTGTGAGCCACTTTGCGTAAATCTCCCACTGCTTCGGCAATAATACCCGATCGCTGGCGATAGAATTCCGTTTCCGCATTTAATTGCCGCACATAAAGCACATCGTCCATATAAAAATTAAGGGAGATTTTCTCCTTCCATTGGGGTTGTTCGAGATAATCTAAAAGATCGATCGCCAAGTCGGGAGAAATGGGAGTATGTCGATGGTGAACTTGGGAAACAGGATCTTGAATCCAAGCGCCGTTGTAAGCAATTATAGGTAAAGTGGATTTAAGACGTTGATGAAAGCGTAAAGCCGAGCGATACATCCTACCAGTGCCAATAGCGACGGGAATTCCCTTTTTTTGGACGGCTGAGACAGCTTGCACCACGGCCGGATCAACCTGATTGTTATCCCCGGCGATCGTTCCATCCACATCGACAACGATTAAGCGAATATCCACAGTCTTTTCCCATTTAACGGTAACAGTTAATAGTTTGCCACAAGAATTAAGTAGGGTTTGCGGCAAAAAGTTTTTTGGGGGTGTGGGGTGTAGGGTGTGGGGTGTAGGGAGAATAAATAAAAATAGTCTCGGAGTCTTGACTAGGAAATTAATTTTGCACGACTACTTAGTCAGTTAAGTATCGGGTAAATTGGCTCTCTTGGATTTGGTGGGTAAAATGTATTCTAAGATACAGTCTCGCTGGCGAGGGAGTGGAAGGAACCACAGAGACACAGAGGACACAAAGATCGATCATATTGTAAGTTAAACTTATCACACAGAACCTAGAAGAGCCGTAAATTTTGGTATTCAGCCAAAGCATTGATAAAAAAGAAGTCTCCCCAAATTAAACCCGTATCATAGATTTGGCTGGGTCGAATAGCAGCCGGATGATGATAACAACCATGACGCAATAGACTCATCTCTGGGGCAGTTTCATCGGGAAAATACTGAAAAGAAGTCAAATTTAAGAGAGTATTATCGATCGCCTCTCGATAGGTTCCATAACTAGGATCACTGCTAGGTAAAGCTTTTAATAAGCGAATCATCCCCGCCACGGCGATCGCTGCTGCCGAAGAATCCTTTTCCGTAGCGGCATTTTTTTGCCAGGCATAATCAAAATCCCAGGGGGGGATAAAATCTCCGGCGCGTCTTTGCTCACCGGGCCAGCGATCGGGCAAATTTTCCAGATAATAATTAATGGCATCCTTGGCAATGGTTAACATTTCTGGATCGCTGGTGTAAATATAGGCTGTCGTGGCAGCATAAATAAACCAAGCTTGACCCCGGGACCAAGTGCTATCATCGCGCCAGCCCTGTTTTCCCTCATTAAATAAGAAATTTTTATAGGTGGGAGAGTTGACATTTTGATCAAAATACCCTCTTTGCCAAGTTCCCGTTTTACCTGGGCGACGGTTAGCCCCAAAAGTGCGGCTAATGGTGCGGATGTGGGAAAGGGCTTTTTCTTGCCAATCTTTTGCTTCCTTGGGGTCAGGATTGTGGAGACTTGGCCAGAGCAGTTGTTCTATATTGATCGTATGATCCATAAAAACGTGCCAATGTTCTTGCTGATCGGTGCGATCGGCCTTGCGTAACCAGCCAAAAGTCCCGATATCGGTGTGATAACTCCCTTGACCATCCTGAAAAGGTTGCGCTAGTTGTCTGGCTCCCTGTAAAGTTATCTCTAAGGCTGCCTGTTTTTCCTGCCCCTGTCCCGACTGAAACCAAGGAGCAAACACCAGTACGTTATTGAGAGCGACATCTTTGTTCTTCAAACTCGCTTCTTTTAAGGGATCGCTCCATTTTTTCGCCGCAGCTGCCCAAAATCCTGCATCAATATGGTCTGATTCTAAGTCAGCAATTTTCCATAATAGAGCAGGAAAAGCCCCTGCCGCCCAAAAATCGGCCTTTGCTAACTTCCAAGTGCCGGGGGTGGGACTATTCCCCCTCCGTAGCCAATTTAAGAAGTTAAAACCCGATGGCTCTGGATGGGTAAGATAGGGATAAAGAATGCCCCGACGGGCATAACTATCGAGATAATCGATCGTGGTGGCTAGTTTCATCTTAGCCAGATCGAGACAGAGCTTAATTCTTTCAGCTAGGGGCATTTTAGCCCGCAATTCCGCCGCCGATTCGGGACGACGGATCATCAGGGCGGCCGCCGTACCAATCGCCGCCCCTGTACCCATAATGATGAGCGTGCGTCGCTGCAAATTCCTGACTCCTAAGCTGGATAGATACGAATACGGCGATTAGGTTCCTCTCCGAAGCTATCGGATTGGAGACGGTAATGTTCCACTAATTCGTGTTGCATTTTTCGCACTTTCGCCGAGCGCGGCAGTAACTCCACCGGTTGGCCGGTGGGAATAACGATTTGTTCCACCGCTAACCGGGCCTCCTCCAAAGCTTCGATCTCGTCATCGCTGCCGCTGCGGGCAAATAAACGCAGATCTGCACCTTCCTGATTCATCGGGTCATCAATGCCCAAAATCCGCTTTAAACCCCGAGAAATTTGGGGCAAGGTATTGGATTTGATGCCGTGGATGGGAATTTGTCTTACTTTGGCAATTTGCCGCAATTTTGACTGATTTTTAACGTGGGAACGCAGGGCCAGCACCGCGTCGGCCTCCTGTAAATCTTTGGTCAAAACGATCGGCAAATCTAGGGCCTGTACTACCTGTTCAATCGGGGCGCGACTGACTCCGTAGGGATAGATATAAACTGGCCAATCTTCGCCATTGGGACCGGGGACGCGGAGTTTTTCCGTTTCCGGTTCTTCCTGCAGCCAGGATTGTTCGAGGAGGCGATCGAAATCGTTTTCTCGGTTGAGTGGACTCGCACTGAAACGGGCCACGGGAGTCATCTGGCCATCGGCACGCCATCCCTTGGGTTTATCCATTTCTGGGAGATAATTGCGACGCAAAGGGGTGAGGTTTTCTGGTTTTGGTTCTTCCTGAGTGACCTGTACTTTTCCCTCCTCATCTACCCAACGGATTTGGGCAATTGCTTCGCGTCCCCGCAGCAGTTGGTCGATCGTGGTGGATACGTCTTCGTGAATGACCCAGCGCTGACGTTCCAACATTTCGATGGCAATCTCAAAGGTGGGGGGTGCTTTGCGTTCTAAAACGGTCTTCTGAGAACCCCGGCGGCGCGCTTCTTCGTCTCCGAGAGTTACTGCCTGAATTCCCCCAACTAAATCCGATAAGGTCGGGTTTTTAATTAAATTTTCCAATTGATTGCCGTGGGCAGTTCCCACTAACTGCACCCCGCGTTCGGCGATCGTGCGAGCGGCGAGAGCTTCTAATTCCGTACCGATCTCATCAATCACGATTACCTCTGGCATATGGTTTTCCACTGCTTCGATCATGACCTGATGCTGTAATTCCGGACGGGACACCTGCATCCGACGAGCGCGACCGATGGCCGGATGGGGAATATCTCCATCTCCGGCGATTTCGTTGGAAGTGTCGATAATTACTACCCGTTTGTTAAGATCGTCGGCTAAAACTCGGGCTATTTCTCGCAAGGCCGTGGTTTTTCCTACCCCCGGACGACCGAGCAGCAGTAGGGATTTCCCTGTTTCCACCAGGTCGTTAATCAGGGTGATTGTACCGAAAACGGCCCGACCGATACGACAGGTTAAACCGATAATTTCCCCTTCTCGATTGCGAATGGCACTGATGCGGTGTAGGGTGCGTTCAATCCCGGCGCGATTATCGCCGCTAAAACTGCCCACCCTGGCGATCGAATACTGGATTTCTTCTTTTGAGATCGGTTCGTCCCCCAGATCGATCGCCCCATCGGGAAAACGCGCTTCTGGTATGCGTCCCAAATCCATAACCACTTCGATCAGTTGATGCTGCCGCGGCTGTTCCTCGATTTTGCCGCGAATCCGCGCTGGTAGAATTGCCAAGAGTTTGTTTAAATCGTCGGTAACTGGCATCCGAGAAGAGGGTAGGGTTTCTGGCATTATATATTAAAAGGTTTGGGCGATAATTGGCTGTTTTTATGTCCAAGATTTTCTTGGGGCATGACACATTTATGGGTTAGTTGTCAATTAAGAAAATATTATAGTTTTTTGACCAAGGTTAGGCTTTTAATTGGGCAACCACCATAGAGGCGGCTTTAAGGGCTTCTTGGTAGGCTTGGGGGTCATTTTCAAGGTTAGGCTGGTCTAAATGCTCTAAAATTGGCAAAATCAATGAACGGGCGTAACTTCCAGATGCAATACCAGCGATTTTTTCTCTCAGTCCCAGTTGCTGTAATTTGGTCACGGTATGGTCATTGGTTCCCCCAGCTAACTGGACAAATCCGGCTAGATTGTCGGAGAGGACTTTTTTGGCCATATTGATGGCCGGGTGGGTGGTTCCTTTGCCGATATCGCCGCTCATCGGTCGGCCGTCAGTCTGCCAAATCAGAGGACAGCTTAGGGGTGAAATAGTTTCTTGCAGCTGGTGGAGGTAATCAATGATATATTCATGATCTTGGCAACTTATGGCCAGGATTTTTAGGTTTTTAGTTAAAGGTGCGATCGCTGGCCAGAGTCGAGCAAATTCGTCCCTATGGCCGACTTGGGTATGAATTTCGATCGCATCGACTCCCATTTCGACAATTAAGGGGATAATTTCTTCTGGTTGACAGACACGGGATTTTGTCTCGATTATTTGCTCGGGACAAACGGGTAGGCAACGACCGCAACCATAACAGCGCTGTTCAATCACTCCCCCCCCATCGATAGCATAAGCGGGACAGATTTTTTGGCAGGGACGGGGACAATCGACGGGACAGAGTTGTGGGTTAAAGACAGCTTTGCGAAAGTGGGGGTCTTCACCGTCATTGAGACTGACCATTAACCAAGGTCGTCGATTGGGGGGGAATCTGGCGATTTTTTCGGCGGTTTCGATACCTTCGCGGGCCGCAAGGATCACGGCTCGATCAGCGGCCACATCAATACAATCGGCCCCGGCAATAGTATAGGTCAAAGCGAGGTTGCGAATCGTGGGTAAATCCTGGTAACTGGCTCCACAGATGAGCTTGAACCAGTGACCCGCAACTAGGGACCAGAAGGGAGAGGAGTTTTTATCTAGCACTTTTTTATCCTATCGCAGCCAGCCCCTCAATGTCAGGTGGAGACCGTTGAACCGAAGTCTTACGGCCGAAGTCTTGACAATCAAGATATGAGGTGCTGGTGCGATTCGTTCTTATCAGAAGTCTAACAGACGATTTGGCTGCTTGACTCCACAGCAGTGACCGAGTAGCTTGTGTGTCTTCTTCTCTATTTTGTAAAAATCCTAGATAAAAATAATCCTCAATTGCTGGAGAATTGTTATCAGTTAATTGGTAAACTGCAATACTGGTCAATAATTTTGATTGTTTAACTAGGTTTGTATGTCTGGCTGCGATTGCATGGTTTTTATCTGCTAAGATTGACAATAAATATTCCACATTTGCCAATAAGCAGTTTCTAAATTTCTGGTAAATTGTTTGGTATTCCAGAGGGGAGATGTATGACGGGACTTTCGGAGTTTCCATCGGATTTCTTCTCTCAAATTTTTATCTAATCCTAACTTAATTCCCCACTGCACATATTCCTCATCACTCCAAGCTATACCCTCGGTTATTCCCGCATTCATCATTAAAGTATAACCGTTGCGTGATGACCATTGTTGCCCGACTTTAACCACGAGAGGAATTCCCATCCAGAGGGTTTCTAGGGTGGTTGTACCACCGTTAAAGGGATAGGTGTCTAAAACCACATCAGCGATGGCTAAATTTGCCCTGTAGGTTTCCGTCTGATAGAGAGGAAGCATCTTGATTCGATTAGTTTCTACCCCAACTTCTGCGGTAATTTGACAGAGCAAATCCCAGAGGGAATTATCATCAGCAACTCCTTGAATCAGGAAATAACTATTGGGGACGGATTTGATGATTTGCATTTGTAAGCGAATCATCGCTGGATTACGCTTAATTGCTGTTTGAGAACTTAGGTAAATAATGGCATCGTTATCAATATCTAAATCTTCTCTTCGCAGGGTAGGAATGTCTATTTCAAAACCATCCACAGCGACAAAAGCATCTGGTAAGCACCAGATTTTTTCTTGATAATATTCTTGGGCATTTTCTGGCAATACATAAGGATCCGCTAAAAGATAATCCACTGCGGGTAAACCGGAACCATCAAAACCTAACCAGTTAACTTGAATAGGAGCAGGTTTAAGGGCAATAACTTGGACAACCATTGGTCCAGTACCACTATCTAAGTCCACAAGGATATCGATATTATCTTCTTTAATTTTGCGGTAAGTTGCCAGGGAATCAGCAGTAGCATGATAGATTTTATTTAGGGGATTAGAAAACCATTGTTTCGTTATTTCATCCACGGATTGACTTACCATATAAAGGTGAATATCAAACTGTTCACGATTGTGATAATTAATAGTCCAACGACTCAATAAACCGACGGGATGACGTTTTAATGTTTGGGCAATGTAACCAATTTTCAGTTTTTTATTGGGATTGCATTGTTTGAGTTTGTCAAATTTTTCTTCCTGAAAACCTAGCATTTCTCTGTAGGTTTCTTGAAAAAAACTGCCAATCTGATTTAAAAGCGGTCGATTCTCTTTTGGGTTATCTTCATAGTAAGAAATTGGATTCATAACTGTTAGTAAAGCTTCTCTAACTAAGGGATGTATATCTTGAGGCTTTTTTTCTAGAAATTCTTTAATTAAGTGTTTATACTCTTGACAAATACTAGGGATTTCATTCCATTTTGAGGCTCGTAAAGAACCACTAAAGAGAAGAGATTGACTAAACATTTCTAAATCAATTGTTTGGCTTTTATCTTTGAATTCTTTGATAAGATGTATCCCTCTTGGGTAGTTAGGGACAGAGACATAAAACCAAAATAAATTAGCTATTAAGTACAAATTTCCGGGATAAAGGGGAAGAAAAGCTTCCGCTAAGTCAACGGAATAAATAGGTTGATATTTCTCAAAAGCAAAGTATCGGGTAACGGTGATGACGTGATTAAGTAGTTCTGGAGAATTGCCAAGATAGGGTAAACTTAACCGGACTAATTCTATAGTATATTCATGAGCGTAAGGTATAACGGCAATTACTACCCGTTCCAATAATTGAGAGTTAACTGAACCCTGGGTAATTAACTCTAGTATTTGCCATTCTTGCAGTTGTTGAGGATCAAATCTATTTAATTTGATTTCAACGAGAGTTAAATGCAGTAAATTATCCAGATAACTGGGATTAATTTCCTGTAGATGTTTACGAATTAACCAACTAACTTCTAGATTTTCTAACTCTAATTGTCGGTTAGCTTCGGTAGTTAAAATATTGCTTAATTCTAGCAGCCATGACTCGGTTTCTTGTTCATCTCCTTGAGTGAAGACAAATAACCAAGTAGCTTGTGCTTCTTCTTCTCTTTCTTGCAAAAGATAGGATAATCCTAAATACCAATAATAACTAATTTCTGTGGTTTCTCTTTCTATCAGTTGTTCGTAAAACTGACTAACAATATCGTATTGATTGTTTTCTAAAGCGGTTGTAACTTCATTTTGCCAAGACATGGTTTAATTCTCCCTGATTAACTTTCACAATAGATTTGCCACATTTGACGATAGGCATTTTCCACATTTTTAGTAAACTGACGTGCATTCCAAATCGGTGAAGTTTTTCTAGATTCATCTAATTTAGCGATAACCTTGCGTCTCAACTGTTCATCCTTACCTAACTTAATTCCCCAATCAATATACTCCTCATCACTCCAAGCAATACCCTCACTAATTCCCGCATTAACCATTAAAGTATAACTATTTCTCGATGACCATTGTTGACCAACTTTTGTCACCAAAGGAATCCCCATCCACAGCACATCTAAAGTTGTCATTCCTCCCGTGAAAGGATAGGTATCTAAAACCACATCAGCTATCCTTAAATTTGCTCGATAAATTCCTGTGGGATAGAGAGGAAACATTTTTAATCTCTCATAATTAACTCCTTCTTCCTCAGCAACTTTGAAAAATAATTTTTCTACTGATTTAGCATCACTTAACCCCTGAATACTCAAATAACTATTAGGAACTGCTTTTAAAATTTGTAGCTGAAGTCGAATAGTTTCAGGGTTACGTTTTACCCCCGTTTGTACGGTTAAGTAATTAATCGCATCCTCTGGAATCCCTAAATCATCCCTTCGGAGAGAAGGATAAGCAACCTCGACACCATCCACAGAAATATAGGAATTAGGTAAGCGCCAAATTTTTTCTCGGTAGTATTCCTGTGCATCTGCTGGTAAAACGTAATTATCAGCAAGATAGTAATCAATTGCTGGAATTCCCGAAGCATCAAAACCTAACCAAGTCACTTGTATTGGTGCGGGTTTTAGTGCCATGACTTGACAGGTAGTATTATTAGTGATGCTGTCTAAATCTACCAAAATATCAATGTTATCTTGATTAATTTTTTCAGCAATTAGCACTGGGTTAACAGGTAAATTATAGCAGGCATTTACCTGATTTCTAAAACTATTTTCAGTGATCAGGTCTTCTTTTTGAGATACTAGATATAAAGATACATGAAACTGGTTATAGTCATGATACTTCATTAACCATCTAGAGATCAATCCGATAGAATGATTATATAAAGTATGGGCAATATAGCCAATTTTAAGAACTTTATTGGCATCTTTAATAGTAGATTTTTGCGAAAAATGACAGTTAGAATTATTACGAATATATTCCTGAAAAAGTTGACTAACAAAATTACTAATATAACGGTTTTTTATCGGGTTATCTTCTAGGTAAGCTAGAGGGGATAAAACTGTTAGGTATGGTTTATTCAATAACCTTGGACATTCTCGATTAGCGATACTTGTTTGCAAAGATTCTGCATATTCTTCAATGTCTATCTGAATATCAATCCAATTACCACTAAATAATTTTACATAAAGAGCAATATAATCAGCGACAGCTTGAGAAGGCAAATCTTGACAACTTGTTTTTAATTGATTAGCTACTTGGATAGCAGCAGCAAAATCTCGATTATCAAAATAACATTTATAAAGTTCAGCTAATAGATAAATTTGCTCTGGTTCTATTGCTAAACAAGTATTAATAATATCAATAGCCAATGGTTTATTATTCATGGCTAGAGGAAGTACTTTAGCTTCTACTACTTTGATGAAAGTTTGTCGCTGACAGTGAGATTGAAGGATTGCTTCCAAGTAGGGGACGGTTTCTGGTATCTGAGAATCGAGAAATTTTTCTAAAACTTCTACTAATAAACTTAACTCTAGATTTTGGCAATTATTTGTTTTTAACACATCAATAAATAACCAAGCTTCTAACTGCTCTTTCTCTAAATAATTCAAATCAATTGCCAATAAAATAAACCGCAGTAAATTATCAACATTATCGGGACTAATCTCGCGAATATGTCCTCGAATTAACCAACTGGTTTCTAAATTGCCTAAATCTAGTTGTCTGCGCGCTTCCCCATCCAAAATATTGACTAAATCTGCTATCCAAACAAGAATTTCCTGTTCATCCCCTTGACTGAGGACGAATAACCATGTGGTTTGCGCTTCTTCTTCCCTAGCTTCTAAAAGATAAGCTAATCCTAAATGCCAATAATGGCTAATTTCTAAGGGGTCTTTTTCTATTAATTCTTGATAAAATTGGCTAACTTGCCAGAAATCTCCTTGAATAATCGCCGGTTCAACTTGGGAATGCCAAGACATAAGTATTTATCGTTGAGTGTTTCTACTAGCGTACCCAAATAGAAGCAAAATTTTTCTATATAAGTAAAATTTATCAATCGGTCAGGGGTCGGGTTTTGGGTTGGTCACTGTCTGCGTTTTTGGGGGGGGTGTTAGGGTTTTAGTGGAAATTCCCCCACTTCCCACGTCCCCACATCCCCACGTCCCCCATTCCCCCACTTCCCACTCTCTACCCAGCTTCAACGCATCCTAGCTTATCATCAACGTCAGCCAAGAGTCATTTTTTTGAAAGATTTTCTAAATAAACCAATAAATCGGCCATAGCTTGAGTATCAGGCTGAAATTTGGGCATTGGCGGGGTTTTACCGCTAATTACCTGTTCAATCAGACTAATTCTCGATTTGCGATGGCAAACGTCCTCTAAACTCGGTCCGACGATACCATCAGCAAACTGGCCATGACAAGCAGCGCAGTTAATCTGAAAGATTTCGTAACCGCGACTGACATTACCTTGTCGGGATAAAACCTCTTTAATGTAGGGATCCGACATCTTAGCCAGATGAAAAGCGATTAAAAAGGTGCTAATCAGCAATAAAACCACGATTATAACCATTAAAAATCGATAAAGCCCGAATTTTGGTTTAACTAACTGACTATTCACAAAAGCTGCCGAAGAAAAGATGAGTTCCTCTTTACATTTTGCAACTTTTTGCCCCAAAATTCCACCGCCGCTACTAGAGATAGAGAAATGGGGAATAATATAAGGCAAAGTGCATCTTTTTCTAACCCTCTAGCAATGAACCTATTAACCAGACTGGAAGATTGGCCCTATATTATTCTACCCATCACCATCGTCCTCAGTTTCCTGCTGTTGGGATGGTTCGTAGAAAAGCGCGTTGTCAGTCAACTTTTATCGATTGCCAGAGAAAAAAACCTGCGTTTCTCGGAAGGGATTTTACGTTCCCTTCGTGGATTAAGCATACTTTGGTTCGGACTTTTGGGGTTAAATATTGCCCTCTCTCTTCCCAATCTTCCCCTTTTTCCCTACTTGATTCTCCTCAGCAAAAAATTGCTGCTAGTGACTTTTTTAGCTTCGGCTACTTGGGCTATTGCTCAATTATCCGTGGAAATATTACGATTTTATACCACGGGAGATGATGGCATTTCTTCCCTAACTTCCCTATTTGAATTTCTCGCCAAAGTTCTGATTTTTAGCTGCGGTTTTTTGCTGATTTTAAGCTCGATTGGTATTTCGATCACTCCCATGCTAACTGCCTTTGGTATTGGGGGTGTTTCCCTTGGTTTAGCTCTCCAAAATACCCTAGCTAATTTAATGTCAGGAATTAATATTATCACTTCTAAAAAAGTTAGACCGGGAGATTATATTGAACTGAAAACGGGAGAAGCTGGTTATGTGCGAGATGTGGATTTAAGATGCACCGTAGTCGAAGAAATTACTAATAATCTTTTGGTCATTCCCAATGCTCAGATCATTTCTTCTAGTTTCCGTAACTATAGTTTACCGGATAACTCCCTACTGGTTCCCGTAGAAGTGGGCATTAGTTACGATAGTGACTTAGAAAAAGTCGAAAAAGTTACCCTAGAAGTTATGCAAGAAATCGCCCAGTTATTGCAACCTCACCTCGGTAACTATAAACCCTTGATCCTCTATCGTAAATTTGATTACTATAGCATTGTGTTAACAGTTTATCTCAAGGTGATAGAAGAAGAATTTTTTCAACATCTCACCATTAAACACGAATTTATTAAACTCCTACACCGACGCTATCAGCAAGAAGGAATTAAAATTCCCTATCCGATTTTTTTTCCCTATCCCCCCAGTAATCCCCCTAGTTAACCTCAATTTGCTATCGCAACCAACAGTTGAAATGTGCGAACAACTTATAGTTGATAATTATCCTCAAAAAACTTACGAGTCATCGGTTGGGCAACTTCAATACCGTGGCCTTCTCCTAATAATTCTAGGGGTTTTCCTTCCACTTGAATCCAGACTTTGGCATTGGGATCCTCGGTAGTAGTAGTATAGATGATTTGTGCCAAACGACCGATCAACATATCAGGACCATCATCATTGCCAAACTCGCGCGAGAGATTAATCTTAATTCCCGTTTTATCTACTTTTAAATCCAGTAATTTAGTCCCAGGGGGAATAGTAGTCATATCCTGAGGATTACTTGGACCGGCTAATAAAATCTTCAATACTGCTGTTAACTCTCGGTCGTCGCTATTCGCTTTTTGAACGGTAATTTCTTGGGTGACTAATTGATTACCCGTATCAGTCACTTTTAACCAATAAACCTGTCGAGTTTCCCTAACAGGAATAGCCGCAGGAGTTGCTGTCGGACTTGTCTTCACCGGATTCGGAGAAACTGGTTCCACAATTGGTGATTGACTTATCGGCGCCGGAGTAGGAGATTCAATCGGGGTTTCCCCGGTTTTCTGGGGGGAAGATAGGTGATGGACGGCAAACCAAGCAGTGGCCCCACCAGCAGTAAATAAAGCGATGCCGATACTAATTATCCAGGGTAAAGAGATTTTATCACTAGAGCGAGAACTAGGCATAATTCAGTTATCAGTTATCAGTTATCAGTTATCAGTTACCAGTTATCAGTTACCAGTTATCAGTTATCAGTTATCAGTTATCAGTTACCAGTTACCAGTTACCAGTTATCAGTTACCAGTTATCAGTTATCAGTTATCAGATTTGAGTTTTAAGTGAGTAGTATTAAATAGCAGTTTTCTTTTCACTGATTACTGATTACTGATCACTGATCACTGAAATATCTCCTGTTTTCTGACCGTTAAATTTAATTGGGGTTCCCCGATCGAGGTTCAATTCTGCCAAAGGCGGCTATACTCAGCTTATCATCGTCGATCTGCAATTGGAGAAGGCGGGCGATAATTCCTTGTTTCTCGAAGTTTTTTAAATCTAACTGGGTGGATATACCCTCGGCAAACCCCTTGAGAAGGCGCGAGGAGATGCGACGACCATTAAGAGTGGCTGTGGGGTCAATAAGCTCGATTTTTCGCCCCTGCACTAGCTTAAATCCCACTTCTAGGCTAAGATCAAGGCTGGCTGCCGGTTCGTCTGGCCGTTGTGTCTCTAGCTGCAGGCTGAGGGTGACGCGATTATTATTAAGAAAGTTAAAATTTGCTTGACTAAGTTGATATTTTGTGCTGCCAAATTCTTCCCTAGAGGGAATCAGATTATTAATCAGGGTCTGAATTTGTTCTTTGACCGCTGCCGATTGTAA
The DNA here is from genome assembly GCA_007095845.1 of Microcystis aeruginosa Ma_MB_S_20031200_S102. GTDB lineage: Bacteria > Cyanobacteriota > Cyanobacteriia > Cyanobacteriales > Microcystaceae > Microcystis > Microcystis aeruginosa_D. Next base: position 31,867 of record SFBI01000085.1, read on the forward strand.
AGCTTGATTAACATTAGTTTCCGTGAGGACAAGATGCAAAGCTCCCGCAGCCGGTCGGCGCAGTGCGGCGGCTAAACTGCTGTTTTTTTGCTGTAATCGCCGCAAATCGAGGCTAATTGGCTCAGTTTCTAGCTCGATCTTCTCAATGCGAACACCAGCAAGGGGATAAATTCCCCGTGCAGAAATGCGAACTCGATCGATTTTGCCTTGCAGAGCCTGATAATTGGGAGTATTATCGACTCTCACGGCTAATTGTTCCACTTTTTGGACTTGGGAGCGAAGGGTATGGGCTAAAACCGTATCAATAATTGCCCCTGCGGGAGTTAACAGGGTCAAAACACTAGCGAGAGTGATTGTTAGCCATTCCATCGCTCAATTACACCCATCCAGCTAAATTTTGCCAAGCATTAGTCAAAAGCTGACTTAACCAACGTCGTTGCACTTGATCTAAAATCGGGTCTTCTGCGAGAATTTCTTCAGTCAGATCATCGAGAGATTGACCCTGAGCGCGGGCCATTCTAATAATCCCCGCAATCACGGCAGCGATCATCTCTTCATCGACGGGACGCTGTCGGAGGGCGGCAATTTCTTCGGGGGTGGTCGGGATGGGATAATTCATAATCAGAGGGGGTAGGCTGTGTATTAATCTGGGTATGTAAAGTTTTTTAAACTTTTTTCAGAAAACTTTTTGTGTAGTCTAGCGTAATCAGACGATTTTTGGGTTTAACAACTAAATCAAGATGAAAGAAATACTTTACAGAGAAATTCCGACTCCTGACTCGATCGCCGTTTGTCAGTGGTTACAATCCGATTGGCAACCCGCAAACGGTGTTAAGACAAATACACCTAACGGGGTGAGATTGCGCTTATCGGAGGCGATCGAATTGTCGATTTTTGTCTGGACGCTGCAACGGACTACTTATTTAAAAGTTTTCCGCTGGGGTGCGCGATCGCATGATCAAGAAATATCCCTGACTCGGCAGCTCGATCGAGCTTTACAAAAGCGTTTTCCGCCGCAGTATAACACGATACCAAATATCGATCAAAAAAATCACTCAATTTTTACAGCTTTAGAAGCGGACTATCCCCTAACGGTTCACTACTTCCGCAAAATGCCCCAAGGAGAGGCGGACTTAGAACGCTTGTACTGGTGGGAAAAACGTTGGCGCGACAGTGCCAAAAATCCCCAACAACCGCAGCCAGTAATTTTCTCTAGCAGCGAGGAAAATAATCATCCCATCACCTACGACTTAATTTATATTGGTGGTGCCTTGGGGGCAATTCATGCGGCACAGATGGCCAAATTAGGTTATCGAGTCCTCTTAGTAGAAAGACTGCCTTTCGGACGGATGAATCGGGAATGGAATATCTCTCGCTCGGAGTTTCAAAGTTTAATTAATTTAGGCCTATTTACGGACGAAGAATTCGAGGAATTAATCTTCCAAGAATACATCGATGGCTTTAATAAGTTTTTTGATGGCAATAATCCCCCCCATCTGAAGGCGGAGATTCTCCATACTCCCACGGTTTTAAATATCGCCATTAATTCCGATCAATTGCTGCAATCCTGCGGTAAAAAAATACAGGATAATGGTGGTAAAATTCTCGATCAAACCGAATTTATTAAGGCTGATATTACCGCTAATAGTGTTACTGTCACCCTTAATCATGGTGGAGAAATTCAACAAATAAAAGGTCGTTTATTGATTGATGCTATGGGTTCTGCTTCCCCCATTGCTTGGCAATTAAACGGAGTGCGTGCCTTTGATAGTGTCTGTCCGACGGTGGGAGCAGTAATAGAAGGATTCGATCCGGTGGTGTGGGATTCTCACTATGGCGATGTCTTAAATTCCCATGGCGATATTTCTAGAGGTAGGCAATTAATTTGGGAATTATTTCCGGGGGAAGGAAAAGAATTAACCTTTTATCTATTTCACTATCATCAAGTCCATCCCGATAACCCCGGTTCTCTGTTAGAAATGTACGAAGATTTCTTTACTATTCTGCCCGAATATCGACAGTGTGATCCAGAAAAACTAACTTGGAAAAAACCCACCTTTGGTTATATCCCAGGGCATTTTAGCGCAGGAAAAAAAGACCGAATTGTCTCCTTTAATCGCATTTTAGCCATCGGTGATGCCGCCTCCCTGCAATCACCCTTAATTTTTACTGGTTTCGGTTCTTTGGTGCGTAATTTAGAGCGCTTAACCCATCTTTTGGATACGGCATTAAAACACGATTTACTAACAGCTAAAGACTTAGAAAATGTGCGAGCTTATCAAAGTAATGTGGCGGTAACTTGGTTATTTTCTAAAGGAATGATGGTTCCCACGGGAAAAACTTTACCCCCCCAAAGAATTAACGCCATGTTAAACACATTTTTCGGTTTATTGGCCGACGAACCGCCGGAGGTTTCCGAAACCTTTATTAAGGATAAAACCGATTGGTTGACCTTTAGCCGTTTAGCAATTAAAGCGGCCAGAAAAAACCCCACTTTACTGTTATGGATAGCAGAAATGGCCGGTAGTCAGGATTTAATTCGCTGGTTGGGTTCCTATCTCGATTTTAGCCTTGATGGAGTCAAAAATCTGCTTTTTGCTGGTTGGTTTCCCCAATGGTTAAAAAACTCCCAAATCTGGCTAGAAAAAGACAATCCTCGTCTATGGTTAAAGCTATTAAGTTTTAATTATGGCTTAAGAAATTAGAGGATATTTATCAAGTGTTAAATAGGGTTGGCTGAATAAAAGTATCATTCAGTATTAAATATTGTCATTTTCCTGAAGAGATAAAAACTCAGCCACCACTTGATTAAAAGTTTCAGGTTCGCCTAAAAATGCCCAATGATTACCCGGTATCTTTTTAATCTCTAGAGAGGTTAAATACTTTTTATAGGATTGAATTTGCCAAGCAGTGCGATTTAATCCCTGTTGGGGGAGGATTAATAAGCTGGGAATATCTAAAGTTTTAGTTAATCCAGCAAACCCCATTACATCCTCAAAAATTTCCTCGCGTGCCGATAAATTGAATTTACTACTCCAACTGCCATCAACTTTTTGTTTGATGGCATTTTTAAACACCTCTTGCTGTAGATTTGACCAACCTTTATATTGTTTTAATTGACGAGCGATCGCTTCTATGTCCTGATAACTATCAAAGGAGCGAGTAATCTTTAAAAAGGGCAAAACTTGATAGAGAATTGGAAAAGTTATCCTAATCCAACTAGGCATTTTATCGATAAAAAAGGGATCAACTAAAATTAGACTCTTAAATACTTCTGGCTGTTCAGTTGCCCAAATTGCAGCTATTTTAGCACTCCAAGAATGACCTAAAATAGCTGCTTTTGTCCAACCTAAATGATTAATTAAAGCCCTTAAATCGCCGATATAATCCTGAAAGTGATAACCAGTTGGCGGTTTACCGCTTTCCCCATGTCCTCGCAAATCTGGCGCAATAACTTGATAATTTGAGCTTAAATAATCACCCAAACTTGACCAAACCAAAGCATGATCCGCCATGCCGTGCAATAATAATAGAGGCATACCTCGATCGCTCCATTGCAAATAGGAAATTTCCATCGAGTTCTCGGTAAAAGTCTGGCGTTGTGGCATAAATTCTCGGCTGATTTTTACTATAATTTATCTATCACTTAATAAAACTTCATACAATGGTACTACAATCTCCGATCACTGGGACTAGCTTAGAACAATTGTCTTGGACATGGCAAGGTCACACCATCCCCTACACCGTGCGGGGAGAAGGACAACCCCTAGTATTAATTCACGGTTTTGGTGCATCTATCGGTCATTGGCGCAAAAATATCCCCGTTTTAGCGGAAAATGGCTATCAAGTCTATGCCCTAGATCTCTTGGGATTTGGGGGTGCGGATAAGCCCGCTTTAGATTATGGTCTCAACCTTTGGCAGCGGCAAATACAAGACTTTTGGCAAGAAAAAATCGCAAAACCGACCGTATTTATCGGTAATTCCATCGGGGGACTGATTACCTTAATGCTGATGGCAGAATCTCCTGAAATCACTGCTGGAGGAGTAATTATTAACTGTGCTGGAGGATTGAACCATCGTCCCGAAGAATTAAATTTCCCCTTGCGTTTAATCATGGCTGCCTTTACCGGTTTAGTTAGTTCTCCCGTAACAGGAAAGTTTATTTTTGAACAGGTAAGACAGAAAAATCGCATCCGTAACACCTTAAAACAGGTTTATCGCGACCATACCGCGATTACCGAGGAATTAGTCGAAATTCTCTATCAACCTTCCTGTGACGCGGGTGCGTGGAGAGTGTTTGCATCGGTGTTGACAGCACCCCCTGGACCATCTCCCCAGGAATTATTGCCGCAAATCGATCGCCCTTTATTGGTACTCTGGGGAGAGGATGACCCTTGGACACCGATCGCCGGTTCGGTAATTTACCAAGAAAGAGCTAAAATGGGAAATAATACCCAATTTTACCCGATCGCTAAAGCTGGTCACTGTCCCCACGATGAACATCCCAAAAAAGTTAATCAATTAATTTTGAGTTGGTTGTCGGAATTGACTCTCCCCCGCTAACCGCTCGCGCGGTGTAGGGGGGGATTCTCGTTTATCGACCTTAAGATCATATTTTCCCCGTTTCCAAACGACAAAGGGTAGTATCTCGTTAATAAAACTACCCATAGTTACTAATTCTGTCCGCAAATATTGCATCTAGAATTAGCTTTGTACGCTTTGACCCGTACTGGGTTAACTACGAACCTCTCTATCGGATTCCCGCTAAAGGCGGCCTCTCCGACT
>SFBI01000086.1 GCA_007095845.1 Microcystis aeruginosa Ma_MB_S_20031200_S102
ATAATCGATCACTTTTTTTCTCAAGTCTAGGCTATAAGACATTTTTCTGTATGGATTGCTCGTTTCTCTTTATTTTACCTTATTTTTCCCTCGTCTCACACTTATTTGAAATGACTATACAAGTCTTCAGGCTTTTCACGTGATAGTACACTCAAAGTTGCCCCAAAAATTCCCCTTTAAAATGTTCTTTAAATCCCTAAAAGGCTTGCTGTGTCTAAAACTGAGAATTGCTGCTTTCAACCCAATTTTTCGGTAAGATAGGTGCATAGACGATATTTACCCCAGAGCCATGACCACTTCTCCTGTTCCCCAAGGGGACGATTTTAGCGATCGCCCAATCCGTCCCGTACAATATCGGGATTTAGAAGACATTGAAGCTTTAACCTTGGATGACTTCGATGAGGATATTGATCGTCGCGCCCAAAATTTTCGCACTCAGGTGCAGCAGGTGCGGCCTTGGTTTGGGTTGTTTAAAATTCTCAGTTTTTTTCCCAATCCTCTCCAACACCGTTTTCACGTCTATGTGGCCGAGTCCCTGGCCAATCGGGGAGAAGAGGGAAAAATTCGCGGCGCAATCCAAGTCACCCCTTTTAATAGTAGTCGCAGCACTTGGCGGGTGGAACAGGTGCGGGTGCATCCGGGGGAGTCTTTAGGCGAACCCAAGGGCATCGGGGCGCAATTACTGCGTTATTGTCTAGAAACGGTTTGGGAAGCACGCACCTGGGTGTTAGAGGTTAATATCAATCAAAAGGACAGTTTGGCACTTTTTCGGCAACACGGTTTTCAGCCTTTGGCAGAATTAACCTATTGGTCTTTACCGCCGCAATTATTACAGGAATTGAGCAAACAAGAGGCAGATTTACCGAATTTACTGCCCGTGAGCAATGCTGACGCTCAATTACTTTATCAGTTAGATTGTGTGTCTATGCCACCGTTATTGCGTCAGGTATTTGATCGCCATATCCAGGATTTTAAAATCAGTTTAGTTGATAGTTTGTTCGGTCGCTGTCAAAGTTGGTGCGGCGGTCCGCAAATTAGTCGCGGTTACGTTTTTGAACCACAACGAAAAGCGGCGATCGGTTATTTTGAATTAATTCTATCTAATCGGGATGAGCGACCCCATCAAGCGAAATTAATTGTCCATCCCGCCTACACTTGGCTCTATCCTAAGTTATTGATCCAGATGGCCCAGATCACGCGCAAGTATCCCCCTCGATCGCTAGAGTTGATATCGGCTGATTATCAGCACGAAAGACGGGAATATCTGGAACAATTGGGAGCAATCCGCAGTTCCCACACCCTGATGATGTCGCGCTCGGTATGGCACAAAATCCGCGAAACTAAGCCGGAAAATTCCGCCCTGGCAGAAATGCTGCAGGGTTTACAACCGGTGCCGCGAACTCCGATCCCTAGTCGGATGTCTTGGTTAAAATGGCCCAATAATCCCCCCCTAGACTCCCTCGACAGTCCGGGGGAACTTCCCCCAGTTAAACCCCCCTCGGAACCCCCGGATCAGGGGCATCCAGTGTGATGGAAAGGGTCGCCGCCTTGGGCTTAGATATCGGCAAAAAACGGGTAGGAGTGGCAGGCTGTGACGGCACAGGTTTAATCGCCACCGGTTTGACCACGATTATCCGTTCTTCCTTTGTTGCTGACGTAGCACAGTTTGAGGCGATTGTCAAGGAAAGAAATATTAAGATTTTGGTGGCGGGACTGCCCTATACCATGGCGGGAGAGTTGGGATTTCAGTCCAAACAGGTGCAAAAATACGCCCAAAAAGTAGCGATCGCCTTAGATTTACCCCTCGAATACATTGATGAGCGTTGCACGTCCCTAGAGGCGGAAGAATTCTTAAAAGCCAAAAAACAGTTTTCCTCTTGGGATAAGGGAGCGATCGATCGGGAAGCGGCGGCGATTATTTTACAACAATGGCTCGATCGCCGACGGCGAGTTAATACTGTTGTTTTAGGGGATAGGGAAATCGTCGAACCAAAAAACGGCAAGGGAACTGGTAGCCAAAGCCTCGAATAACTTCCGATCCAAGGTCAACAAGGGTGCGTCTAGCCGCTTGGCAAGGGCGACATAAGAGCCATCGTAGGCGGTCAGATTATAGGCGATGCCGAGATTCACAGCTTCTCTCATGAGAGGGACAGTGGAAAAAACCCACAGGGGATAACCTTCTAGAAAGGTCAAGGCCTCTTGAACTTGGCTTGCAGTCAATTGTCCTGCCCGCAAATATTTCCAGAGAATGTTTGCCATTTCAATGTAAAACAGATCAGGAACCAAAAATTCCGTTTCTGGTTCGACGAGAAGGGCAAATAATTCGATCGTTTTTTCAGAAAGGGGATCGCGAATAAACTGTTTAATGGCAACGCTGGCATCGACAACGCATCTAAAAGCAGTTGTCATCGTCCGTCTCGCTCTTGGCGAATCAATACCGTACTGTCTAGCCATTCCACATCATCGGGTAATTCCCGATAGCGTTGTTTGACTGCCTCGATCAAAGCGGGAATCGACTGGCAGCGGCGATCGGGAGTTTGAGAGTTTTCTGGCGATGCGGACAAGTTCGGACTAGCTTCTGATTCCGGCGACGACAAGAGACGTGTGGCTAGAAATTCGGTAAAATCTAAGACCTCTCTCTGTTTGTCTGGCGGCAAATCACGCCATCTCGATAGCAATAACTGTTCGCTGTTCATCAAAAGAATCCACTAAGAAACTCGGTCACTGATTGAACGAACAAAACTGATAACTGATAACCAATAACTGATAACTGAATTTAAATAGACACTTCGCTTAATTCGCGAGTGAGATGATCAAAGGGTTCAGCGATCAAAGAGGTGTCGGCAATACCCGCCTCAGTAGCCATGGTTTGAATCATTTCGCTCATGATTTGGATACCGCGCACCGTCGGACCGATGGGAACACCGAGGGAATTATAGGTTTCCCGCAGTCCTTGCAGTACCCGCTCATCTAGAACATTAGTATCAGCAGCTACTAGGGCATAACTGGCATAGCGGAGATAGTAATCCATATCCCGCAGACAGGCAGAATAACGACGGGTGGTGTAAGCATTACCCCCGGCGCGGATCAATTCGGGAACTTCTTCAAATAGACGAATCGCCGCCCCACGCACGAGCGCCGCCGAATTAGCGTTAATTAGGGTGGCGGCAGCTAGACGGGCAGTTCCCGAGGCAAAATATTGTTTAAGATTATCGATCGCATCTCGATCGAGATAACGTCCGGTGACATCGTATTTTCTAATCAGGCTAGTTACCGCGTCTCGCATTATTAAGTTTCTCCCAACAGCAATAAAGGCATTTTTGAGTTTCGCTTTATTTATAATCTCACAGGGTTGAACTTCGGGGGACATCCCTAGTCTAACTCTCTTGTTTGTCTAACAATTTGTTGTTTTTTTGAGACATTTCTTTACATTTAAGGCATTGGCTGGACTTGCTCTGAGTGGCGGAATTATCCCTTATTGGTCGAGGTGGTGGACGAAGCGCTCAAAATAACGAGATTATCCCGATGAATAATGGTTTCTGCGGCCATATAACCTAATAAACTGGCAATACGCTCGGAATGTTGACCTTTAACTCGATCGATCTCCTCACTACTATAATTAACAATTCCCCGGGCCAATTCCCGGCCTTCTTGATCGCACAATTGCACCGATTCCGAGGCGCTAAATTCCCCCTCCACTTTGGTGATCCCGGCCGCTAGGAGAGATTTTCCCCCCTGACAAATGGCTTGAATCGCCCCAGCATCGAGATAGATTTTACCCATGGGCATTAGTCCGTAGGCGATCCAGCGTTTGCGGGCGTTATCACTGCGTTTTTGGGCTTCAAAACGGGTTCCGATCGTCTCTCCTGCCATAATTTTTAAGATATTGCTGGGCTGCCCTCCCTTAGTAATCGCCATTTCTACCCCGGCACTGGTGGCAATCCGGGCCGCGGCCAATTTAGTGGCCATACCCCCGGTCCCCCACTGACTGCCACTACTACCGGCATCGATCGATAGTTGCGCCAATTCCGCCGGAGTAACCTGGGCAATAGCCGCCGCTTCGGGAAATGACCGCGGATCGGCACTGTAGAGGCGATCCACATCGGTGAGGATGAATAACCAGTCAGCCTCGATTAAACTGGCTACAAGGGCTGATAAAGTGTCATTATCGCCGAATTTTAACTCATCGATCGCCACCGTATCATTTTCGTTGACAATGGCAATCACCCCTAATTCAAACAAAGCCTGAAAGGTATTATAGGCGTTGACATAACAGGTGCGTTCCATCAATTCGGGACGGGTCAGCAGAATTTGGGCGATCGGTTGACCAAGACTGGTAAAGAGGTCATCATAGATCCGCATCAGACGACCTTGTCCGACGGCGGCGATCGCTTGTTTGAGGGCGATTTTTTTCGGTCTTTCCTGTATTCCCAGACGACGGCAGCCCACCCCGACGGCCCCGGAAGATACTAATACCACCCGATGACCGGCAGCGCGCAACCGGGTGAGGACTTCCACTAAAGCGGCGATCGTGGAGAGGGATAATTGGCCGGTTTCATTATCGGTCAAACTGGAAGTACCGATTTTGATCACTATGGTTTGGTTCATCGTCAAGGCGCTTTTTTTGGAGGTTTTGCTAGATAGCCAAAGCTTTGATGGCAACTTTAATTAAAGTATAAAAACGGGGTTCAGTCACGTTGACTTCTCTAGCTTGTTGCCGATTTTTGCCTAATAAACCAATGCGCTGCCCTTTCTGCACGACTAAAATATCGCCCTGTTCATTTTTGATGCGAATCTCGTTTAAATCACCCCAAAAACTACATTGATACATTTTATCGGCGTGCATAAAAATTGCTTTTTTAATATTATCATTTTCTTGGGGTAATCGCACTCCCACTAATTCAATTTCTATGGTTGTATTACCATTCCAAGTATTTTCTTTGAGTTTATAGGCAATATCTAAACGAGTTGGTAAAGGACAATATTCGCCCCAACGCCATGCTAGGGCTTTAATTCTGGTATCATCCCTTTGAGCCAGCAATAATTTTAAATGATTTTTTCCGATAGTTTTCTGTTCCACTACGCGCACGTTAGGAGTCCAAAAAACGGGTAATTCATTGCCAATTCCCCAGGGTTGCAAACTATCAATTTGTTGAAAAAGTTCTAGAGTAATTTGTTTAAAGTCGATGATAGTATCAATTTTAATTAAAGGTTTTAATTGTTCTATTTGTAAAACTTTGTGAGAAAATTGACTTAATCTTTGTTTAAATGCTAGTAAATTAGCTGTGGGTAAACTAAAACCCCCCGCCATTTTATGACCGCCAAATTTTCCTAGTAAATCTTGGCAAAATTGCAGGGCTTCAAAAACGTGAAATTCTTCAATTCCTCTGGCAGATCCGCGAATTTTACCCGCATCTTCTTCCTCGTAAGTACCGATAAAAACTGGCACTCCGTAGCGTTCCACCAAACGGGATGCCACAATACCAATTACCCCATGATGCCAATCTTTTTCGACTAATACCAAAACTCGATCTTTTTGCCAAAGAATCGGGGTTTCTTCTACTAATTTAATCGCTTCTTCTTCAATTTTTTCGCACAATTCTTGACGGGTACGATTAATTTGTTCGCACTGCATCGCTCTTTCTAAGGCAATTCCCGCATCATCGGTGGTTAATAATTCAATAACTATCTGGGGATCGCCAATTCTGCCAATGGCATTAATTCTCGGCCCCAATTTAAAGCCAATATCATCCGGTTGTAATTGCTTTTGTTCCTCGCTAATTCCCGCTATTTGCATGAGGGATTGAATCCCAACTAATTGGGATTTGGGTAATTTTCTTAAACCCCGTTTTAACCAGCGACGATTTACCCCAATTAATGGAGCTAAATCTGCTATAGTGCCTAGGGTAAATAATGATAATAATGACTCGGTTAATCCCTGTAATTTACCCATTTTTTGGGCAGTTGTCACCGCTAAAATATAGGCGACTCCCACCCCCGCTAATCCCTGATAGGGAGAGTTAGGGGTTAATAATTTTGGGTTGAGAATAGCGGAGGCATTCGGTAAAATTGGCGGCAGATCGTGATGATCGGTGATAATAACTTTTAATCCTAATTCTATCGCTAGGGCGATCGGTTCGTGAGCGGAAATACCATTATCAACGGTGAGAATCAATCCGACTCCGGATTCGGCAAATTCCTCCACAATGCGCTGATTAATTCCGTATCCCTCTTTCATGCGACTAGGTATGGCATGATTTACCCTAGCACCGAGATGTCTCAAGGCTCTTAGTAGTAAAGATGTACTGGTCATGCCATCAGCATCGTAGTCCCCACAGATAGCAATTTTGTCGCCAGAGGCGATCGCTTTTACTAATAAATTGACACTTTTTTCTAAGTCGGGAAATTCTCCCAGGGGAGAGGGTAGGATATCCGCTTCAGGATCTATATAAGTTTTAGCTAATTCGGGGGTATCAATACCGCGATTAATTAAGATAGTTGCTAATAAGGATGATAATCCCATTTCCCGCGCTAACCCCTCGATTTTTTCGGGATTAGTTGCGGCAATATACCAGCGTTGGATGGGATATTTGTAGGCCATTTCTTGTTAAGTAAAAAGGTAGGGTGCGTTAGGGCAGCGTAACGCACCAAAAATAAGGTTAAAAGCGGATTTGGATGGCCCCAGCAGGAGGTTGAAAGGGGAGATTACTATTATTAATTCTCAGGGGGGAAGTAGGTACTACCTGCACATTGGGGGTGGTGGGTTGACTTTCGTTGGTACTCAGTAAAGTCAATTGATTAATACTAGGATTAATCGCAAATTGTTGGGTGATAACTCCCGATGGACAACAGGAAGGATCCCGGGGGAGAAATCTTCTCATGTTGACGGTGATCATACCATCTTTAGCACTCAGATTATCGACAATTACTCGATCGGCTAACAGGACAGTATCGGTGTTAGTGGCAGTACCGTTATTATCGATCACTAGGGCTAAATAATGTAATTGCTGTTGCTCTCTGGCAATAACTCTTAATACGACAATACCATCAGTTCTTTGATCATTATTATAGTCCCCCATCAAGGCTTCTCGACTGACTTGTACTCCTAAAATTGGTCCTTCATTGGATTGAAAAATACCATCGCTGACAATTACGGAACCCCGATTGGGAATGTTATAGACGGTGTTTCTTAAATTATCGACGCTCAGGGGTGTAGATTGGGCAAGTAAGGGCAGAGAATTGCTTAATAGTAAACCGATACCCAGGAGGATAGATTGAGGCAAAACTGCTAATTTAATCATGGTTGTGATGGGTTGGGTATATTTTCTTGAGTATCGAATAACTGCACGTTATTAATGGTACAAACCATACCCTGTTGTGCCGCTAATTTATCCCGCCATTGGCTTAATTGTTGTTGACCATTACTACCATTTAACCAGTAAACTGTCAAGATGCCGATGGTTTGTTCTGGTTCACAGGAAAAGCTGAGAGTTTGATCGGGTATATCGGTATTTCCTTCATTACATTGCCAACCTTGTTTTTCAATTAATTCTTTCCAACCTTGCACTTCTTTGGCAGCCACGGCAATGCGTTGATCTCCTTGGTTACAAACCCAATTTCTCTGCTGGGTGGGATTATTCGGTAGATCATCAAGATTGGGGGAATTTTGCTTAATTGGGGGCAGCGAGGGAACTTGAGCATTAACAGAAAAAATCGGTAGTATTAACCAAGTACCGATGAGCATTTTTAACAGTTTCATCCTTTAAAATTGCCATATTTAGGGATTTATGCCTTTAGAATATCACGTTTTTGAGGTATGGATAAAATACTCTCTTAAGATATGTTTAAATCTTTAATTATGTTTTCGATCGCATCAAAGGAAAATTCTCTGGCTAACTGTTGTAAACCTTGGGTAAGGATAGCATAATCGGGGGGAATTTCTGCGGTTAGGGCGATAATTTTTTCATCATCACATTCTCGCGCCGCTTGTTGCAATTGTCCAATCCAGTCGGGACTGATTAATTTTAATAGGGATTGCAGGGAATCGAGGAAAACTGGCGAATAATTGGGCTGATTTGGCTCATTATCAGCATAAATATATTTTAATCCTAAATATTCGCCCATTTTTTGCCAAATAACTTCCTCTCGGAAAGGTTTACGCACGAAATCATCACAACCGGCGGCAATAACCAAGGCGCGATCCTCTTCAAAAGCACTGGCAGTTAGGGCAATTATTACCGTTTTTCCGCGATTATCAGCCTCTAACTGCCGAATTTCCCTGGTTGCTTCGTAACCGTCTTTCACTGGCATTCTCATGTCCATCCAGATAAGATGAGGTTGCCATGCTTGCCAAATTGCGATCGCTTCTTGTCCATTAGCAGCTTCTTGCACGGATAATCCTAGGGTAGTCAGGAGTTTCAGCAACAGTAAACGGCTTTCTGGTCGATCATCGACCACTAATATGCGATATTTAGGCTGATTTTCCTCTAAAGCGATCACTTTTGCCCTATTGGTTTCGGTTTTAATCTCATTTTCCCCCACTAAACCCACCTGAATATCAAAACTAAAAACACTTCCTTGACCCAGAATACTACTAACCCCGATCGCACCTCCCATCAACTCAACAAATTTTTTACTGATAGGTAAACCCAATCCTGTCCCCTGTTGGGATTTTCGTCCCGTTTCCGTTTGGTTAAAGGGTTGAAATAGCTTATAAATCTCCTCTGGGGCGATTCCTGCGCCTGTATCTTCAATTTCCCAGAGTAATCGCTGATAATCTCCTCTTTTCTCCCCTACTTTTCCCCGGAGAGTTACCCCTCCCGACTCGGTAAACTTCAATCCGTTACCCAAGAGATTGATGAACACCTGTCGCAATTTACTTTCATCAGTACATATATACTGAGGCAGATCGGAGCTGCGATCAAAAATTAAGCTTAAAGCTTTTGCTTGCGCTTGGGGAAGGAGCATTTCGGCAATATTATCTAAAAGAGCGTATAAATCGAAATTAATAGGGTTAAAAACCGTTCTTCCTGCTTCTATCTTCGACATTTCTAGAATGTCGTTGATTAACTCTAGTAAATGTTCCCCGCTACGATTGACAATTTCCAAATATTGCCGATATTCACTGCTGAGGCTGCTATCCCGGGATATTAAGCGAGTAAAACCCAAGATGGCATTAAGAGGAGTGCGTAATTCATGGCTCATGTTAGCTAGAAACTCACTTTTAGCTTTATTTGCCTTAACTGCCGCTTCTTTAGCTTCTTTTAACTCTTTTTCCGCTTCATATCTACTTTGTGCGATCGCAATTAATTCTCCCAGCAACCGCACACAGGTGACATCTTCCTTTGTCCATTGCTTTTCCGCACTTGCATCCAATCCCAGATAACCCACCGTTACCCCGCAACTATCCCACATGGGAACGATTAAGAGACAGGGAGTAGGACTATGAGCGAGAATAGTTCTTTCAGGGATAGCAGTAGGAGGTAAATCGTCTAAAGAGTTCAGTTTAACTGGAATACCGTTTAATAATTGTTCCGAAAACCAGGGAAAGGTTTCCGTCGAGAGATTTTGTGATTGTTCCCGAATCGGGATAACTTGCGGATAGTCGGGGTGACAGTATTCATAAACCATACTCCACTGCTGACGACAGGTGGAATATTGAATAATGTAACAGTGAGCGCTCTGGGTAAATTGACAGAGCAGTTCTAGGGTATGATCGATCGCCAAGTGGACATCTTGAGAAATTAGTAATCTTGTCACCCGCGAGAGCAAGTTATCGCGATAGGACTGCGTTTCTAGGGGTTTTTCCCGTTTTTTAAACTCTAGTTCCTCAAAATCACTCATAATCAGTTATCAGTTATCAGTTATCAGTTATCAGTTATCAGTTAAAAAAGTTTGGGTGTTGGGGTTGTAGGGTTTTAGGGTATTAGTTGATTTTCCCCATCACCCCACTTCCCTACTTCCCCACTTCCCCACTTCCCCACTTCCCATCTCCTGTCTTCCTAATCAAAAAACAGTAAACTTTTCCCCTATTATGTTCTATAGGAATTTTACCGAATCAATATGCTCAAATTATTAGCTTCTCTCCTTCTCTCCTGCTGTGTAGTCTTGGGTGTTTCCCTGTCACCGGCTGCTGCCATGGGAGTCTATGACCTTCCTATTTTAAGCCCCGGAGCGCCCACTTATGTGGTCGATCCTGTTTCAGCCATTAGTGCCGCTAACGAGGGAAAATTAAATAAGGATCTGAAAAATCTCGCCGAAAAAACCGGACAAGAAGTGAGAATGGTGGTAGTCCGGCGCTTGGATTACGGTCAAAAAATTGACAATTTAGCCGATGATATCCTGAGAGAATGGTATCCTAATCCTGAAGATCGGACTAATCAAACTATCATCGTCCTTGATACTTTAACCAATAAAACAGCTATGCGGGTTGGCGAGGAAGCAAAAACCCTATTAACCGATGCTATTGCCGATAGTATCCTCTCGGAAACTATGGCAGTTCCCCTCAAAGATGGGGGAAAATATAATCAAGCTTTACTCGATGCTAGTCGTCGTCTAACGGCGGTACTTTCTGGAGAAGCGGATCCCGGACCGCCGGAAGTAGCGACAATTAATATCGAAAGTACCTTTACTACCGCAGAAGAAACTGACGATAAAAATGCCACAATTTGGGTGATAGTTTTACTGGTTTTAGCTACAGTAATTCCCATGGTCACCTATTTTTGGTACGCCGGTTTCGGTCGCTAAATTAAATTAATGTTCTGGGACTGATACAGCTAAAATATTCTCAAAGATAGTTCAATCTTCAGCCTGCATAGGCAAGATTAATTAACTTCTAGTAGTAGATTTTAGTTGTATCAGTTCACCCCATTTGCTTAACATTAATAACTAATGTCTAAACTGGTAAATAAACTACAATCCTATTATCGAGAGGAGGAGGGAACTTACTTAATTGAAATTAAACTTAATCAGTTACAGCAAGTCTTTAATTCTCTTGATCCTTCGCCATTTTTAGATAGAGATTTAGATGATAATGCCGAAAATTATATTATTAACTCTGTGAATGAATTTCCCCTCAATACCTCCCTTAAATTAGTCTTTTATCTTCCTGATAAAGAACAGGATAATGCTCGAAATTTGTTACCCTCAGCTTTACATAATTATTTTGACTATCGCCAACAGGGAGAACAAAGAAAATTACGCACAATTTGGCGACAGGGACGCATATCTTTAATAATTGGTCTCTCCTTTCTTTTTGTTTGTTTGAGTCTCAGCGAATTAATTGGTCGTTTTGGCAGCGATACATTTATTCACTTCTTAGAAGAAGGATTATTAATTAGTGGTTGGGTGGCCCTCTGGCGACCTTTAGAAATTTTTCTTTACGAATGGTGGCCGGTCAGTTATCAACAAAAGATTTTTGCTAAACTGGCCTACATCCCCATTGAAATCCGTCTATTAGAGGAACCATCCACCCCGGACTCTTTTTAACAGATCTAATCCTGCTGATGGCTTGTGTTCAAAGTTACAAAGCTTTTATTTGAAGTAGTTTACAATGAGAGTAACTCTGTATCAAGCTTATCGGTTTTCAGCTTGGCTATTACTTTATCCTCAAACTTTTAACTAAGTGGTCAGGCCTAAATTTTTTCAGTCTGACGATTATTTGCGTTCCATCTCTACCAATCCTGACAAAATTTCATCTAGATAGGAGGCCTAATGTTAATCCATGTTGGTTACGAATTTGGCTTTGATGCCCCTTTACCCCTAGTCATGTTGTTAAAACTTTATCTACACCCCTCAATTTTAGATCAAGTTAGACAATCGGAAAACTTGCAGGTGCAACCAGCAACAAAAATAGAAGAATTTTTAGATAGTTTCGGTAATCGAACCAGTCGTCTAATTTTACCCGCCGGACAGATCCGCGTTCACAATGAAGCAGTTATCGAGAATGAATGGAAACCCGATATTGTTAATTGGAATGCCCAAGAAATTCCTTTAGCAGAGTTACCAACCCAAGTTTTCCCCTACTTAATGAGTAGTCGTTATTGTGAAGTAGATTTGCTTTCGGAAACTGCCTGGGAACTTTTCGGACAAACTCCCCCTGGTTGGGGAAGGGTACAAGCGGTTTGTGATTGGGTTCATAGTCACATTCGTTTTGGTTACGAATACGCGCGGGTGACGAAAACCGCCTATGATGTCTATCGGGAAAGAACGGGGGTTTGTCGCGATTTTAATCATCTAGCTTTGACTTTTTGCCGTTGCCTAAATATTCCTGCTCGTTATGCCTCTGGATATCTCGGAGATATCGGTATTTCTCCCCAACCTCTACCGATGGATTTTAGTGCTTGGTTTGAAGTCTATTTAGACCATCAATGGTACACCTTTGATGCTCGTCATAACACCCCCAGAATCGGGCGAATTTTAATGACTCGCGGCTTAGATGCCGTCGATGCTGCCCTAACAACTTCTTTTGGTCAAGTCAATTTAACAAAATTTAAAGTATGGACGAGGGATGTTTTCCATCTCTAGATTTAATCAGAGTATTTATTACAGCCTTTTTGATCAAATCAGGGCTAAATAATTCCTCCCTCGGTTCCTCTGATAAATCACAATTAAGCATAATCTCTTAAAACGTAGCCTACTCCTCGCACTGTCTGGATCAAACGTTTAGGATTAGCAGACTCCAACTTAACCCGTAAGGCACGAATATACACTTCAATAATATTAGAATCGCCCATAAAATCGTAACCCCAAACGGTTTCGAGAATTTGCTCGCGAGTGAGTACCTGCCGGGGATGACGTAAGATAAACTCTAATAAGTCAAACTCTTTAGCCGTTAATTCAATCAATTGACTATCTCGATACACTTCCCGAGCAAGACAATTCAAGGTCAAATCTTCAAAAGTAAATATATTTAAATCTTGGGCATGGGTGCGACGTAAACGAGCTTTCACCCTAGCTAAGAGTTCTTCCATGCTAAAAGGTTTAGTAACATAATCATCGGCTCCGGCATTTAAGCCCGTCACTCGATCGGGGATTTCATCTTTAGCTGTTAAAATAATAATCGGTGCTTCCATCCCGGTTTTTCGCAGTCGTAAACATAAATCTAATCCAGAAATAACCGGCAGCATCCAATCTAAAATTAACAAATCTGGTAAAGAATCCCTAGCGATTTTCAGTCCATCCATGCCATTAGAAGCAATAGTAACTTGATAGCCTTCTAAATGAAGTTCTGTGGCGATAAATTCGGCGAGCTTGGGATCATCTTCCACGAGGAGAATATGGTCGTTCATAACTGCGGTTGCCAGAGAGGTAGAATGATAGTAAAGGTACTGCCTTGACCGGGTTGAGAGCGGAGAGTGATGCGACCCTCCATTCCTTCAATTAGACTTTTAGCGATCGCTAAACCCAAACCCGTGCCGTCTCGCGAGCGAGTCATCGACTCATCAACCCGATAAAACCGTTCAAAAATGCGATTTTGATGGGAGAGAGAGATACCGATTCCCCGATCGCGTACATGGATAAGAGCCGAATTAGCCTGCTTTTCTAAGATCAGATCGACTGGTTGCTCGGGGGTAGAATACTTGATCGCATTATCGAGCAAATTGATTAAAACTTGCTGTAATCGATCTTGGTCGCCACAAATTACCACATCTTCATTGGTTAATAATAAAGTCATCTTGCGATCGCTAACTTTTTGACTCATCGCCGCCACTTCTGTCAGCAAAGTATTGAGAATAATAGGATGGGAGCGAAAATGGAGATGACCGCTATCGGCACGGGCGAGATCGAGCAAATCTTGTAACATCCGGATAATTCTCTCGGTTTCTGACGTGGCTGTTTCCAGAGCTTGCTGTTGGTAGGGATTTAAATTAGTGCTGCGTCGCTGGAGACTTTGTAAATAACCGATCACGACTGTTAGAGGGGTACGCAGTTCATGGGAAACATTGCCGACAAACTGACGTTGCTGTTCCCAAGCTCCCGATAATCGCCACAACATCTGATTAAAAGCGGTAGCTAGTCCTAAAATTTCATCTGGCGCTTGTTCAAGTTGCAATTTCGCCCCATTTAAATCATCGGCAGAAACGGCACTAGCAATTTGACTCATGCGAGTCAGCGGCAACATAGCCTGACGGATCCGTTGGGAAATTAAGACAATTAAGCTCAATAGGACGAGAATACTCAGCCAAAATAAGCCCCATAACCCCGCCTGATATTTCTGGTGATCGGCCGTGATATCTTGGGATAGATACAATTTCCCCGACAGTTGACCCTTGATAGTCAGAGGAGTGCCACATAAAACAATATCGCGTCCATCAAAGTGAATAATTTGGGGTGCATCGGGTACTCTGGTTAGGGATGCCGCCGCACGCATCTCGGTGACATTGCCATCAACCCTAGGAGACTGTCCCAACAGTTGTCCATCGGAGTTTTTAACCCAGATGACTAACCCCGCAGTGGAGACTCGCTCAATGGTTTTTTCTAATCCCGTAGTCAGAGATCCCATCTGAGCGTACATTTCCAACTGCTCAGGAAAACGCTTGGCGATATATTCTAGAGTTTGTTTATGGGCAGCGACTAAATTCTGCTCCATTTGCCAACCGGCCCAAATGGCTACGCTACCAAGTCCGATAATCGAGATGGTCAATAGTTCTAAGGTTAAGCGAAACTGAAGCGAACTAGTAGAAACAGGTTTACTAGGCAAAAATTGCCCAAAAATGCCGACAAGGCGAGGTAGCTTCATGGGTGTATGGTTAGTGATCAAAAATAGGGAGATTTAAAAATTTTTCGCCGTACCTTGTCCGAGATCGAACTCGAAACGCTGACTATAGTTAGTTTCACCGTACAAGTTAAAGCTCAGGGTTGGCTCATCTCCGATCGCTTCTATATGGTGAATAGCAGCCGGCATTAAACAGAGAATATCACCCGGGACGAGTAGGCGATCGCCAACTTTTCTAATCTGATCCGGTAATTCGGGGGTGGGGGAACGTTGCCAGAAGCTATTTTTTTCCTGTCCCTTTAACAAAGCTACTACCCCCCAACAACCATGATTATGAATCGGGGAAGTGCTACCCACAGACCAAGCGACCAGTTGTACTGTCAGGGGAAAAAATGGCTCATCGTAGAGGGTTAATACCTCCCAACCGGTTTCGGGATTGGGTTCTAGACTAAGAATATCCAACCAGGGCGAATTGTTTAAGAGTTGGCGAACTAGAATCCGAATTGCTTCTAATCGTGAGCGATCGTCGCTAATCTGGGTTAAGGTATCTTCTAGATCGGATAAAAAGCGATAGAGCCAGTAGGGATGGGATAATTCGGATTTTGCGGGGGTTATTTCGTAGGCCGAGCATTGCCCATGATTATCCACCAACCAGTCTTTTCCTGTCATAGTTGCGATCTGAATGGTTTAAATTAGCATATTAGGGCGAAAAGTTGTCTTTTAGCCGCAATTAATCGGGTTTCTTCTTGATTTTATCAGCAAGATTTCGGGAAAAGATGATCCCTTCGTGATCGGTAGATGAATTTTTGCTGAAAAGATTGAAGGACGATTCTCCTGGATGGATGAGGGCAATTGCCAGTTAAAGTCAGATTTTTTATCTATTATCTATCTGGTCTTCATCTGAGACTCAGGTTTCTAGAATTTAATCTTAACTGTCAGCTACACTGGTTTCCTCCGGTGGCAAGCTGGATTCTTCCGGGGTAATACCCTTGACTTACCAAAAAATCTCTAATCTTAATTGGAAAATTTAACTCATGCGTAAACCATCAGCGTTATTATGGCTCGGTCTTTGTCTTAGTAGTTTAGCGGTTACGGTTTCCCTGGTGGCTGGAACATCGGCGAAAACCTTGACTAATTCTGATTCAGTGGTCAGTAAAGGTACTTTTAGCATTGCCCAAGCTAATCCCTGTGCCTCGAAAAATCCCTGCGCTAGCACTGATCCCTGTGCCTCGAAAAATCCCTGCGCTGCTAAACAGGGTAATGTGGGCGGTCCCTTAGCGCGACAATTGCAAGGAAAACCCGTGGTTGTCGATATCTATGCTAGTTGGTGTCCTGCCTGTAAAAATGTTGCCCCCACTCTTTCCCAACTTAAAAAAGATTACGCGGGTAAAGCTAATTTTATCGTCTTAGATGTCAGCGATCGCTCGAAAGCGGACAAATCAGCCCGCAAAGCCCAAGAATTGGGTCTAGGTCGTTTTTTTGAGGCCAATAAGTCCCAAACTGGCATGATTGCGATTATTGATCCCGCTACGGGCAGTATTTTGGCACAATACCGGAATAATGCCGATAAATCTGCCTATTCCTCCGTACTGAACTCGGCTATTAATAAAAAATAGTCGAAGATTTCCCAGCTTGGGGAGTACCAGCGATCGCCAAGGACTCCCAGGGCAATTTTATTTTTTTGGATCATTTCAGGAGAATTTTATGCGACGAGTATCGGAGTCAGTCGAAGGGTTGAAACCTGACAAAAAAGCGAAAATATCGAAAAAATTATTATTTTATCTGGTTTTAGGGCTTCTAGCTCTTATTTTAGTCCTTACCATCGGACCAATTATCGGCCATCCTCTGGAAAGAGCAATCTCGATCGTCGAAAATAGCTATCAGCAATGGTTAGATCGACAAGATACAAACAATCCTCTAATTTTACTGCCCTTAGCTTTTTTGGGGGGCGTAATTGCCAGCATATCTCCCTGTATTCTGGCACTATTACCCGTTAACCTCAGCTATATTGGCACCCTGAAAATAGAATCTCGTTGGGATGCCTTCAGCAAAGCAGGTTTATTTGTACTAGGAGCGGTGACAATTTTAAGTCTTTTTGGTTTAGTTTCTTCCTTTGCTGGGGCGGTGATGGTGGAGTACCGAGGTTATATTAATATTGTTGTCGGTTTGATTATGGCGGTCATGGGTCTATGGTTATTGGGAGTAATTAAGCTACCTTTACCGCAAATGAACTTAAATCTACCCCAAGCAGGTCCCTACGGAGTCGGATTAACTTTTGCTCTTGTTAGCTCTCCCTGTGCTAGTCCTGTCCTCTTTGCTGTTTTGGCCGCCGCTGCCGCTACTGGTTCTCAAGTCCTCGGCACCTTGACCATGGTTAGTTATGCTATTGGTTATACAATTCTCATTTTCTTGGCCAGTTTATTTACTGGTCTAGCCAAACAAAGCCGGAATTTATTGCAACATTCCGAGACGATTATCCGTTTGGGTAGCGTGGCACTGATGGTGACGGGAGCCTATTATTTAGTTACTGGTACTCAATGGTTTATGGGCAGCTAAGATGGTCACTCTTGAGGGGGAATGCCAAAAAAGCCGCCAGATAACCACTATTTTTCCACCTTAACCCGTTGAGTAACCACAACAATCCCATCTCCTTGAATTAAAATCGCCGATAACCAACGATTTTCTGGTGTTGCCGGTGCTTTTACCCGCTTAAATAAACCGCCGGACTGTAATAATTCCAATTCTAGAGGCTTTGTATTAATATAACGCTCAATATCTACTTTCTCATCGATCGCCGCTCCAGCCAATAAATCATCCCCTAAAGGTTGGCGAACAATCACATCAAAATCAAATTCTTGACCCACTTTCACCCTTTCCGGAATTCTCACTTGAATACTGGGGGGATTTTTGCCAGTGCTTAACTCGACTCTCTCGCTTAAAATCTCCTGATAAACCAGTTTATTCCCTTGAAATTGCTGACGAGAACGAATCGTGGCATTCATTCCCACCACTCTTCCCTGCACCTTTCCCGTCCCGGTAATTTTAGTAATTGTATTGGCCGTTAACTTGTCCCCAGAACGACTCCAAGATTCGAGGGTCGTGGTGTATTCTAGATTGTTATAACGTTCCCAAAAATGAGTTAAAGCCTTTTTAGTTTTTTCGTAGGTCAAACCATCGGAGTTAGTAAATTTCGGACTATAAAACTCCATTAATTGCTTGAGATTTCGCTCATTAGCCGCCGTTTCAATTTTGGAGATAAGGGTTTTTAAATTAGCTGGAGCAGTTTCTGGCTTTTCGGCCCGCAAACTGTTGGCAAGGGTAAAAGTTAACCCCAAACCTAACAGCAACGATAGAGAAAAATTGAGGGATTGACGAAAAAATTTATCGGGAATCGTGTTCAAGTTACGCATTAGTGATAGTTTGTGTAAGGATCGATAACTATGGTAGATTATTTCATTCTAGGACTGAATTTACCCTCTCTCGAATTATGGCACGCACTCCAACCCGTCTCCTGATTGCCGCTAGTGGTACTGGTGGTCATTTATTTCCCGCTTTGGCCCTGGCCGAGCGCTTGCCAGATTACGAGATTGAATGGTTAGGAGTTCCAGACCGTCTGGAACAGTCCTTAGTTCCAAAAACCTATCCCCTGCACAGCATCCCGATTGAGGGGTTTCAATCCCGTTTGGGGTTAAAAACTCTCAAGATTCTGTTCGGTCAACTGTGGGCCGTTTGGCAAGTACGTAGTTTAATCAAAAAACGTCAGATAGCGGCAGTTTTTACCACTGGGGGTTATATCGCAGGTCCGACCATTTTAGCGGCTCGTTTAGCCAATATTCCCGTCATCCTACACGAATCTAACTACATACCGGGCAAAGTCACGAAAGTTCTCGGTCGCTGGTGCGATACGGTTGCCCTCGGTTTTCAGGGAACCGCCAGCTATTTACCCGGCACTCGCAGCACTTGGGTTAGTACACCAGTACGAGAGCAGTTTCTCATTCCCCAGTCCCTAGATTTACCGATTCCAGAGGATGCTTTTTTGATTGTCGTTGCCGGTGGTTCTCAAGGGGCCGTGGCTCTTAATCAAATTGTCCGACAAAGCGCTCCCCAATGGTTAGAAAAAGGTATTTATATCGTGCATCTCACGGGAGAAAACGACCCCGAAGCCGATAGTTTACGCCATTCTAACTATTTTTCCTGGCCTTTTTACGACAATATGGCGGGATTATGGCAAAGAGCTAATCTAGCTATCAGTCGCTCCGGAGCCAGCACTTTAACAGAATTAGCGATCACTTGTACGCCTTCGATTTTAATTCCCTATCCTTTTGCTGCCGAAGACCATCAGTTCTATAATGCCAAAGTTTTCGCTGAAGCTCAAGCCGCTTATCTTTATCGTCAAAATGAGTTAACTGCTCAGTTTTTAAGCGAATTAGTCCTCGATTTATGGTCTAATCCCGAAGAATTGGCCGCCATGGCCCAACAAGCTTCTCATCTAGCTATTAGTGACAGTGCCGATTTATTAGCCGATTTGTTGAGAAGAAAGAGTCAAAAAGATAGTTTTTGAAACAAATCAGCTACGGGAAAAGTGAACCCCGGAACCACATCTTCCCCCTCCAAAAAATCTCCTGATATTAATACTCCCTGCGGTTCGTACCCGCAACGATAAACTAAAACCAGAGAAATCGTGAGTGAGGGTTAGCCATCCGTTTTAACGGATGGTAGTCGAGCGAACAAGGGGATTTATCCCCCTGTATCATTTATTAGTTTGATTCTCAATGTATTTTTTAATAGTTTCCGTAGAAGCGTTGCCAGCAGTTGAGCAGAAATAGCTAGGAGTCCACAGAGTGGGTAGTTTTAACAATTCTGGAAATTCTTTTCTTAAGTGATGAGATAGTCTCCCTTTGATTCTTTTAATTATTGTGGTCGGGGAATAACTAGGGTCTGATTCCAAAAATAAATGAATATGATCTGGCATTATTTCTAATGCGTTCTCGCGTAGCGAGCGCGTTGCGACCAACCTCCAGTTATTTTCTTTGCACAGGTCAAAAATAATCGACTGCGCTCTTAACTTAATGTCCCCTTTTAATACCGCTTTTCTCCGTTTTGGACACCAGACAAAGTGATAGTTAAGTAGTGTTACCGAATGAGGATTTCTTCTATAATCTTCCATCTACCCTTAACAAATAGTGTATTTCCAACATATCCTATATACAGGAGGTAAGTCAAGATGTACGGAGTTCAACAAGTTCTCATCCATACAGACAGCGAGATAAGGGCTGTCTTAGAGTTTGTCTGTGAAGAAGCTAACAAGCTGGCTAATTGTGGTATTTATTATTGTCGGCAAATGCTTTTTAAGGCAGGGCGATATATCGGTAAATATGACCTTGATTCTCAGTTGAAAAATAACCCTCATTTTCGAGCCATGCGGTCATGTTGCGCTCAACAATTGCTACATGATGTTGCTGAATCTTTTTCTTCCTATAAAGGGCTTTTAGGTCTTTGGAATAAAGGGCAATTATCTAATAAGCCTAGACCACCTAAATATCGAAAGAAAGGGGGGATGGCAGTAGTAACCTATACGGCAAGATATGTGAAGTTAACCGAAAAAGGGTTAAGGTTTTCGTTGGGGGATCAGGTAAAAGCTTGGTTCGGGATTGATAGTTTTTATCTGCCAATGCCGTCTAATTTGAGGTTTGAAGACATTAAAGAATTTCGGATCGTTCCTAGAAATCTTAGTTTTTATCTTGAGTGTGTTTATAAGCAACCCGATCAAGAGAAAGTTAAGCCTAATAACAATGTACTAGGAATAGATCACGGATTGGGTAACTGGTTAACCTGCGTTTCTAACACGGGAAAGTCTTTTATCTTTGACGGAAAAAAGGTTAAGTCTCAAAATCAATGGTATAACAAGCGAGTTGCTCAAATTAAGACTGGTAAGCCGCAGGGTTACTGGGATGAGGAATTAGCTAAAATAACCGAAAGGCGTAACCGACAGATGAGAGATGCTACCAATAAAGCTGCTCGTTTTATTATCAATTGGTGTCTCGGCAATGACATTTCTACTGTCGTTTTTGGATGGAATCAGCGACAAAAAGACTCGATTGAGTTAGGAAAGAAAGTTAATCAGGAATTTGTTATTATTCCCACAGCGAAGCTTGAAAATCGCATTTGTCAATTGTGTGAAAAGTACGGGATTAAATTCGTTGAGACTGAGGAAAGCTACACCTCAAAGGCTTCTTTTTTAGATGGTGATTCGCTACCTAAATTCGGTGAGAAACCCGAAGGGTGGCAGTCATCAGGTAAAAGAATTAAAAGAGGTTTGTTTAAAGCTTTTAGTGGTCAATTAATTAATGCTGATTGCAACGGTGCGGCCAATATCATTAAAAAAGTAGCCACACAGCTAGGGGTTTCTCTAGATAAGGTGGGTAGGGCATCTTTGACAGTGCCACAACGATATAAATTGGATAGCCTTTCTAAAATATATCGTAATCGAATAGAAGCGCAGTTTCAACCCGCTTCTATTCACCGATTAGAATCCCCGTCTTTTTAAAGCGGGGAGATGTCAAGAGTCCCATTGGCAAAATATTCAGCAATTTTGTCCTCGATTTCTGCCACTGTATTCCCTGGAGAGAGAATTTCTACCACTAAATCGGGTCCACCTTCTAAAAAACCCGTCGGCAATTCTTCCAATCCTTGCAGACGTTCCTTGGCAAAAAAGGCTATATCGGGAGAACGTTTATTGTCATTTTTCATAGTAAAAGCAGTGCTGGAGTCCAATAATACTCCTAGTTTTCGAGATGTTACTAAAGCGAATAAAGCAGCACTTAAAATAATGGCAATATAACCGTGTAAAGCCCCAGAATTGCCCATGTTAATTAACTCTCCCTTGACCAATTCGTAACTATTACCATCGTCAGGTAACGCCATAAATTCTGCATCAGTCCATACTTTTGTCTCTGGAGTTTTAATCACAGTATTTTCTCGAACAGACATAATTTATCCTTGGTAAAGATTCACAAGTAAAACCCTTAAAGAATTTCCTGTAACATCCGATTGGCCTGGGAAGCGTAACCACCACCAAATAAATTAAAGTGATTGAGAATGTGGTAGAGATTGTAAAGAGTTTTGCGCTTTTGATAACCAGCATCGAGGGGGAAAACATCGTTATAACCCCGATAAAAAGCCGCCGGAAAACCGCCAAAAAGTTCCGTCATGGCTAAATCTACCTCCCGGTCTCCCCAATAGGTGGCAGGGTCTAAAATTACTGGTTCCCCATCGACGGTAATTGCCGCATTTCCCGACCACAAATCACCGTGGACGAGGGAGGGATGGGGTTGATGCTGACTCAAAATCTCGCTAATAGCGGGAATAACTTGATCCTCGTCGGGAAAATTGCCCCCGCGCTCCTTCGCAAGTCTTAATTGATAGCCAATACGCTGATAAGCGAAAAAATCCGCCCAATTGTTACTAATGGTATTAATCTGGGGAGTAGAACCAATGGTATTATTACACTGCCAACCAAAGCGATCGGACAGGGAAACTTGATGTAAATGAGCTAAATTTTGCCCCATTTTTTCCCAGCTTTGACTATTGCCACCGCCAAATTCTAGCCACTCTAGCACTAAATAACTCGACTTATCAGCAATTCCCCAACAAATTGGCTCTGGAACCCTGATAGTCTTGGTAGCGTGAATTTGCTTTAATCCTAAAGCTTCGGCTGCAAACATGGCCTCTTGATTCGCTTGGTTAATCTTAACAAAATAAATTAAACTATTGCCACTAACGGCATAACCCTGATTGATACAGCCACCACTAACGGGATGACTTTTCTCAATTTCAAAGGGTTTTTCTGTGGTTTGGGTAATATGTCGAGCAATTTGAGTCCACATAGGTTATCAGTTATCAGTTATCAGTTATCAGTTATCAGTTATCAATTATCAGTTATCAATTATCAGTTATCAGTTATCAGGTTTAAGTTTTAAGTTTTAAGTTTTAAGTTTTAAGTTTTAAGTTATCAGGTTTAGGTTTTCAATTTTCAACAAATTTAGGCTCTTTCACTGATTACTGATTACTGTTCACTGATTACTGATTACTGTTCACTGATTACTGAATTGGTCTTACCACCACCACACCGTAAGCGTGGGGATTTAAATACTCTTGACAGGCATTTTGAATATCTTCTAAAGTGAGAGCTTCAATGTGTTGGGGATAACAAAAAGCCGGTTGTAAATCACCGAGCTGAGTATGATAATAACCGTAAAGGTTGGCTCGATCGCTCGGTCTTTCATTACTAAAAATAAACCGATTGGCCACTTGGGTTTTAACTCGTTCCAGTTCAGAAACTGTCACAGCTTCCTGTTGAATTTGTTCAATCTGTGCTAATACCTCTCTCTCCACTTGCTCGATATTTTCCGAGGCTAATTGGGCCGACACGGAAAACACCCCTTGCACTGCTTGGGACATATTACTGGCAGTTATTTGGGAAACTAAGCCCTTTTCTTGGCGCAGAGACTGAAATAATCGCGACACCTTGCCCTGACCCAGAATAGCCGCTAAAACATCGAGAGGATAGGTTTTTTCTAAGTCTCTCAACCCCGGCACTTTCCAAAATAGGATTAAGCGGGCCTGCTGCAAATTTTCATCCTCGTATTCTTGACGGATAATCTCGTTAAAAGGAGCTTCGGGCTGTAGATTAGCGATGGGATGAGAAATCAACCCAGAATTGCCCTTACTGCCCAAATTATCTAAAGAATCCCTCACAATAGCCATTAAATCATCTACCGGCAAATTACCCACCACCGCCACCGTCATCCATTCGGGACGATACCAAGTCCGATGAAAATCGCGCATTTGTTGAGCAGTAAGATTTTCAATCACTGCCATCGGACCCAACACCGGACGACGATAGGGTAAAACCTGAAAACAAGTCTCCATGGTGCGATAAAAAGTGCGACGACGGGGATTATCCTGAGAACGACGAATTTCTTCTAAAATAACCTGTCTTTCCCGCTCAAAAGCCTCATCGGGGATTAAAGCTTCTAAAACCACTTCTAGCTGCAGCGGGGCCAGATGGGCGAAGTCCTGCGGGGCAGTGGTAATGTAATAATGGGTGTATTCTTGGCTAGTAGCGGCATTAGTCACCGCTCCCCTCGATTCGATCGCCCGTTCAAATTCACCACTGTCTAAGTTAGGGGTTCCCTTAAAAACCATGTGTTCGAGAAAATGAGCCATGCCATTGATCTGATCCGATTCTAAGGCCGAGCCGACCTGCAGCCAAACATTGAGATTAACCGCTTCTACCGGTTGACTTTCGGCAATAATCGTTAAACCATTAGCAAGACGGTGCAGAATCGGAGTGTTAAGCGTGGCAGGTTTCCCTAGGATAGCCGTCATTCTTTATTAGTCCTCGGTAATCACTCTGGCAAAAATTGTCACTTTTCTCTATTGTAGTCCCAGACTTTCACAGAGCCAACAAGATCAGGTGTTGGGTGTTAGAAGTCAGTATTCAGGAGACGGGAGATAGGAGATAGGGTTTTGGGGTGATAGGGTGATAGGGTGATAGGGTGATAGGGTGATAAGACAGTTTGCCCACTTCCCCACTTCCCCACTTCCCCACTTCCCCACTTCCCCCCTTGCCTCTGAGAAAAAAAATGCTATGATGAGAACAAATCGGGCTTCTACGTTGGTGACTGCCTTTCAAGTTTTTTGATCTATGCTTGATTGTGATAAGGGAGCGAATAACCAATCCGTGTGGTAGTAAACCGAGCTTGTACTCGGAAACAGAAATGCGGAATATAAGTTCCCACCTGGTTAACCCAGGTCATAAACTTAGGTAAAACGGCGTAGCGGTCTTTTCAAGTTTTTCGAGCATATATAGTCCAAATTCTGGGGAGATTCCCTGTACTTCCTTAGTTTTGTCCTCTTGGTTAGTCAAAAAAGCCAGTATCTATATTTTTTTCTAGGGTAAAGACTACTGTTTTCGGTAACGCTTGTCACCGCTAAATTATGACAATCCGGACTACACTAGGGGAAAATTTATGAATTATTGTTAAGCAATGACTGAAAAACAGCCAAGAGTTGTTATCATCGGCGGCGGATTTGCGGGTTTATACACGGCCAAAGCCTTAAAAAACGCCCCCGTTCATGTTACCCTCATCGATAAGCGAAATTTCCATCTTTTTCAGCCCCTCCTCTATCAAGTCGCTACTGGGGCGCTATCTCCGGCCGATATCTCCTCACCTTTGCGCTTAATCCTACGGGGTCATGACAATACAGATATTCTCCTCGATCATGCCATAGATATAGATCCGGTCAAGGGAGAAGTGATCTTGGAAGATCACCCGCCGATCGCCTACGATCAATTAGTTATTGCCACGGGAGTCAGTCATCACTATTTTGGCAATGATCAATGGCAGCCCTACGCTCCGGGGTTAAAAACCATTGAAGACGCAGTAGAAATGCGTCGTCGTATCTATCTCGCTTTCGAGAAGGCCGAGAAAGAAATTGATGCCGAAAAACGGCAAGCTTTATTAACTTTTGTTATTGTCGGTGGCGGACCGACGGGGGTAGAATTAGCAGGAGCGATCGCAGAAATTGCCCACGGTGCGCTTAGGTCTGATTTCCACCAGATTAACCCCACAGAAGCGAAGATTTTACTCTTAGAAGGGATGGATCGGGTATTACCTCCATATTCGCCCGATTTATCCGCTAAAGCTGCTGCTTCTCTCACAAAATTAGGGGTGACAGTGCAAACTAACAGCATCGTTACCAATATTGTGGAAGGTTGTGTTAGCGTCCGTCAGGGAGAAAAGACGACAGAAATCGCTGCCGAGACAATTTTATGGGCAGCGGGGGTAAAAGCATCGAGAATGGGGCGAATTTTGGCCGAAAGAACTGGGGTAAATCTCGATCGCGTCGGCCGGGTAATCGTTGAACCCGATTTAAGTATCGCCGGTTATGGCAATATTTTTGTGATCGGGGATCTGGCTAATTTTGCCCATCAGGGAGATAAACCCTTACCCGGAATTGCCCCTGTGGCCATGCAGGAGGGCGAATATCTGGCGAATTTATTAATTTCTCGCCTAAAAGGGCAAACTATTCAACCTTTTCATTATATCGATCGAGGTAGTCTGGCAGTGATCGGCCAAAATGCGGCCGTGGTTGATTTGGGATTTGTCAAGTTTTCTGGGTTCATCGCTTGGTTAGTCTGGGTTTGGGCCCATATTTACTATCTGATCGAATTTGATAATAAATTAGTGGTGATGGTGCAATGGGGTTGGAATTATTTTACCCGCGGTCGTGGCGCTCGTTTGATTACGGGAGAGGGGCAGAATTTAGCCTCGGGACAATTGCCGCAAAATAACGGCCAAAATAATAATAATCTCGCCGTTTCTAACCAGACGGAAACTCTCTCTCCACCGATTGTGAAAGTGTGAAAAAATAGCCGTGATTATCTAGTTATCAGTTAGCAGGTAAGAACAATCGATCATGAAAATAGAACGCCCTCACAGTCTAGAAATTACCCCAGAGGAAAGCCAAGAATTAGAATATTTACGGGTTAAAATTGAACGAGCAATCGAAGATGGTGTAATCACAAGAATAGAATTTGAATCGATTAAAACAATCATGTTTTCTAATAAGAAAAATAATCCCGACCAAATCCTCCGGCAAGTGACACTCTATCGCCATTTAGTCGTTGAAAAAATGAATAATGGCGAACTAATTTTTGAATCTCCCCAATAGGTCGAAATGCTATTGTAAGCTGCCCGCGCATTTAAATTGCTTGTTGAGATAGGGTGCATCTCACATTTGCAGGAATACCGACAATCAGCAATTGTCAGTGACTCTTAGATGATGACAATTGTATCAGCAGCTGCGTGTAAGCATCTCACCGAAAAGCTAATGCGCTCCGGGGTTTGGGGGCGGCACTTCGACACATTTCGACAAGCTCAATGTAAAAGCTCAGTGACCGCTCCACGCCCCCAACGGGGGGTTTGGGGGGTAGAACCCCCCAAAAGCTTGGATTGAGTGATAAAATCGGAAGTAATGCCCAATTTTAGCCGAGAGTTTCCAAGTAAAAATCCCAATTGATAGATTGACAAAAATGAGATGCACCCTTACCTTTTGCCTTTTGCCTTTGTTAGCTTATTCTTTTTTGTCGCTACTGGGAAAAGCTCGACCTTGAATATTTTCTAAAGCTGAAACTGCCGCCCTAGAACCAGCCATAATATCTCGTTCTTCTCCCCCCAAATATAATCGGCCAAAACTGCCCACGGAAGTAACGTGTAGGATATTAATTAAAGCGGCTTTTTCGGCCTGATTAGCAGCGAGGGAAGCGTAGGCGGCCGGTTGCACTTCCAAAACGTATAAAGTCTGTCCTGCCATTAACATCATACCGCGAGAACTACGGTTAATTAATTGGGCTTGGTAAGCGTCAATGTTGCGAATAATTTGGCTAGAGACAATTTGCGGTTTTAGACAATCGCGCTGACTAACGCCTAAATACTGCAAAATTGCCTGACCGGCCGCCCTTACCTCTCCCTGACTGCTAGAATGGAGTTCTAAGAGTCCGTAGAGTCGTTCTACGAATAGAACCCCCGGACGAACCACGGCGGATTTGAGGGCAATATCGGTGATGCGATTAATCTCGATGCCGGGGGAAATTTCAATCCAGAGGGAAGCATCCCCAGGTAGGGGTAAAAATCCTTGGGCGACTGTACCGATGTAAGCAGCGTGTTGAAGCTGTAGATTGTCAAGATAAACGTAACTGCGAAGTTCTACACCCAAGCTAATTTCTCCCTCTTTCTGTCCTCTAGCAAATCCCCATTCCAACCTCAGAGCGATGATTAATCAATCCTTAATTAGGGCTTAGGCATTACCATGTTTAACTATAGTATATAATCGGCTGCCCTTAAATTTGCTGGGTAGAAGCGGTAAAAAAACTATAATTATGGGGACAAACTGAGGGAAAACCAACATGACGATTCTTTTAGGGGGAGATATCGGAGGAACTAAAACAATCCTGCGTTTAGTGGATTGCCAAAACTCACCGGATAGTCCCCAACCCCTGCTAACCACTCTTGATCAAGAAATTTATCCTAGTAAAGAATACCCCGATCTGGTTCCGATCGTTCAGCAGTTTTTGACCCGACAAACCACTATTCCCTCGGTGGAAAAAGCTTGTTTCGGTATTGCTGGTCCTGTGGTTAACAATAGTTCTGAATTGACTAATTTAAGCTGGTCTCTAACTGGCGATCGCCTAAGCCACGAGCTACAGATTGAGCGAGTAAAATTGATTAATGATTTTGCGGCGATCGGTTATGGGGTGTTAGGATTAGCCCCAGAGGAGCTGCACAATCTACAGTCGGCCCCGGCAGTACCAGAGGCCCCGATTGCGGTTATTGGTGCGGGAACGGGGTTAGGAGAGGGTTTTTTGATTCCTGTGTCGAAGGGTAAATATCGGGTGTTTGGTAGTGAGGGTTCCCACGCCGATTTTGCCCCTCGATCGAGTTTAGAATATCAACTATTAAATTATCTCTTGGAACTCCATAATATCGAGCGCATTTCGGTGGAGCGAGTGGTTTCTGGCCTTGGAATCACTTCTATCTATCGATTTCTCCACGATAATAACTATAGTCAGTCCTCGCCGGCCATGGCGGAAATTTACCGCACTTGGTTAGAAGAAATGGGTAAACCGCAAAAAACCGTCGATTTAGCGGCTAAAATTGCCAGTTTTGCCCAAGATGACTCGGATTATCTCTGTTATCAAACCATGAAAATCTTTGTCGAGGCCTACGGTGCGGAAGCGGGCAATTTAGCCCTTAAGTTACTTCCCTACGGAGGACTATACATAGCGGGAGGGATTGCGGCCAAAAATCTTCCTCTAATGACTGAGGGTAGCTTTATGAAGGCTTTTCGGGCTAAAGGTCGGATGAGGGAGTTGTTAAGCAATATTCCCGTTTATATCGTCCTTAATGCCCAAGTGGGACTAATGGGGGCAGTTTCCTGCGCTAGTCAGCTATGAGCGAGGGTTGACTGGATTTTATCAACAGCAGCAGCGATTGAGGCAAGCGATCGAAAAAATGTTCTCCACTAGGGTTTTCCTGCCCTTGGCTGTGCTTGGGGGGGGGCTTAGATGTTATTTTTGGGTTTTATCAACAAAAACCGCTAGAAAGCCGAAAAAATGCGGATCAACAGCTAGAAAAATTCCTACTGTCCTGTCAAGAAAAAATGTCAAATTTCGATGTTTTGGACTGGTGATGGAAAAAAGCCTAGGGCAGTTGCTCTGGCTGGGGGGGTCAATGCTATGATTAGGAGGACTTTTGCGGGTATAGTTCAGTGGTAGAACGTCACCTTCCCAAGGTGAATGTCGCGCGTTCGAGTCGCGTTACCCGCTTTTGACGACAATTGATTTGACATACATTAGGTCAAGTCGCCCGAAAAGGGCGAGGCTTTAAACCCAATTTTTTGGTAATATATCAATTAACTGGCAAGATGAGCTTAGTCAAGTTAACCCCTTTGGCTGTTAACCGTCCCGTCAAGCTCCTCTAGGGCAAAGATAATGCTATCGCTACCATGAAACTAATTATCGGGGGACGTTACCAGGTTATTAAACCCCTAAGTCAAGGGGCTTTCGGTCAAACTTTTTTAGCCCAAGATAACTATCGTCCCGGATGTCCTCAATGTGTGGTCAAACAGTTAATCCCCCAGGTGGTTAACGAAGTTACTATAGGATTGTTTGAGAGTGAGGCCAGAGCTTTGGAAAAACTCGGCCATCATCCTCAAATACCGCAATTTTTCGCCAGTTTTCAAGAGAATAAGTCTTTTTATATCGTTCAAGAATTTATCGATGGTCACGATCTTAGTCAAGAAATGTCTAGGGGTAAGCGCTTAGAAGAGAGTCAGGTAATTGAGTTATTACAAGATATCTTGGAGGTTCTCGCTTTTGTCCATCAAAATAATATTATTCACCGGGATATTAAACCCCATAATATTATCCGTCGCCAAGGGGGCCAGCTAGTTTTAATTGACTTTGGCGGAGTCAAACAAGTGGGAACTGAAGGGACAAAAGTAAAAAAGACCAGTATTTCTATTGGGATTGGCACCCCCGGTTATATGCCTAGTGAACAGGCGCAAAATAAACCGCGATTGTCTAGCGATGTGTATGCTGTGGGAATTATCGCTATTCAAGCCTTAACCGGTCTCAAACCGACGCAATTTCCCGAAGATGCTGAAACTGGAGAAATCGCTTGGCGCAATCAGGCCGATGTTAGAGATGATCTGGCGGTTATTATCAATAAAATGACTCGTTATGACTGGCGCCAACGTTTTCCCTCGGCAGCAGAAGTTTTAGATGCCATAAAAGATTTAAGGCAATTGCGTCAGCAAAAAGCTTTAGTGCCGGAAATTTCAGCAGAGCAGTTGTTTTATCGCGGTAACGCGCATCTCGATTTGGGGCAGAATTACGAAGCAGTTCAATTGTATCAGCAATCCCTGCGAAAAAAGCCCAATTTTGTCAATGCTTGGTATAATTCTGGTCTAGCCCTAGAACGATTGGGTCGTTTTCCTGAAGCTTTAGAGTCTTTTAATCAGGTAATTCAATTAGAGACTAATAATGCCCGGGCTTGGTTTTATCGCAGTATCGCTTTAGCTAATTTACGACAAATCAGCTCCGCCATCGCATCTTTGGATAAGGCGATTCAACTGCAGCCAGATTATCTGGAAGCATGGCATTACAAAGGCATGATTTTCTGTGGGATGCAACGTTACGCGGAAGGTCTAGCGGCTTATAATCAGGCCCTGGCCATTAAATCCGATGCTAATGTCTGGTTTAGCAAGGGCGAAGCTTTACGGGAATTAGAGCGACTCAGTGAAGCGGTCGCCGCTTATAATAAGGCTTTACAGTTACAATCCCAAAAGGCTGAAGCATGGTATCAACGGGGTTGTTGTCTCTACAAGTTAAAATGTTTCTCGGAAGCAGTGGTTTCCTTTAACCAAACCCTACAACTAGAGCCTAGCCATCAATTTGCTCTCCAACAACGAAATTTAGCCCTTAATCACCTGAAATTGTAGGCAGCAAGCCAGCTTTTTGGCGATTAATCCTGTTCCTCTAGCCCTTAGTGTGGGAAGTGGGGGGAAAGATTTTGACTCTTAAGTAGTCATGCAAAATAAATTTCCCAGTGAAGATAGGCAAGAGGCAATAGGCAAGAGGCAATAGCTTCATCGAAGTGTGTAATTAATTTTGCTTAGGTACTTATTCAGATAAAATGGGCATACTAATATTATTGACAAGATGGGCGAAATTTGGATGTCTTCTCTTGAAACAATAGAAATCAACCAAAGATTTGAATATTTATTATCGGTCCTGTCAGCAGAGCGATTTCTCAAAAAACAGGGAATTGGCAATGAAGTTCCTTTTTTTATCTGTCCTTACCCACCTCAAGACAGTGTTGAAATGGAACGTCTGCAAAAGCAACTGGTTAATCAGTTGCATCAAAAAGGGATTCGCATATTAGAGATCAATCTTTATGATCTCTGTCTTGAATTATTGAGGAAACGGCAGATATTTGAGCAAATTCTCGATATAGAATCCTCCATATCTAAAGGGGAACTGAAAGAGCTTTTACAAAATGTGTTAGATTCGGAGAGTCATTTAATTCCAGCCCTAGGCGAAAAAATTGCCGAAAATCCGTTTGATGTCTTGTTTTTATGGGGTGTTGGTCAAATTTTTCCCTATATTCGTTCCCATAATGTTCTTAATAACCTCCAAACCACGAACAACAACCAACCGACGGTAATGTTTTTTCCGGGGGCCTACACCTATTCCCTAGAGTCGGGAGCCTCTCTCAATTTATTTGGACTCTTACGAGATGACAAATATTATCGAGCTTTTAACATTTACGAGTACCAAGTTTAAGGGAGAACTAATTATGCAGTTAAGTAGAATTTTTGAGAAACAAGTTAATCGTCCTATGGAAGGGGTAATCAAGGCGGATGCCAATGATGAGGCGAGTCTGCACGTTGAACTAGAAGAATATGTGCTTACCTGCGAGGTCGAAAAACGCCTAGAGGAGTTTTTGTCAGCTTATAACAATTATACAGGAGTTAATGGGGTTTGGATATCGGGATTTTTTGGCTCTGGTAAGTCCCATTTATTAAAAATATTGGCCCTGTTGTTAGAGGATCGCAGGCTCGAAAATAGCCAAGCAATTGAAAAATTTTTACCCAAATGTCGGAACAATGAAATTCTCAAAAGAGACTTGAGGAAAGCCGTTGCTATTCCTGCTCAAAGTATTTTATTTAATATCGATCAAAAGGCGGATGTCACCAGTAAAACAGAATTTGATGCTTTATTATCGGTTTTTAGCAAGGTTTTCAATGAAGCGCGGGGTTATTATGGAAAACAGGGCTATATTGCTCAGTTTGAAAAAGAATTAGATGAGCGACGGTTATATACTGCTTTTAAAACTGAGTATGAATCCGTTGCCGGTAAACCCTGGGAAAGGGGACGGGAACAAGTCATTTTAGAAAGGAAAAATATTGCGATCGCCTATGGAAAAGTGACTGGCGCATCGGTGGAAAATTCCACCAATATTCTCGATTTATATCGTCAGGATTATAAACTTTCCATTGATGATTTTTCCCAAGAGGTAAAAGCATTTATTGAACAGAAATCCTCTAATTTTAGACTAAACTTTTTTGTGGATGAGGTGGGACAATATATTGCGGATAATGTTAAATTAATGACCAATTTACAAACCATTGCCGAGAGTTTAGCAACAAAATGTCAGGGACGTTCTTGGGTGATTGTCACCGCTCAGGAAGATATGGAAACGGTATTAGGAGAAAT
The DNA here is from genome assembly GCA_007095845.1 of Microcystis aeruginosa Ma_MB_S_20031200_S102. Taxonomy (GTDB): domain Bacteria; phylum Cyanobacteriota; class Cyanobacteriia; order Cyanobacteriales; family Microcystaceae; genus Microcystis; species Microcystis aeruginosa_D. Next base: position 32,562 of record SFBI01000086.1, read on the forward strand.
GGGAAATCATCGAACTAAGGATTTTTCTAAAATTCAAGATCGTTTTGCTAATCGCATGAAATTAACCAGCCGGGATGTGGCGGAAGTTATTCAGAAACGTCTGCTGACAAAAAATGAGGATGGTGTTAGAATACTCGGGCAGATTTATGAGCAGCAACGGCATAATTTACCTACCTTATTTCGCTTTTCCGATGGCTCAAGGGATTTCCGTAATTTCCAAGATAGAAAACATTTTACCGATTGTTATCCTTTTATTCCCTATCAGTTTACCCTTTTCCAGTCTGCTATTAGAGGATTATCTATACATAGTGCTTTTGAAGGAAAACATAGTTCGGTAGGGGAACGCTCAATGTTGGCGGTTTTCCGTAAGGTGGTAATAGCAATTGAGGAGCAAGAAATTGGTCATCTAGCTACATTTGATTTAATGTTTCAAGGAATTCGATCAACGTTGAAATCTAATATTCAGAGTGGTATTACTTTAGCGGAAGATAATCTTAATAATCCTTTTGCCGTGCGTCTTCTCAAGGCATTATTTCTAGTTAAATATGTAGAGGGATTTAAGGCTAATTTACAGAATTTATCTATCCTGATGTTAGAAGAGTTTGAACAGGATATTTCCCACCTACAAAATCGAGTTCAGGAAGGGTTAAACCTGCTTGAACATCAAACCTACATTCAGAGAACGGGGGACTTGTATGAGTATTTAACGGACAAGGAAAAAGACATTGAGCAGGAGATTAAAAATACAGAATTAGAAGATAATAGGATTTTAGATGCCTTAAATAATTTAATTTTTGAGGAGATTCTCAAAACCGCAAAAATTCGCAATCAAGAGGGGACGCAAGATTATCAATTCTCCCGTAAGATTGATGGAATACTTTATAAACGAGAATACGAGTTAAGTATTCAAATCATCACTCCTTTTTTCTGGCAACATGAGCAAGAAAAAGCCCTACAGATGGAGAATATGGGACGGGATGAGTTATTAGTTATTATCCCTTCTGATCAGCTTTTAATGAAAGATTTAACCATGTATAAAAGAACAGAAAAGTATATTCAACAGAATATATCTGTCACTCATCAGGAAGAAGTTAAAAGTATTTTGAATCAAAAAAATCAAAGCAATCAACAAAATTACGAAAAGATTAAAAACAGGCTGAAAAGTTTATTAGGACAGGCTAAGTTATTTGTATCGGGAAGGGAGTTAGAGATTAGCAGTAGTGATGCTCAAGGCAGAATTATTTCAGGGTTTCAGAAATTAATTGCCGAGGTGTATCATAACTTTCAAATGTTAGGGGGAGTGACTTATAAAGTCGAACAATTTAAGCACTTTTTAGAACCGTCTCAAGAGAGTTTATTTAGTAATGATCCCAAGGATTTAAGTGAACCAGAAAAAGAGGTTTTTAACTTTACTCAAAAGGATAAAGAAAAGGGGTTAAGGACATCTATGAAGTCTCTAACCGATAATTTTCAACGTAAACCCTATGGGTGGAGTGAGGGGGCGATTTTATGTATGGTTGCCAAACTGTGCGCCAGAGGTAAGCTAAAAGTGGAAAGAGAGGGCAATTTGTTAGAAGGAGGGGCATTAGTTGAGGCTATTTGTAACTCTCGTAATTATAGTAATATTTTACTACAGCCACAACAGAAATTTACCTCTTCACAGGTACGAAAACTTAAGGATTTTTATGAGGAATTTTTTGCTCAACCCTGTGGAGATAATGAACCTAAAGCTATTTATCAGAAAACGCAAGCAGCATTTAAGGAACTCAGCCAATCGATTCAACAAACACTCTCAGAAATGGATAAATATCCTTTTTTATCAGCTTTAGAACCGGCTCGACAAACCCTGAATGATGTATGTAATAAGCCTTATGATTGGTATCTTACCGATTTAACCGAACGAGAGGATGAGTTATTAGATATTAAAGGGGATGTAATAGATCCGATTCTGAGTTTTATGCAGGGGGAACAAAAACGGATTTATGATCGGGCTAAACTGTTATTAGAGACTCAAAAGCCCAATTTTAGTTATATCAACAGCGATAATCTATCTCAACTGAGAACAGTTCTCACGGATACCCAATGCTTTAAAGGAAGCCGGATGCAGCAGGTAAAGGGGTTAATAGAGTCGGTAGAGGCAGAAATTTCTAGCGAAGTTACCAGGGAAGTGGAACAAGCACAGGAAGAAATCGGGTTGTTACAAGAGCGAATGGGTAAAATGGCTGAGTTTTCCCAACTTTCTCTGGTACAACAGCAGGAAATTCTGAAATCTTTTCAGGATTGTTGTGATTCTATTGCTCAAGAAGATTTGATTGCTATGATTCGCATTACCCGTCAGAAGTTTGAAACGGATACCTATCCTCGGTTACTCTCAAAAATGACTAAGTTGACGGGGGTTGATGGGGTTTCTTCCCAGGCAACCCGTCGGGTTAAGGAGTCAGAAACTCAATATATACCCAGTCAGACAATTAAGGTTAATTTTGGCAAGGCATGGCTGGCAGATGAGGCGGATGTGGAGGAGTATCTCTCGGCAATGCGTGAGGCTTTAATGGCAGAAATTAAGGAAGGTAAACGGATTCAAATTTGAGAAGTGGGGTGTGGGGTTGTGGGAACTATTTACCACGATATAGAGATTACCGATTTCTTGATTGAGATGAAAAGATGATTACATCATTAGAACTGAGAAATTTTACAGCTTTTCGACGTTTAAAAATTGATTTTTCTCCGAAGATTAACGTCATTATTGGAGAAAATGGTACGGGAAAAACTCATTTGTTAAAAGTTGCTTATGCCCTTAGTTCTGGGTATAAACTGTTTAAACAGCCATCGGAGATGGAGGAGTCTGATTTAAGGGATTTTTTAACCGAGCGGTTAATTCGTCTTTTTCTTCCTTTAAATAATAAATTAGGAAAACTTCATCACACGGGAGCAGAAGAAAGGGCAGAATGTACTATTAACTTTTCCCTAGAGCAAATGCTGAAAATTAGTTTTTCTAAGAGTTCCCAATCTGTGCATATTATCGAGAATAAAAATTATGAGCAACAGCAACAAATTCCTGTTTTTATTCCTGCTCAAGAATCTTTATCTTTTATGGAGGGAATGCTTAGTCTTTACGATAGGTATCAAATGACTTTTGATGAAACCTATCGAGATCTATGGTCACTGCTAGATTTACCTGTTATCCGGTCTGAAAATCTTCAGGAAAAATCTAAATGGGCGATGGAAGAAATTAAAAATATTTGTGGGGGAAAATTTATCTTTTATGGAGGAGGTAGGGTAAATTTTAAAGTCAAAAATATAGAATATTCTGTTAATGCAATCGCTGAAGGTTTTCGCAAGATGGGAGTATTATCTAGGTTATTAGAAACGGGTGCAATTCAACCGGGGATGAGTGGGACATTATTCTGGGATGAACCGGAAGGAAATATTAACCCTAAATTAATGAGGCTATTGGTAGAAATTTTACTAGAATTATCTCGTAATGGTCAACAAGTTATAGTGGCTACTCATGATTATGTTTTTTTAAAATGGTTTGATTTACTAATTGATGAAAAGAAAGATGATAAGATTACTTATCATAGTCTTTATCGGGAACAGGAAAATAATCAATTAAGGGTTAATAGCACCCATGAATATCTAGAAATTTACCCGAACCGAATTTCAGATACTTATACGGATTTAACCAATGAACAACTTAAACGATATTTAAGGAGCTAAATTAAATGGGATTAACGTTAACAGAAGGTGATCTAAGTATAGAGTTTACAGACGCATTAAATGGTTTCGTGTTTGACCAAATGGATGCCAATCTACCCAATTATCATGGTATTGGTCAAATGGGTCGAGTGGATTTCATCGTTGAGATTGAGGAAGCATTAATTTTTATTGAGATAAAAGATCCCAGTAATCCTAATGCTCAAACAAAAGGAAAAGAAAAGTTTTTGAAACAGCTAGAAAAAGGGGAATTAGCCGATACATTTGCTCAAAAATTTATAGATTCTTTTATTTATCGTTGGGCTGAGAATGAAGTTAACAAACCAATTCGTTATATTTGCTTAGTCACTTTAGACCAAGCTCTACTAATTAATTTGACAGATAAAATTAAGGAAAAATTACCCCCAATGGGGAGAGAAACTCCTCGATGGAAGCGAAAGTTCTATGAAATTTGCTTAGTTCTTAATATTGAAAGTTGGAATCAACTATTTGCTCAATGGCCAGTTAAACGAATTAGTTCCGAGCTATCCGATATATGAACTTATCTCCTGATGCTATACCTTTAATTAGGTCTTGTTTACGCCCTCGGTTTAAAAGTTCTTGATACCAAGGCAATTGTTCTAAAACAGCTATTAATGGGGGTAAAAGGCAGTAGAGAGTTAAGAGATTGATTAAAAACCTATTCCACTGGCACTTACCAAAGATTGATAACATGATAATCTTGTTGAACTTGCAAACCTCGAAAATGAGACAGGTGTTCCCATAAATTAAGTTAGAACCGTTGTTAATATCTTTTTAGGATAAAATTGTCTTAAGTACCTAAGCAAAATTCATTACACATCTAAGCCACTACTCCGTCAGACTTCTGGTGTGAGTAAACAGTGAACTGAAAACTCAAATCCGATCCCTAATAGCTGTCTCCCGTCTCCCGTCTCCCGTCTCCCGTCTCCCGTCTCGACTAGGAAATTAATTTTGCACGACTACTTATGGATACATCAAGACTTAAAAAATTCGCTCAGTATGCCCGTCGTTATCTCAGAGAACAGATGACGACTAAGTTAGAAGTGGTCTTAGCTGAAAATAGCGCCCCAAGACGAGAAAATCCCAAAGCTATCAGCAAGTTAGCTGAAAAAATCGAATTTTTAGGCAAAGAACAGCTTATTGAACAGGTTGCCTATACTTGGTTTAACCGTTTTTGTGCCTTGCGGTTTATGGATAGTAACCGCTATCACTCCATTAGGGTTGTGTCCGCTGCTGAGGGGCAGTTTCAGCCAGAAATCTTGGCTGAGGCGAAAACGGGACATATTGACGAGGAAATGCTCAATAAACAGGTCAGAAAGCAGATTTTTGATTTATTAAGCGGAACTGCACCGAGTTATGATGCTCAAGGGGAAGCCTATCGTTTATTAATTGTAGGAGTGTGTAATTATTATCATCAGTTGATGCCCTATTTATTTGAACGAATTGATGATTATACCGAGTTATTGATGCCCGATGATTTATTATCGGGTAATTCAATTTTAGCCTATACTCGCGAGGCAATGACTCCAGAAAATTGTGAGAGTGTGGAGGTGATTGGGTGGTTATATCAGTTTTATATCTCTGAGAAAAAAGACGAAGTTTTTGAGGGACTAAAAAATAATAAAAAAATCACTCCCCAGAATATTCCAGCGGCAACTCAGTTATTTACTCCTCATTGGATTGTCCGTTATTTAGTAGAAAATTCCCTGGGGCGTTTATGGATGTTAAACCGTCCTCAGTCTCGGTTAGTTGAGTCAATGTCCTATTATGTCGATAGTGGGAAGTGGGAAGTGGGAGATGGGTACTTAAAAATCAACTCACCTGAAGATATAAAAATCTGTGATCCTGCTTGTGGTTCGGGACATATTTTAGTCTATGCTTTTGATTTACTTTATGCAATATATGAGGAAGAAGGTTATACAGCAAATGAGATTCCTAGCAAGATTTTAACCCATAATCTCTATGGCATAGAAATTGATGAACGGGCGGGAAGTTTGGCAGCATTTGCATTAACCATGAAAGCGAGGGAAAAGGAAAGACGATTTTTTCGTAAACCCATCCAGCCTAATATTTGTGTGTTGAAAAAAGTTGAGTTTTCCGAAAAAGAGCTACAGCTTTATCTAGATTTTGTCGGGCGCGATTTGTTTACTGCGCCTTTATTAGAAACACTACATGAGTTTAAGGAGGCGGATAATTTTGGGGCGTTAATTCGTCCTACGGTGACGGATGTACAGGGGATGATAGGGTTATTAAATGAGCGCAATGTCGCTAGTCAGTTATTGTTATATAAAACCCACGAGAAGGTAATAGATGTGTTAAATATGGCGGATTTTTTAAGTCCTAAGTATCACATTGTTGTGGCGAATCCCCCCTATATGGGTAACAAGGGGATGAATAATCGGTTAAAGGCTTTTTTACAGGATAATTATAGTGAGGTAAAATCGGATCTATTTTCTGCTTTTATGGTGCGTTGTTTAGAATTATGTAAAAATAACGGGTTTACAGGATTTATGACTCCTTTTACTTGGATGTTTTTAAGTTCCTATGAAAAGTTACGCACACGCATTTTAAGTAAAAGTACCATTACTTCTTTAGTTAGACCAGAATATCATGCTTTTTTTGAGTCTGCTTATGTTCCTATTTGTGCCTTTACTTTATATCAACAATTTTTACCCAATTATAAAGGAGCTTTTATTGATTTACAGCAGTTTTATGGTGTAGATATTCAACCCGTTAAAGCATTAGAAGCAATAAAAAATCCTAATTGTGGTTGGTTTTACCGCGCTTCTGCTAGTGATTTTAAGAAGATTCCAGGAAATGCGATCGCTTATTGGGTGAGTGATAGAGTCTTAGAAATTTTTGCTACTTCAGAAAAGTTAGAAAATATTGCTTCACCTAGACAAGGATTAGCAACAGCAGATAATGATCGATTTTTGCGTTTATGGTTTGAAGTTGAGTATCAAAATATTGGTTTTAATTTAGAAAATAGAAAACAAGCTCAAGAGTCTCAGAAAAAATGGTTTCCCTATAACAAAGGTGGTGAGTTTAGAAAATGGTATGGTAATCAAGAGTATTTAGTCAATTGGGAAAATGATGGACAAGAAATAGCAAATTTTAAACCAAGAGCAGTTATTAGAAATCCTAGTTATTATTTTCAAGAAAGTATAACATGGTCTTTTGTTAGTTCATCCTGTTTTGGTGTTAGGTTTTCTCCTAAAGGCTTTATTTTTGATGTTGGTGGATCATCATTATTTACTGAGCAAGAAAATATGATGTTTTTAACTTCTCTTTTATGTTCAAAAATTGCCTTTGATTTGATGAAAATCATGAATCCTACCTTAAATTTTCAAGTAGGAAATGTTGCTAGTATTCCCATTGTAAAAAATAATAACTCTTTAATAGAAACTGTGGGGTTTAAAAGTATTAGTTTAAGTCGCCAAGACTGGAACTCATACGAAACCTCGTGGGATTTTACCACCCTTCCACTTTTGAGAGTGGGAAGTGAAAACCTAGAACAAAATCCCCGCTTTCCACTTTCCACTTCCCTGAAAGAAACCTATCAAAACCTCCGCCAGAAATGGCAAGAAATGACCCTAGCAATGCAGAAACTAGAGGAAGAAAATAACAGTATATTTATCGAAGCTTATGGACTACAAGACGAATTAACTCCCGAAGTTCTCTTAAAAGAAATCACCTTAACCTGTAACCCCCATTATCGTTATAACAGCGATAAACCCCAAGAAGAACTCGAAACCTTACTCTTAGCAGATACTATCAAAGAATTTATCTCCTACTCAGTGGGTTGTATGTTTGGACGTTATTCTCTTGATAAAGAAGGCTTAATTTTAGCCAACCAAGGGGAAACCTTGCAAGACTACCTTAAACAGATACCAAACCCCACCTTTCCCCCAACAGAAACCAACGTTATCCCCATCCTTGAGGGGGACTGGTTTAGTGATGATATAACCGAAAAATTCTGGCAATTTCTGCGGCTCACATTTGGGGAGAAAAACTATCAACAAAACCTCAACTTTATCGAAGAAGCGATCGGGAAATCCCTAGAAAAATACTTTCTCAAAGACTTTTATGATGACCACAATAAACGCTATAAAAAACGTCCCATATATTGGTTATTTAGTAGCCCAAAAGGAACATTTAACGCCCTAATTTATCTCCATCGTTATCGCCCTGATACCGTTAATATCGTCCTTAATAGCTATCTGCGGGAATTTCGGCTTAAACTAGAAGTAAAACTAGACACCTTCCAACAAATAGAAATTAGTACAAGTGCAACTAAAACCGAAAAAACCAAAGCCCTACGAGAAAGCGAACAAATCAAAAAAATGATCGGAGAATTAGAAACCTACGAACAAGAAACCCTCTATCCTTTAGCCATCGCCCAGAAGGAAATAGATCTTGATGATGGGGTAAAAGTCAACTATACTAAATTAGGTAAAGCCCTGAAAAATATAACAGGATTAGGTTAAAGTATGGATTACTTAACCAAAATTCATCTTAAACAAGCCATTATTAAAGTTTTAGAAGATTATCCAGATGGCTCTTCTAGTTTCTGTGTGATAAGTTTAACTTACAATATGATCGCTCAATCTTTGTGTCTTTGTGGTTTGTTCCACTCCGTCGCCAAAAGGACTGTATCTTAGAACACATTTTACCCACCAAATCCAAGAGAGCCTCCAGATTCCCACTACCCACTTCCCACGTTATTAACGAAAAGAGGGGTATATTGATAATAAGACTCTAATCATGGCTCAGTATTAACGAAAACAATAACAACGATGAACCAGACACGAGCAGGTAGATATATAACGCAAATAGAAGGATATCAGGCTTTCATCCCTAATCCTCTGCCACCATCTCCTGAAATCGCCATGGACCAGGAAATGTGGCAAATTTTGTCCCAAGCTGATCGGGCATTGGGGCGGTTAGATGGTTCAACCGATGCACTACCCAACCCCGATCTCTTTGTATTTATGTATGTGCGGAAAGAAGCTGTCTTATCTAGTCAAATCGAAGGTACACAAGCATCTCTCATAGATGTCCTCGAATTTGAATCTCAAACCCTAGAACCCGAAAATCCTCAAGATGTGGCAGAAGTAGTCAATTATATCGCTGCCCTTAACTATGGATTAGAAAGGTTAGAAACCTTACCTGTTTCCTTACGATTAATTAGAGAAATTCATGAAAAACTCCTGCAAAATGTTAGGGGTTCAGAACGTAAACCGGGAGAATTTAGAGATCAACAAAATTGGATTGGTTTTGCAGGGTGTTCTCTCAAAGAAGCAACCTACATACCTCCACCGCCCTCAGACATGAAAACCGCCTTGGATAACTTGGAAAAATTCTTACATGATCCAAAACCTATGCCAATCTTAATTAAAATTGGGTTAGCTCATGCTCAATTTGAGACTATTCATCCTTTTTTTGATGGTAATGGTAGAGTGGGACGTTTATTAATTACTTTTCTACTTTGTGAACAAAATATTTTAAAACAACCCTTACTTTATATTTCCTATTATTTTAAAAAATATCGCTCTCAATATTATGATTATCTTCAAGCTGTTCGGGATACTGGCAATTGGGAAATATGGCTAAAATTCTTTCTCAAAGGAATTTATGAAGTTGCTCAGGAAGCCTCTAATACAGCGAGAACAATTGTAACTATGAAAGAAAACCATCGTCAACTCTTACTTGAGAAAATGGGACGAAGATCTGGTAATGCGATCGCTTTACTTGAAAACCTTTATTTTCGCCCGATTGTTTCTATCGATCATGTTCAAGAAATTACTCAATTATCCTATCCTAATGCTAATACTTTAGTTAAAAATTTTTGTGATTTAGGACTTTTAAAAGAAATCACGGGACAAAAAAGAAATCGGGCTTTTTCTTATGCACCCTACTTAGAAATTTTTAAAGATTAAAGAGTTTTGTATAATTTATTAATTTTGGAGGTTAACCCCTTGAATCAGCAGATTAAACAAGCCTTAACTAAACTTTTTGAGCGTTACCGGATTGTTTTTTGGTATGACACCGAAAAAGAGTTACGCTCAAATTTCGAGAGATTAGAATTAGAAAACATTGAAAAAATAGAGATAAAAAATAATGAATTTGGATTAAAATACCGAATTTTAAAAGAACAACCTCAACAAAAATTCCTCTTATACCATGAAGGCAAAGAACCAGAATATTTAGATAACTGGTTACTAGATGTGGAGTTAGCACAGGGAAAATTCAGCAGCGATCAAGTTTCTCTTTGGCTAAATGAATTAGAACTAGGGACAGAATTTGCCGATGTGCTTGCTCCTCATCGTGAATTTTTTCTGTCTAATAAACGCCGAGAATCCCTAAAACAATTACTTCAACCCCATGACACAAAAACCAATATTCGCCTAAAAATGTTGGCGGTTTGTACTGCCGCACCTCCCCGTTTAGATTCCATTTTAGAACAACTCTTAAAAGAACAGGCCGAACAACAAGACGAAAAATTTAAACTCTGCGATCGCACTGGTTTAACTAAATTTCTTTGGCAACAAATGGAACAAGTTTATGGTTATCGTTCCTCAGAGTTAAGTATCAAAGACTTTGTCATACAACTCTTTAAATCCTGTTATAATTATGCCTTAGAAGGACAGGAAACACTAACACAAGATGCCCTGATTTTTTTCAACAGATGGAAAGATAGCCGTCAATTTGAAAAATCTTTTGAAAGCTTATCCGATCATTGTGCTGAAATTCTCAATATTAAGGAAAAACTCAACCAGCGACGTTATCAAGAACTTATCTCAATAGATTATTTTAGCTTAATTGACCTAAAAATAATTCATGATCTCATTCAAGCGGTTAGTAATCGAACCATTGCGACTCATGAAGTTATTAATATTGTGCGTCAGCGTCAACAAGGATACTGGTATCGAAAATTTAAACATTTGTACGAAGTTGTTAACTATGCCTCACAGTTTATTCAAGTCTTAGATGAAGCTAACTTATCCATCGAATCCCTCAAAGATGGCTTAGAAAAATATTGTCAATCTTGGTTTAAAATTGATCAACTCTACCGTAAATTTATTTATCATCTGGTGGCGGCTGCTCAACCTACTCTGACAGAAAAACTTAGTCAAGAAATTGAAAACCGTTATGTAAATTCCTATCTTTTAAACCTTAATAGTTCTTGGCAAGTCTTTGTTGATAGTGTCACCCAATGGAACAAGATAGAATTCTCTTCACAAAGGTCATTTTTTAGCAAATGGGTAGAACCATTTTTGAAAAAAGATAAAAAAGTTTGTGTCATTATTTCCGACGCTCTCCGCTATGAAATCGGGGATGAGTTAGTCAGTTTAATTCGTCAAGAGGATCGTTATGAAGCCACCCTAGAAGCTGCTATCACTCTCTTACCCAGTTATACTGCACTGGGAATGGCTGCCCTTTTGCCTAATCAAACACTAGAAATAATTGATGATTCTGTTTATGTAGATCAACAAGACTCTCAAGGAACAGAAAATCGGCGTAAAATTATCCAAAAAGCCTTTCAAAAGATACAAAAAAAAGCAACAGTTATTCAAGCCAAAGAATTATTAGAATTAAATCAGGATCGAAGTCGTTCCCTATTTCGAGATCACGATGTGGTTTATGTTTATCACAATCAAATTGATCAGATCGGAGATAAATTAGCAACAGAAAAACAAGTTTTTCAGGTGGTTGAAAACACCTTTTCTGACCTCGATAAGCTCATTAAAAAACTGACGGGAGCCAATGCCAGTAACCTATTGATTACGGCAGATCATGGGTTCATTTACCAACATAGTGATGTCGAGAATAGTGATTTTTCCACCGTGGAAGTACTAGGGGATAAAATCATCAAAAAAAATAGGCGTTTTCTGATCGGTAAAGCACTAGAAGACTCCGATAGACTCAAAAAATTTAAAGCACAACAGATCGGTTTAACGGGAGAACTAGAAATCCAAATTCCCAAATCTATTAGTCGTTTACGCATCCAAGGATCGGGAAGTCGTTTTGTTCATGGTGGCGCAAGTTTACAGGAAATTATTATTCCCATTGTTAAAGTTAATAAAAAAAGACGAGGGGATCTTTCTACCGTGGAAGTGGAAATTATTCGTAACTCTACCTCAACCATTACATCAGGGCAACTAGCTGTTACTTTTTATCAACAAAAACCCGTCACCGATAAAGTTCAACCTCGTAGGCTAAAAGCTGGCATCTATACACCCATGGGAGAGTTAATTTCTGATCTCCACGAACTGACTTTTGATTCTCCATCGGAAAATCCAAGAGAGCGAGAATTTCCAGTAAGATTTATCCTAACCAGTCAAGGGAATAATATCAATAATCAAGAGGTATTATTACGATTAGAAGAAAAACTAACCAATACTTCCCATTTTACAGAATATAAATCTGTTTCCTATCCCATCCGTCGTTCCTTTACCGGTGATTTTGATTTTTAAGTACCCACACCCCACACCCCACTTCCCACGGGAGCATTTTTGGCGATTAATCCTGTTCCTCTAGCCATTTTTGCCAGATATCCGGACGACGTTCCTTAGTGCGATCGAGTTGTTGTTGATAGCGCCAATCGGCGATATCCTGATGATTACCCGATCGCAAAACCGGCGGCACTTGCCAACCGCGAAAGACCGGCGGCCGGGTATATTGGGGATAATCCAATAAACCTGCCTCAAAACTCTCCAATTTCAACGATTCTGCCTTACCTACCGTCCCGGGTAACAACCGCGTCACCCCGTTAATAATCGCTAAAGCCGGGATTTCCCCACAAGTTAGGACAAAATCCCCTAAAGATACCTCTCTAGTCACCAAATGCTCACAAACCCGCTCATCTACCCCTTCATAATGCCCACAGATGAGAATTAACTGCTGATAACTACCGGCCCAAGTTTTCAGTAAAGCTTGATTGAGCGGTTCCCCCTGGGGAGTCATCAGCACAATCTCCCGGGGTGGTAAAATTGCTAAAGACTCGATCGCCTCAAAAATTGGCTCTGGTTTTAATAACATTCCCACACCACCACCGTAGGGTTCATCATCGACGCGACGGTGTTTATCGTGGGCAAAATCCCGGAGATTGACCAAATTTACCCTAGCGATGTCGCGTTCGAGAGCTTTTGCCAACAACCCTGACTGCAGCGGTGAAGTAAAAAAATCGGGAAAGAGAGTGATAATGTCAAACTGCACGGGGAAAACTAAGGCCTAGACTGGGATAGTGTTTAATGTATCATTGTGTCACGGATCGATCAGTTAAAATCTTGCTAATTTTGCGCCAGTCTATCTCAATAACATGATAGACTATGCTGTACTGTCTAGGGGTTTTTCTGGCTCTAGCTTGAGTGATCGAAGTCTAGCCTAGACTAAAAGTTAACTAACAGTCCGTCATTGCCAGTGGATCGAAGAAAATTGCTAAAATCGCCTCTACTATTGCTTGATGTCCCGAAAAATATTCCTAAACCGCATTTTTTTCCGTCAACCGTTCAGGGAAAATAACATCAAGATACCTGTACATCTTCCCGAAAAACCTTCCATCCCTAAAAATGTCTATTCGTTCAGTGACATGATCATCGAGCTAGAAACCCAACATTCCCAAAATCCTACCCCCGTATCTCTCAAAACGGCGATTTTAGTCATTGGTGGAGCCGAGGATAAAGTCCACGGTAAAGAGATACTGCATACCTTTTGGAATCGCGCTGGGGGTAGCGAAGCAGTGATCGCTATTGTTCCCTCCGCTTCCAGAGAACCGGTTTTAATCGGTGATCGCTATCAGAAGATTTTCGAGGAAATGGGGGCAAAATACGTCAAAGTTATCGATATTCGTGATCGCGTACAGGGAGAAGACCCCCAATTTCAAGCCTACATCGAAGAGTGTACAGGTGTATTTATGACCGGAGGCGACCAGCTGCGTTTATGCGGTTTGCTCTCCGATACTCCCCTGATGGAAAGAATCAGACAAAGAGTGCAACAGGGAGAACTAACCCTGGCCGGAACTAGCGCCGGGGCCGCCGTTATGGGTCATCACATGATTGCTGGGGGCAGCAGTGGGGAAGCACCTAATCGGGCCCTAGTGGATATGGCCATGGGATTAGGTCTCATTCCTGAAGTTATTGTCGATCAACACTTCCACAATCGTAATCGCATGGCCCGGTTAATGAGCGCCATCTCTGGTTATCCCGAACGTTTAGGAATTGGCATCGATGAGGATACCTGCGCTATGTTTGAACGGGATGGCATGATGACAGTAATCGGCTGCGGTACAGTGACGGTAATTGATGCTAGGGAAATGTCCCACACCAACCACCATCACGTCACCGCAAACGAACCCCTGAGTCTGCATAATCTGCGGGTACATATTCTGGCCTACGGTGATGGCTATCATCTCAAAAAACAGCAAGTGATCCCTAAATTGGCGTAAAAAAACTCCTGAAAAACTGTTCACGATGAACAGTTTACCCATCTCGGAAAACCAGACAATAAAGAACGGCTTCTTTGTGCTTCTCAACAGCGAACACCAGCTACATCATGAAAATTCTCAGAACCCAAACCCTGCGCGGTCCCAACTACTGGAGTATTCGTCGCGACAAGCTCATTGTTATGCGTCTGGATCTCGAAGATCTCGCAGAGAAGCCATCGAATGAAATCCCCGGCTTTTACGACGGATTAATCGACGTTCTCCCCAGTTTAGTCGAACATTACTGCTCCCCCGGTTATCGCGGCGGTTTCTTTGAACGAGTCCGCACTGGCACTTATATGGGCCACATCATCGAACATATCGCCCTAGAATTGCAGGAATTGGCAGGAACTCCCGTCGGGTTTGGTCGCACCAGAAGCACCTCCACCCCCGGAGTCTATAACGTGGTGTTTGAGTACGTTGACGAGCAAGCGGGACGTTATGCGGGTCGGGCTGCCGTGCGTTTGTGTCAATCGATTGTCGATACGGGAACCTATTCTAAGGAAGAATTAGCCCAGGATTTAGCCGATTTACGCGATTTATGCAATAATGCCGCCCTCGGTCCGAGTACGGAAACCATCGTCAAAGAAGCACAAGCTAGAAATATTCCCTGGTTACTCCTGAGCGCTCGTGCCATGGTGCAATTGGGCTATGGTGTTCACCAAAAGCGCATTCAAGCCACTTTAAGCAGTTTTTCGGGGATTTTAGCCGTTGAGTTGGCCTGTGACAAGGAAGGCACAAAAACTATCCTCAAGGATGGTGGGATTCCAGTCCCCCGGGGTACGGTGATTCAATACTTGGATGAGTTGTCAGCGGCAATCGAGGAAGTGGGAGGATTTCCCATCGTGATTAAACCCCTCGATGGCAACCACGGCCGGGGCATCAGCATCGATGTTAAAAATCAACAGGAAGCAGAGGAAGCCTATGATCTAGCCAGTTCCGCCTCGAAAACCCGCAGCGTAATCGTAGAAAGGTACTATAAAGGTACTGATCACCGAATTTTAGTCATAAATGGCAAAGTCGCCGCCGTGGCCGAACGGATTCCCGCTCACGTCGTCGGTGATGGGCGCTCAACTGTAGAAGAATTAATCGACATTACTAATCGGGATCCCAACCGGGGTGACGGTCACGCCAACGTTTTAACTAAAATAACTATTGACAAAACCGCCCTTAATGTGCTAGAGAAACAGGGCTATGAATTAACCAGCATTTTAGCCCACGGAGAGATCGCCTATCTGCGGGCCACGGCTAATTTAAGCACCGGCGGCATCGCCGTGGATCGTACCGACGAAATTCACCCCGAAAACGTCTGGATCGCCCAAAGAGTGGCAAAATTAATCGGTTTGGACATTGCCGGGATCGATGTGGTGACAGAGGATATCCGCAAACCCCTGAAAGAAGTGGACGGGGTAATCGTCGAAGTCAACGCCGCCCCCGGTTTTCGGATGCACGTTGCCCCCAGTCGCGGTTTACCCCGCAATATCGCCGCTCCAGTTATCGATATGTTATTCCCCCCCGGGACTCCCAGTCGCGTGCCAATTCTGGCAATTACGGGAACTAACGGCAAAACCACCACTAGCCGCTTAATCTCTCATATTTGCCGGCAAACGGGGAAAGTAGTCGGATTTACCACGACGGACGGCGTATATATCGATGATTATCTGGTAGAAAAGGGCGATAACACCGGTCCCTACAGCGCCAGTATGATTTTGAAGGATCCCACAGTGGAGATTGCTGTATTAGAAACAGCCCGGGGTGGTATCCTGCGATCGGGTTTAGCCTTTAATCAGTGCGATGTGGGGGTGGTGTTAAATGTGGCCGCCGACCATTTGGGTATCGGTGATATCGACACCATCGAACAAATGGCGAAGGTAAAAAGCGTTGTGGCCGAGGTGGTTAGCGCCGAAGGTTACGCGGTTTTAAATGCCGATGACCCCTTGACCGTTAGTATGGCCGAAAAAGTCAAGGGAAGAGTGGCTTATTTTTCCATGAGTCCCGATAACCCGATTATTCACGACCATATCCGTCGCGGTGGCATGGCCGCCATCTATGAGAATGGCTATCTGTCGATTCTAGAGGGAGAATGGACGCTGAGAATCGAGGAAGCGGTTAATATTCCCGTGACTATGCAGGGAATGGCTCCTTTTATGATTGCTAACGCCTTGGCCGCCTGTTTAGCCACTTTTGTGCAGGGTATCGATATCGAGTTAATTCGCCAGGGGGTGCGGACCTTTAAACCTTCCGTGGCCCAGACTCCAGGCAGGATGAACCTGTTTGACTTGGGACACCATCACGCTTTAATCGATTATGCCCATAATCCCGCCGGATACGAAGCCGTCGGCGGTTTTGTCGGCAATTGGTCCGGGGAAAAAGTCGGCGTGGTTGGGGGGCCGGGCGATCGACGTGATGATGATTTAATTTTACTAGGGAAATTATCGGCCCAAATGTTCGATCGAATTATTGTTAAGGAAGATAACGATACCCGCGGTCGCCGTCGGGGGGAAGTGGCCGATTTAATTCTCCGGGGAATTAGCCAAGAAAATGCCAGTTTGCGTCCGGAAGTTATTCTCGATGAAACGGAAGCTTTAGAGAAGGCTTTAAGTACGGTTTCTGAGGGTGGTTTAGTGGTAATTTTCCCCGAAAGTGTCACCCAGGCGATCGATTTGATTGAGAAACATCGACCCCTGACCGATAATCAGGGTTAGAAGTTAGGGTATTCTGCCTATAGAGTCACTTCTAGCCCGATGGTGTTCCCCTGTCTAGACAATGGTTGATCTACAATGATTATTGTAGGTTTTCATCGAAGGAATAATAATATTGATGCAGTTATTCACCATCGGTCACTCTAATCACGAAATTGCCTCATTTATGCTTCTACTTAAGAAGCATAATATAACTGCCCTTGCTGATGTTCGTTCTCATCCTTATAGCCGATTTCTCAAGCATTTTAATCAGTCAATATTGTCAAATGCTTTAAAAAGTGAAGGCATTTACTATGTGTTTTTGGGCAAGGAATTAGGAGCCAGACCGAGCAGTGAAGAATGTTATGTCAATGGTAGGGCTTTATACGAAAAAATTGCTAAAACATCTGCTTTTAATCATGGAATTGAACGAATTTTACAGGGAGTGAAAAAACATCGAATTGCCCTTATGTGTGCGGAGAAAGACCCGATTGAATGTCATAGAGCGATTCTGGTTTGTCAACATCTACGTCATTGCGATTTAGATATTTATCATATTCTCAAAAATGGTGACTTGGAATCTCATGACCATCTGGAAGAAAGAATGCTGTTTAAACATAGTTTTACAGATTTTTCAGCAAGTAGTCAAAAAGAAATTCAGCTTTCTTTATTTGTCGAGCCAAATAGCAATCTTCTCACAAAAGCAGATTGTTTGGAGAAAGCTTATAAGCTTCAGGGTGATGCAATTGCTTATATAGAAACAAGTGGTAATCATGATGAACAGGACAATCAATCTCTTTACAATCGGCTTTACTCAAAAGACTGCACAGAAGTTCTTTGATGACTTACAAAAAGCTGGTGTTAAGAGAGTTATAGATACTCGTTTAAATAATGTTTCCCCGTTAGCAGGATTTAGTAAAAAAGCTGACCTAGAATATTTTTTAAAAGTCATCGGTGGAATTGACTATGTTCATGTTTTAGACTTAGCTCCAACTCAAGATATTCTTGATGAATATAAAAAGAAAAAAGTTGATTGGACAATAATTGTGTTTATCTTCCTAGGGATAGTTCTTGGAATAATCTTCCCAAGTCGGTAGCCTTAATATCTTAGCCCAGACTCTTGAAAAATGGCTTAAATTCATTTTAAATAGGTTGTTATAAACTTACTACTGTTGCTGTTCCTTTTGTTACTGTTGCCAAAACTTCTAAAACTTTAGGGACCAAAGGCTTTAAATCAGCCAAACGATTTGATTGTGATTGTAAAATAATAATAGCTAGATTAAACTGCGGTAAATTTTGCTCAAACGGCAAATTCTTATCCACTGTAATAAAAATATCAAATTCTTGTGAAGCTAAACCTAACAGTTGACCATTCTTGATCCCAGTCCATCCCATTTGCGGAACAGTTTTGAGATTATAACCTGTAAACTCCCTCATTAATCTTCGGTCAATACATTCATCTAAAAGAAGCCTCATTTCACGCTACCCTATCAATAAGCTCTTTTTCAAATTCTGCAAGTAAGCTAATAACTTGTTCTCTTGTTACCGTTGGAAAACCCTCTAAAAAATCATCAATTGATTCTCCTGCTTTAAGATAATCAAAAAGTGTTTGTATCGGAACTCTAGTACCTGAAAAAACAGGAACACCACTCATAGTTTCAGGAGATACATGGATAAGAGGAGAATATTTAGCCATTTTGATTACCTTCTTAGCTTCTACAGAGTAGATTAACCCAGAGCAATACGTCTTGTCTTCATATTCTAGCCTAGATTCTTGAAAAATGGGTTAAACTGATGCTAAATAGGGTTTGCTGACAAAGTTTTTCGTGGGGGTAGGAATCAGTAGCCGGTCGTTTCAGGCTTTATCACCCTTTTTTTTGTACCAGTTTATATACTACAATAAGGATAATGCAAGGTTTTTGAAAGTCTCAATCCTATATTAAGTATCTAAGCACAATTAATTACACATCTAATCCACTACTCCGTCAGACTTCTGCTATGATCAGTAAACAGTGAACTGAAAACTCAAATCCGATCCCTAATAGCTGTATCCCGTCTCGACTAGGAAATTGATTTTGCACGACTACTTAACATCGGATTTTAACAGGTCAAAAGCCTTATTTTAAAAGGGTTTTACCATTATTCAGCAAATCCTAAATAATTAAAAATCACTGAATTTTTCTGACATTCAGATCAATTACTTTGATTCAGTCCTACTTCTTGTAACCGCCGCTTCAACCCAGAACGATTACTGTATTGTTCGTAAATTTGGTTCAATCGGCCTTGGAAAGCAGCAAACCGGTTTTGATATTCGGCCAATTCTGCTAATTTAACTAACAATTTAACAGCTTCATCGTAGGATTTAGACTGGGCTTTCTGAACTAGGGACTCGACCTGCTCCCAAACTTGCGATTCTCGTTTAGCTAAAGCTTCTAGTTCCTGAATTCGCTTCCTTTCTGCTTCCTGTTGTTGTCGTTGTTCTGCCTTTTTTTCTTCCTCGTAAGTAGCTTCAAGAAGTTCTTCGACTGTGCGTCGGGGTTGGCTGAAAGTAGGAGAAGTAGGGATTAATTGAGATAGCTTTTGTTGGAATTTGGCAGATAAATTCGGTTCTCCCTTGGCCAATCGCAAGAGAAAAGCTTCACCTTCGGTCAGAGAAAGTTGTGCGATTGCTTCCCGTAACATGGCATCAGAAATAGTTTTTAGTTGACCACTAGAAACAGAAGCAACAGCTAATAAGTTTTCGTCTAATTCAAAGATTTCTGTAAAAGCTTTTTGAGCGGCAGAAAGTTGCCCCAGTCCGGGGGGAATGGGAGGTTCTAGTTGAGTCGGATCGATGTCCGCATATTCCTCGGATACGGTGATAGCCTTCAACCAGGCGAGATATAGTCCCCGATAGTCCCGTTGCAAGATTTCCTGACGCAGTTCCAGCAGTTCTGAGAGTGTGTCTTCCCCTTCAATCCAGCCAAATCCCTCCTCATTGCCATACTTCCAGTCTAAAATCGCCCAATCCTCGCTAAAAGAGAGACTAATACAGTATTTAACGCAATAAGGCTCGATCGCTTCTCGATCGATCAGGGATTTGGGAAAACGAAACATTAATTGCTGTGTTCCCCAGTTGGCGATGTAGTACATGACATCAAAGTACTGGGCTAAAATTTTTTCTGGCGATCCAGAAAAATCACCGTAACTATAGGTGAAAATGGCACTCGTCGCCGTTGGTTTGACGCGGCTCGATAGTTGACTAATGGCCGCTCTTTCCTCTTGGGTAAGGGTGCGATCGATAGCTTGGAATTCGTAATATTGGTATTCGCTCATAGCGTGCAACCTATCTCAATGTTTATGATTGATCTGCTTGCTGATACTTGTACAGGGATGGTCTTGAAAATCGATATTATCAGTAGAAATTGCTGCCACCCAAGCCACCAAAGTTCAGTTAGGACTGACAGCAGTTGGTTTTCCGAAAAGCTGGTGATGGGATTTGAACCCGCGACCGGCTGATTACAAATCAGCTGCTCTACCACTGAGCTACACCAGCATTTTTTACCCACCCATCATAACACAAATAGGGTTTGCTAAAAAAGTTTTTCCCGGGGCTGGGTTGTGGGTTTTTAAGCTAAGACGCATTTTAACCGTCTATACCCGTCGCTCATGTTCATCACGCTGCTTTACCCCCCTAGTGCGCGCAAGAAGACTAGGGAGCAATACACAGAGGTTCAATGAGTTAACAGGGATGACCAATAATTAGTTATCAGTGACCATTGACCGTTTAATAAGAGCCAGATTAATCCCCCTATTCCGAAGAGAATAGTCAAAACATAAAACTGTGATTGACCAGAAACATTATACTTTAAGGCACTGCCGCTAAAAATCGTCGCTAAACTGACTAAATTAACCAGACCATCAATAATATAACGATCGAGCCAAGCGGTAATTTTTGACAGGCTGCCCACCGCTAAAACCACGGTAAACTGATAGATGCGATCGAGATAGAAGTCATAAGCGAACAAATCTTGCAAGAATCGTAGGATTAACCCAGTTGGTCTCGCCCAAGCTCGTCTTAACTCTACCATTAACCCGATAACTAGGCCAATTACTCCAGAGGCCATCAGTAAGGGAAAACCCCAAACAATAGTGAAACTCTGGTTATTAAGGAGAGGATTGGTGAAAGATAGCCAAAAATCCCAACGTAGGGGAATAATCGGGGCTAGTAAAACGATTAAAATCAATGATACCATGGGCAAAGCCATCGGCCAAGCCACTTCCGGGGTGCGATGGGTTTTACTTTGGGTTTGTCCCAAAAAGACTAAACGAAAGACCCGAGTAAGATTGATGATGCTAAGACAATTAACAAAGATTAAAACCGCTAATAACCACCAAGGAATCGCCCATTCGCCACCCAACCACTTTTTTAACGTCCAAAACATCCCCAGGGGCATTAAAACCGTCATTCCCGCAGAACCCCCTAAAAAAGCCATGGTCGTGGCGGGCATCCTTGCCCAAATTCCCCCCATTTCCGTGATATTTTGGTTACTGGTGGTGAGAATTAAGGCTCCTGCGCTCATAAACAATAAGGCTTTTGCGACCGCATGGGAGAATAAAATTAGTAAAGCGATATCCACATGACCTAATCCCACTGCAATAAAGACCAAACCGAGATAGGCACTGGTGGAGTGGCATAAAACCCGTTTAATATCAATTTGGGATAGGGCCATCAGAGAAGTACCAATTGCCGTCATTGTCCCCAAAACTATTAAAACATTGGCAGCGATCGGAGATAGGGTAAACACCGGCTGCAACTTAATTAAAACATAAGCCCCCGCCGAAACCACGATCGAATTCCGCATGATTCCGGCTGGATTTGGTCCCTCCATCGCCTCATCTAGCCACAAATTCAGGGGAAATTGGGCGCATTTACCCGTTGGACCGGCAATAAGGGCTAATCCTAACAAAGTCGCCGTCAGAGGCGGTACAGGGTTATTTACCGCCCAATTTTCTAACTGAGAAAAACTCAATCCCTCTCCGTAACTGGACAGAGCCACCAAACCCATCAATAAAATAATATCGCCGACGCGCTTGGTTAAAAAGGCATCTCGCGCCGCGGTTACTACCAAAGGTTGGGCATACCAAAAACCGACAAGGAGATAGGTAGAGACCGTTAACATCTCTAGGAAAGCGTAACTGAATAGTAGGGAGTCACTAAGGGCAATTCCCCCTAAAGCTGCCTCAAAAAAGCCCATTAAGCCATAAAATCTCGCCAAAGACCAATCTTTTTCCATGTAACCAAGGGCATAGATTTGGGCCAAGAGACTGATCAGGGTAATCACTTCCAGCGTCCCCAAACTGACGGGGGAAAGTTCGATCGACAGGGATAAACTAAGATCGGCCACTTTTACCCATTCAAAAGCCAATTTAATCGTCTCTTGATGCCAAATTTGATTAAAAGCGATCGATCCGTGTATTAATCCTAAGACGGTCATCAATAGGTTAATATAAGCGGCCGGCCGCGGACCGGTACGACTAATAATGCCTAAAGACCAAGGCAAGGTTAAAATCGAACCAATTAAGCCATAAATGGGAATTAACCAGCAAGTGTAAAGGAATAAATCTTTCATTCAGGGGGTTATTCAGTTATCAGTTATCAGTTATCAGTTATCAGTGATCAGGTTTAAGTTATCAGGTTTAGGTTTTCAATTTTCAACAAATTTAGGCTCTTTCACTGGTTACTGGTTACTGATTACTGATCACTGATCAACGGCCATAAAAAACCAAGACTCGATCGAGCAGGGATCGAGTTTAGTCAATTTAAGTATTTTACAGTTAATCCTGCGATCAGGCTAAATGCGCTGTAATAAAGATTTACCGTGGGAATCGGTGCTACAGGTGGCGAATAATTGATATTGACGACTCAGAGCGAGCGCTTGTTCGGTTTCTGGTTGACTGGGTAGCCAGGGTTTGGGATTGCCGTAGGCATAAAAAGCCTCAATACCATCAATACCCAATTCTACCGCCGCCGCTACTAAATCGGCTGCAGGACGATGGTAACGAAAGGGATGGGCCAGAACCACTAAAGCCCCCGCTTGCTGTAAACTTTTAATGACTCTAGAGGCTAAAGCCAGATCTCCTTCTGGTTTGGTTCTTTGCAGATAGGGAGTCAAAACGGTATGGGTAGGATCGAAACCATAGCCAAGAATATGCACTTCTGTCTCTAAAAGATCCGCTGTAATTTCTACCCCTGTCCAGAGATGGGGTAGAGAACTCTTTAAATGCTGATTTTCTAGCCAAATTTGGGCTTGTTGATAACCTTCGATCGAGTGATGATCGGTAATTGCTAATCCTGTTAGTCCGATGTCTAACGCTTGTCTCATCAAGTCTTGGGGACTCATTTGACCATCGGAGCAATGGGTATGAAGATGGAAATTGTAATGGTGGGGACAACTATCATAGCCAATATTTGCCCACACCGCTTTCAGGGCGAGGGTATCTTGAGCTAGGGGGGGAATTGTAGCAGAAACGACCATGCAGTATTGAGGAACTTTCCCAAAGATTACAAATTGTTAACAGTCAGCATAGCAAATAGAAAAAAAAATTGGGTAGCTGCTGTTACCACTAATACTAAATCCGGTTATTAAAAACTGATTATTTATCCCTCCTCTTGCCTAAGTAGGGTTTGCGGCAAAAAGTTTTTCCTGGGGGCAGGATGTAGGGTGTAGGAATTATGAATTATGAATTATGAATTATGAATTGGGGTGTGGGGTTTTTAGGTTCTTCGGTTTGTCTTATGCAACGGACGGGGGTTATAAGGAATGAAACCTTTATAGAGACAGACACTGCTGCAATTTTTGTCAATTGTTTCTGATCTAGAGCGAACTAATTAATTAAATCTCTTGCTAGATAAGGATTTAGTCGATTTATGCCACCTGCTCGAACCATACCAAGTAACGAAGAGCCTGGTTTTACCAGTTTTGAGGTGGCCAATTACCTAATTTTCAGGGAAAAAGTGCCTAAATTTCCCCCCGATCACTGCCATATCCAGTACTTTTTAATTTCCAAAAGGTCTAAAAGTTTTACCCAACAAGGTTTTGAGCTTTATTCAGCAAGCCCTAAGTAGTTAGGGGTTAAAAATCATCAGATTCCCCCCCTGTCCTTTAGCCACATTTTTCTTAACATTTCAAACCTTTGTAGCACAAGGCTTTCAAGACGCGGTTAACAATTTGTAATATTCCTTGTTGACACCCTTACTGACAAAGAAAAAACTGAAATCAAATCAGGATAAGGGTTGGAGTGCTTACTGAAAAAAATGTTAAGAAAGCTCCCTATCCCTTATAGAGAGCTAATCTAAAATCCATTCAACAGCTAATTTAAATGCGTGGGCAGCTTAACTTATTAGGTCAAGGTTTAATGATCTAGATCACAGCTTACCTGTGACCATAAACACTTCCTTGACCGAATGAAATCACATAAGTCTTTAGATAAGGGCTGTATTATGGTCGGAGTAAATAACATTGTTGCGATTGCTTCCTGCTCCTAATACTGTATTCAAATTCGTCAAAGCTAATTGCAATAGTGATATTTTACAAGCAATTTTTTTAAGTCCGTTAGTGTGCAATCTCTGTTTTTCAACTTTTGCCCTATTACTAACCAGAAATCAAAATGATCACAAACATCTCTAGACAATTAACCACGGGCGTTCTTGCCATCGCTGGCAGCGTTGCAGCTTTCGGCTTCGGCGGTATCGCTCAGGCTCAGTTAACTACTGCTAATGCCACCTTTGGTGGTGGCACGGGCGGTGTAACGTTCACTGGTAATCTCAGTACAGCTACCTCCATCACCTTTAACAGCTTAACAGGAGGGGTGAGTGACGTTCCTGTTAACTATACCCCTTTCGGCGGCACCCCCGCTCCTAACGTTTTCAACTCTGGTCCGGCTGGAACTACTTTTGCCCCTTTTACCAGCACTTTTAACGTTGCTATTGCTGGTGGTGGTAGCAGTCTAGATTTCACTGGCGCTGGTGCGGGTAATAGCACTGAAGGCATCACCCTTAACTTCGCTTCCACTACTGCCCCTACAAACCGCTACACTTTCACTGCTAGTTCTGGTAGAATCAACAGCCAGAGTGATTTTGGTTTAAATATTTCTTTTTTGGGAAGTTTCGCAGATAGTGGCGGATCCTTCTCAACTTCTGCTGCCACAGTCACTATAGCGATTGCTTCTTCTGGTGTGGGTCAAGGTACTAATACTTTCACCTTCGGTACACCTCCCGCTTTTGCATCAACAAGTGTTCCCGAACCTTCTGCTATCTTGGGTATCTTAGCCGTTGCTGGTATTGGCGCTTTTGCTCGCCGCAAGAGCTAGTCACTGCCATTAATCAAAAATAATGGAAAAAACGAGCGTTAAAGTCAAACTTAACGCATTTTTTTGTGTCTAGAGAAGGAAGTGGGGTGTAGGGAGATGGGGAAGTGGGGGAGTTTGAGCATTTGTATCCCACATTCCGCACCCTAAGTGTCACAATGTCTCAAAAGAGGGAGAGGCGTGAGTCAAAATACTTGTCTAGGGTTTGCTGAAAAAGGTCTAGACTGGGGTTAGGCGGTCGGCAAGAGTTTCAGGCTTTGTTGACTTCTTTTTTGTACCAATTTTTATACTACAGAGAGGATAATGCAAGGTTTTTGAAGTTCCCAATCCTATATTGAGCAAACCCTATTTAGGCAGAGGACTCTTCTCGACTTTGTGTGATAAGTTTAACTTATATAGTAGCGATCAATCTTTGTGTCCTTTGTGTCTGGAGTGGTTCGTTCCACTCACTCGCCTGCAAGACTGTCTCTTATACTAAATCCGTTGAGTACAGGCTATTTATGAGGAGAGGCAAGAGGCAAAAGGGGGAATAAATAATCAGTTTTTAATAACCAGATTTAGTATTAGAATACATTTTACCCACCAAACTTGGGAGAGCCGGCAGAGTAATAATTGATGGTCAGGAATACGAAATTCCCGTTTTTGCAGGGGAGGCAATTCAGGAGATTTTGTGAGATTTGCAGTAGCTCAAACAATTTATCTTAGTAGCTAATTATCAACAAGTACAGGTGAGATTAGGATAATGACAAAAAAGGCGATTATTTTACTTTCTGGGGGATTAGATTCAGCGACAACAGCAGCGATCGCTTCAGCTGCTGGCTATCAATTAATTGCCCTTTCCTTTCGTTATGGACAAAGACACGAGCGAGAATTAGCGGCGGCGAAAAAAATTGCTAATTTCCTCGAAATTAAAGAACATCATCTGCTCGAAGTCAATCTATCTTTATGGGGAGGTTCCGCTTTAACGGATCAATCTATTGCTATTCCCCAAGAGGGAATTAACCCTAAGATTATCCCGATTACCTATGTGCCGGGGAGAAATACGGTTTTTATTTCGATCGCTCTTTCTTTAGCGGAAGCAAGGGAAGCGGAGGCGATATATTTAGGAATTAATGCGGTGGATTATTCTGGTTATCCCGATTGTCGTCCTGAGTATTTAGATGCCTTTCAAACTTTAGCTAATTTATCATCGAAAGCGGGTTTAGAAGGGAAAGCACCCCAATTAGTTGCTCCTTTGGTGATGGATAGTAAGGTAGATATCGTCCGTCGCGCTGTTAGTTTAGGGGTTCCCATTGCTGATACTTGGTCTTGTTATCAAGGAGAAGTTGAACCCTGCGGTTTATGCGATTCCTGTCGCATCAGAGATCAGGCTTTAATTGAGGCTGGTTATCCCGAATTAGCCACTCCCCTGTTGAAACAGAGGGGGGATAGTGAACAATAAAGATAATCTAGGCAATTAAATGTTCAATAAGGATTTTACTACCGATTAATATTAAAACTAAACCGCCGAGAATTTCCACCTTTTGACTAAATAAATTACCGAATTTATGCCCAATAAAAACAGCGATAAAACACAAAGCAAAGGTAATAGAACCGATGACAGTGCAAGCTAAAAGTAAGGGAGTTTTAATCATCGATAAACCCAAACCAACTACTAAAGCATCGATGCTGGTAGCGATCGCTAATCCGATTAAAGTATAGGAATCTAGAGGATTAAAACCTTTTTCCTCATCATCATTTTGAACAGCTTCGTAGATCATTTTACTGCCGATCGCCCCTAAAATAATAAAAGCGATCCAGTGGTCAAAAGAGGCGAGAAAATCGCGACAAGTTAGGCCGATACCCCAACCAATCATCGGCATAATCGCTTGAAATCCACCAAAAAACAAAGCAATTTTCAAAGCCTTATTAACATGAATATGACGAATCATTAGGCCACTGGTCAAAGAAACGGCCACGGCGTCGGCGGCTAATCCCACGGCCACAAAAGAAATGGTTAAAAGTTCGAGTGAAGTAAACATCTATAGTTGTTTATCCTTTAATTTATCCTTATCTTAACTAATTTTTACCCAGAAAACTTTCATATTTATCTCATGATCTTCTCATTTATCTATCATTTCTCTAACCTCAAAATTAACTGCTCGATTAGTGAGAGGATCGAATTGAAAACGTTTAGAAGCAAACGTATCACCGTAGATATTGAGGGTGATGACTGGTTCCTCACTAATTGTCTGCACCTGATGGATTGTTTCTGGGGTAAAAAGTCTCTGGTTTTAGGGGTAGTCTAGAGATAAAGCTTCGCTCATGGCCGAAGTCTGAGCAAAGCCGAAGGATCAAGGAGAAGTAGCTGAGTTTATTGGTTGTTCACTCAAAACAGCCGCCCATTGGTGTGTTCATGACGATCCTAAGTAGTCATGCAAAATAAATTTCCTAGTGAAGACAGGCAAGAGGCAAAAGCTTTATCGAAATGTGTAATTAATTTTGCTTAGGTACTTAACAATTTAGAAAGTCTAGAAGATAGGAGGAAAAATGGAAATCATACAAAAAAGGAAATTTAGAAACTTTCTATTAACAATTAAAGAAACTTCATGAAGAGATTCGTCAAGAATGGATAAACTTGGGAAATCTGTCCAAATATTTTCGAGAAAAAGGATCTATAATTATCATTATATTAGACAATGCTAGTTATCACAAGAAGAAGGATATTATTGAGCAAGTGGAAAAAGAGTTGCTCAATATGTTGAACAGGGAAGGCAGAAATACGCAAAATTAGCGGCTAAACTGCGGGAATTGGGCATAAATCCCGATGAAAATCTCTAATCTTTTTCTGTCAACCCTTGCACTTAATTAGATAACCACATCGTTGCTCACCTTGATTGATCCAGTGAGTACGTTCGATCGTGCAATCGGGCAGCAGCAGCGCAAACATTTCTAATTCATGGCCACAGATACTGGGATAGGAACCAGCCACCTCAGCAATAGCGCAATGATGCTCGGCTAGGACATAACTATTTTCTGCTTCCAGTGCCACTAATTCTGCCATATAACCCTCCTCTTGGCGAATTTCCAGCAATTTTCTCATTCTTTCTCCTAAAGACCCCTTGCCGAGGCGTAATTGATATTCTGCCGCTTTGCGTTGCCACTGTTTTTTGAGAATTTCTCCCACCTGTTGCTCTCCCACCGTCTCCACCAGAGTATTGAGGAAAGAAACAGCGAAATTATCGTAATTATGGGGAAAACGGCCACGACCTTGACGACTGAGACGATAAATGTGCTGGGGTCGTCCTATCTTATTTTGTCCGGCAAAATATTCAATCAGTCCTTCCCCCTCCAAATCCTTAAGATGGCGGCGCGTCGCTTGCGGACTAATACTTAACTCCTCAGCCAAGTCTTGGGCGGTAGATTGACCGTTTTTGAGCAAATATTGCAGAATATCGTCTTTCGTCGAGGCGGGTTGAGTCGTGGTCATGATACCAAAAACAGAGGCTTTAGCGTACAATTGCTGAGGGTCAAGGAGCGGCCAATTACCCCTACAGAGTAACTTGAATAACAGAGGTTTATCAGCATCCTCTCAAATTTTCCCTGACTTTGACAACAGCTTTGTTGTTAATCTATTATATAATCAATTTAAACAACAGGAAAGTTGTTTAACTGCCTCCCCCGTAGAGAGAACACCAACCCCCATGAGTGCAACCACCGTTAAAAACCTCGTTAACCAACCCTACAAGTACGGTTTCATTACCGATATCGAATCGGAAACCATCCCTCGCGGTTTGAATGAGGAGATTATTCGCCTAATTTCGGCGAAAAAGAAGGAACCGGAATTCATGCTCGATTTTCGTCTCCGGGCCTACCATCAATGGCAAAAGATGACCGAACCAAGTTGGCCGCACGTTTCCTATCCTGCCATTGATTATCAAAATATTATCTACTACTCTGCACCTAAACAGAAAAAAGAAAAACTCAACAGTCTGGAAGAAGTTGACCCCACTTTAATCGAAACCTTTGAAAAATTAGGCATTCCCCTTTCGGAACAAAAACGCCTTTCTAACGTCGCTGTCGATGCTATCTTTGACAGCGTTTCTATCGCCACAACTTTTAAAGAAAAACTAGCAGAACAGGGTGTGATTTTCTGTTCTATCTCGGAAGCTTTACAGGAACATCCCGACTTAGTGCAGAAATATCTGGGCAGTGTGGTTCCCGTGGGTGATAATTATTTTGCCGCTCTTAATTCTGCTGTTTTTAGCGATGGTTCCTTTGTTTTTATCCCCAAAGGTGTCACCTGTCCGATGGAATTGTCCACCTATTTTCGGATTAATAACGGTGAGACGGGACAATTTGAAAGAACTTTAATTGTCGCTGAAGAAGGGGCATCGGTAAGTTATTTAGAAGGTTGCACCGCTCCGATGTACGATAGTAATCAACTTCATGCCGCCGTCGTGGAATTAGTCGCCCTCGATAATGCGGATATTAAATATTCGACTGTACAAAATTGGTACGCTGGCGATGCCAATGGTAAGGGAGGTATTTATAATTTCGTCACTAAACGGGGTCTGTGTAAAGGAGTTAATTCTAAAATTTCTTGGACGCAAGTAGAAACCGGTTCAGCTATTACTTGGAAGTATCCCAGTTGCGTCTTAGTTGGCGATAATTCCGTCGGGGAATTCTACTCAATTGCCCTAACTAATAACAAACAACAGGCCGATACAGGTACGAAAATGATTCACATTGGTCGCAACACCAAAAGTACGATTATTTCTAAGGGAATTTCGGCAGGTAATTCCCAAAATAGTTATCGCGGTTTAGTGAAAATGGGGCCGAAAGCCAAGGGAGCAAGAAATTACTCCCAATGTGATTCTATGCTGATTGGAGATAATGCCGAAGCTAACACTTTTCCCTATATTCAGGTGGATAACAACAGTGCCAAAGTAGAACACGAAGCTTCCACTTCTAAAATCGGTGAAGACCAATTATTCTACTTCGCACAACGGGGTATTTCCGAGGAAGATGCTGTCTCTATGTTAGTCAGTGGTTTCTGTAAGGATGTCCTCAGTAAATTACCGATGGAATTTGCCGCCGAAGCTGATAAACTCCTCAGTCTCAAGCTCGAAGGAACCGTCGGATAACAGTTATCAGTTATCAGTTATCAGTTATCAGTTATCAGTGTTCGCTGAAATATAATTAGTCTCTAGAAATATTTGCACCTGCCAACAAAAAAACATGAGTGAAGTAATTTTATCGGTAAAAAATCTGACCGCTAGTATTGACGGAAACCAGATTCTTAAAGGAGTTAACCTCGAAATTAAAGCAGGGGAAACCCACGCAATTATGGGACGCAATGGCTCAGGAAAAAGCACCTTTTCCAAAGTAATCGCTGGACATCCCGATTATGAAGTAACCGGGGGAGAAATAATTTATAAAGGCGAAAACCTTTTAGACAAAGAACCCGATGAACGAGCGCTTATGGGTATCTTTCTTGCTTTCCAATATCCCTTAGAAATCCCCGGCGTTAGTAACCTCGATTTTCTTCGCGTTGCCTATAATGCCCGACAAAAACATCTAGGTTCGGAAGAATTAGATAGTTTTGACTTTGAGGAATTAGTCGAGAAAAAACTAGAAGTTGTCCAGATGAATCCTAGCTTTCTTGGCAGAAGTTTAAACGAAGGTTTCTCCGGTGGTGAGAAAAAACGTAATGAAATCCTCCAAATGGCTTTATTAGAACCCACTTTAGGAATCCTCGATGAAATTGACTCCGGTTTAGACATCGATGCTTTACGAATTGTTGCCCAGGGAGTTAATCAATTAGCTACCCCCGATAACGCTTTTTTACTTATCACTCACTACCAGCGTCTGCTCAACTACATTGAACCCGATGTTATTCATGTTATGTACGATGGGCGCATTGTCACCAGTGGCGGTAAAGAATTAGCCCTCGAATTAGAAAGAACTGGCTACGATTTCCTCGACGAACAATTATTAGCCGTTAAGTAATCTAGCTATCAGTAGTCAGTTATCAGTAGTCAGTTATCAGTAGTCAGTTATCAGTTATCAGTTACCAGTTACCAGTTACCAGTTACCAGTTACCAGTTACCAGTTACCAGTTACCAGTTACCAGTTACCAGTTACCAGTTATCAGTTATCAGTTACCAGTTACCAGTTACCAGTTACCAGTTACCAGTTACCAGTTACCAGTTACCAGTTACCAGTTACCAGTTACCAGTTACCAGTAGTCAGGAGATTATTTTTACTTATTCTCCCCTCTCCCCAATTCATAATTCATAATTTATAATTCATAATTCCCACACCCCACCCCTACCAATGACAGCCATAATCACGAAACCTGAACAATCAGGAGAATTATTGTTAAAATTGTCTCGCGAAACGGTTCCCACTATCGATAACGGTAAAATTCTCGAATTAAGAGAATCAGGAGCTAGTAAAGCTCAAGAATTAGCCATCCCTGGCAGAAAAGATGAAGAATGGCAATTCACCGATTTAAGTCAACTCTGGACGATCGATTTTCGCGCCCCCCAAACCGTTACAATCGATAAAAATGCCCTAGCTATTTTTTTACTGCCCGAAGCCAAAAACAGCCGTTTAGTCTTCGTTAACGGCATTTATCAGCCTGAATTGTCCGATATCTCCGCTTTACCCCCCGGTGTCAGCGTCAGCAATCTTGCCAAGGCACAAAAAGATGTTCTTGTCAACTATCTAGGGAAAGAAAAAACCCCCGAATTTTTTACCGCACTCAACCAAGCTGGACTAAGCGATGTAGCCGTAATTCACGTCACCGCTAACACCGTCGTCACAAACCCGATACATCTCCTATTTATCACCGTTGTGGAGGAAATTCCCCGCTTTTATCAGCCCCATGGCCTCATCGTGGCGGAAACAGGAGCCAGTGTCAATATTATCGAGAATTACGGAGCTTTAGCCGAATATTGCTCCGATTTGCCTGTAAATTACTCTTATTTTACCAACGCTGTCACAGAAATTTACCTCGAAGCCAACGCCGAAGTCATCCATACCAGAGTACAACGGGAATCGGGAGATGGTTTTCACATCGGACGCACGATAATTGAACAAGGACGTGATAGCCGTTACACTCTCAACGAGATAAATCTAGGCGCTAAACTCTACCGTCATAACCTCGATATCCTGCAAAAAGGAGAACAAACCGAGACAAATCTGCACGGATTAGCCATGATTACCGGACAACAAACCGCCGATACCCACAGCGCCATCTATCTCAACCATCCCCACGGTATCAGCAACCAACTGCATAAATGTATCGTTGATGGTAGCGCTCACGCCATCTTTAATGGTAAAGTGTTTGTTCCCAAACCTGCCCAATTAACCAACGCCTCCCAGTTAAATCGGAATTTGTTAATTTCTAACAAGGCACGAGTCAACACCAAACCGGAATTACAAATTACCGCCGATAACGTCAAATGTTCCCACGGGGCAACCATTAGCCAACTGGAAGCCGATGATTTATTCTATCTGCAAAGCCGGGGCTTAAGCTCCGACACCGCCCGCAGTTTGTTAATTGATGCTTTCTCGGCCGAGATTTTAGCTAAAATTCCTCTAGAATCCCTCCGCCAAAGATTGGGGCAATGCGTCGCCTGTCGCAGTGTGGAATAACTCTACCGGGGTGGGTGTCAACCTGCCCAAAGTACCCCTCTGACTCCTGACTAAAATGACAATTATCCAAGAAAAAACCCTCGCCCAAAAAGTCCGCGCCGATTTCCCTATTCTCCATCAAACTGTACACGATAAACCCCTTATCTATCTCGATAGTGCCGCCACTTCCCAAAAACCGATTCAAGTATTAGAAACCCTGCGAAACTATTACGAAAAAGATAACGCTAATGTGCATCGGGGGGCGCATACTTTAAGTGTGCGGGCAACGGAAGCCTACGAAGGGGCCAGAGATAAGGTGGCTAGGTTTATTAATGCCGCTTCTCGTCAGGAAATTGTCTATACTCGCAACGCCACGGAAGCGATTAATTTAGTCGCCTACAGTTGGGCATTAAATACCCTGAAAGCAGGGGATGAAATTATTCTCTCGGTGATGGAACACCACAGTAATTTAATCCCCTGGCAAATTGTCTGCCAAAAGACGGGGGCGGTGATTAAATATGTGCAATTAACCAGCGACGAAAGCTTTGATTTAGAACAATATAAATCCTTGTTATCTGACAAAACCAAATTAGTTGCTGTCCTCCATGTTTCCAATACATTAGGCTGTATTAATCCCGTTGCCGAAATAGTCAGCCTTGCCCATCAAGTCGGGGCAAAAGTATTAATTGATGCCTGTCAAAGTGTCCCCCATTTAGCAATTAATGTGCAGTCCATAGATTGTGATTGGTTGGTGGCTAGTGGTCATAAAATGTGCGCCCCCACCGGCATTGGATTTTTGTACGGCAAAGAGGCTATTTTAGAGGCAATGCCGCCCTTTTTTGGTGGTGGCGAAATGATTGCAGAAGTCTATTTAGACCATTTTACTTGTGCCGAACTGCCCCACAAATTTGAAGCGGGAACCCCCGCTATCGGCGAAGCGATTGCTCTCGGTGCCGCAGTAGAATATTTAATGGGTTTAGGGATGGATAATATTCATGCCTATGAAGAAGAATTAACTGCCCATTTGTTCAAAAAACTAGGAGAAATTGAGGGGTTAAAAATTTACGGTCCATCACCTAGTTTAACGGGCCAAGGTCGCGCTAGTTTAGCCGCCTTTAATGTGGAAGGGATTCATGCTAGTGATTTAGCCACTTTATTAGACCACGAAGGAATCGCTATTCGTTCTGGTCATCACTGTACCCAACCTCTACACCGCCTTTTTGATGCTTCTGGCAGCGCGCGGGCAAGTCTATATTTTTATAATACCCGCGAAGAAATTGATAGCTTTATTGTCGCCCTACAGGAAACTATCGATTTCTTTGCCAATTGTTTTTCTTAGAGGTATCTCTAGCCCCTTTCCTGTTCTTAAAGAGTGAAGGAAGTTACCTATTATTATCAAGGAATTTGTCCCGAAACGGGCGAGTTATTGCGCTTGCCCCGCACTCTTTTGGCTGAAAAAATTGCCCAAGATTTGATGACAACTATCACCAATCCTGAAGGCAAAATGTATGGCATTTTGTTAGGAGAAAATGCCGCTGGCGAAATAGAAATTTTAAAAGCTTTTTCTGGACAGGGAGAAGCTGCTGGCTGGGTTCCGTCCCTATTGGGAAGAGAAAAAATTATGCTGGAAGAAAAGCGAGTTTTGCAACTTTTAGAAACAATTAAACAGGAAATTATCACCCTACAATCAATCCCAGAACATAACTTATATCAACTCAATCAAGCAAGTTTTGAGCGCAAAATACAAGCTTTACAACAACAACATCAAAACCATAAACAGGAACGAGATAGATTAAGAAATTTAGGAGATTTAAACTCAGAAGAATTAGAAAAGTTAAACAATCTCAGTCGTCAGGAAAAAAGAGCAAGAAAGCAATTAAAACAGGAACAAAAACAAGTTTTAGAACCCTTAATTGAGAAAATAAACTTAGCAAATCAGAGAATTATTGAACTTAAGCAACAGCGTAGGAACCTCTCCAAACAGTTACAGGAATTGCTGTATCAATCCTACTGTTTAAATAATTTTTCTGGACAATCTCTCTCCTTAGCTAAATTGATGGGCAGTAATTTGTTACCGACGGGAACAGGGGAATGTTGCGCCCCAAAATTATTAAATTATGCCGCTATGAAAGGATTAAAACCCATCGCTATGGCCGAATTTTGGTGGGGAGAATCGAATCGAGATAGAAAACAGGGAGAATTTTATGGTGCTTGTCAAGAAAGATGTCAACCTCTCATGGGTTTTTTACTCTCTGGTTTACGTTCATCCCTAGAAATTATCTACGAAGACGAGGGAATAATTGCTATTAATAAACCTGCGGGATTATTATCGGTAGCAGGACGTTATCAAAATAGTCAAGATGCTGTGGTTAATCGGTTTCGTCGTCAGGGAAAAAATCTTATACCCGTTCATCGTTTAGATAGAGAAACTTCGGGTATATTATTACTAGCTAAAAGTTTAGATATTTATCGTTGTTTATCCCAACAATTTCAACGGCGACAAGTGGAGAAAATCTACGAAGCTATATTATCAGAAATTATTGAGCGAGAATCAGGTATAATTGACCTACCTCTCTGGGGAAATCCGCAAAATCGACCCTATCAAACTGTGGATTGGCAAAGAGGAAAAGCTAGTCAAACCTATTTTAAAGTTATCGGTAAAGAAGGCAATTATTCTCGGTTAGAATTTATTCCCTACACGGGAAGAACCCATCAAATTCGTGTTCATAGTCAACAGGGATTAGGGATAGGAATTTTGGGCGATCGCTTGTATAATGGTAAGCAGTCCGACCGTTTATACCTACACGCTAAACAATTATCTTTTCGTCATCCCCAGACCGAAACTAAACTTGATCTCATCATTCCCACCCCCTTTTGAGAGCTATAATTGTTAACAGCAAAATTCATTTCCTAGTCGAGACAGGAGACAGGAGATTATTTTTATTGAGAGCTTGTTGAATAAATCTAAAAACTTTCCTTTATAATCTCCATCCATTGCATAACACAAACCGAAGAACCCAAATTTCTTGTCTTTATTCCCTGACCTCTAGTTTAAGAGAATTGAGGGATGCTAATAGCTTCACGCTGTATCCTAAAATTAGGAATAAAGTGACAGTAGGAGGCGAACCGATGATCTATCACATCACCACGGAAAGAGGTTGGCGAATAGCTCGTGAAATGGGGGAATATCGGGCGCATTCTCTAAAAAATGAGGGATTTATCCATTGTTCCACCTTGGAACAAATTCCGAAAGTTGTGGCCGCTTTTTATCAAAATCAGCCAAATTTACTGGTTTTAGTCATTTCTCTCGAACAATTGCAGGCCCCGGTCAAATGGGAGCAGCCCCAGCATCCTAACCCAGAAAATGCCACTTTAGAGCTAGAAAAAGAGACATTTCCCCATATTTACGGTGCCATCAACCTAGAATCGGTAGTTTTTGTTAAACCCCTAGAGGATTTGCTCAATTCCTAGAACTAAATCATCTAACTCTTGGTAATCGGGGAGAGTCGTATCGATGCTCAACCCGCGCCGAATCACGAGGCGATCCCACTGTGGTCGCGATAATAGCTCGCTAAAGTAGCGAGCCTTGAAAATTAACAAATTTGCCTCTAGACCCGTCTTAATGCGCCCTAAATGGGGCAATCCGAGCAGATTTGCTGGGGTGAGGGTGACACTATTTACCCAGTCAGCGTAGGGTGTATCGAGGTGAGCAATCCGCACCGCTTGAGTAAAGACTTCTAAACCATCGTGATCCCCAAAACCATAAAAGGGATCGCGACAGTTATCACTGGCAAAAGCCACCGGAATTCCCGCTTTTTTCATCTCTTTTATCTTAGTTGTCCCGCGCCAAAAGGGGGTTTTTTCCTCTTGACGATCCTGTAGGTAGAGATTGCACATCGGCAAGCTAACGATAGCAATACCCGCATTTTTGACTAAATTTAGGGTTTCTTGGATTATTTCAGGGGATTGTACCGCTAAACTGCAACAGTGACCACAGATGATTTGTCCAGAAAATTGCTTTTTGATAGCAGTACGCGCGATCGCTGCTAAACAGGTAGAATCGGGATCGCCGTTTTCATCTAGATGAAAATCGAGATTTAAGCCCCTTTCTTGGGCTAATTTGAAGGTAATATCAATTTGTGCCTGTAAATCGGGATTTGTGTAGGCTAATCCCCCTAATATGCCCCCAAATTCGGCAATTTTATCGGCTAAGGCCGCTCCCTCGGAGGTTTGATAGTAGTCAAGGGAAACTAGAGAAACCGCTTGCAGGGTGATTTTACCGGCCCATTGTCGTTGCAATTCTGCCAAAGCAGTCAAGCTAATCTGTGCCTGTTGACCAAAAGAGTCGATATGGGTGCGAATAGCGGCGGTTCCGTGGGCATAACTGCATTTAAGGCCGAATTCCATGCGACGATACACATCCTCTAAGCGCCACTCCCGTCGGGAATCCTCTAGGACCATTTTTAAGGCACTGTCAAAAGTGCCATCATGGTTAGGACAACGCTGCCAACTATGACCTTTATCGAGATGGGTGTGCATATCGATAAAACAAGGAAAAACAAGCTTTTTTTTGAGGTCGATGACGGGAATATTATCTTCGGGGGGGATTGTTGAGGTGATGCGATTAATGTAACCTTCATTAATTTCCAGATTAACTAAGGTTAATCCCTCGGAGGTTTGGGGAGAAAAAACCTCATTTTCTAGGAGGGAAACCGGAATATGAGCATTTTTGAGCCAGTAGCGCTCGCTTGAGGGAATCATAAGACCTCTGGTAAAAATCAAAAATTGTTGTTAGGGTTAGGAGCATCTCACATTTGCAGGAATACCAACAATCAGCAATTATCAGTAACTCTTAGATGATTACAAATGTATCAGCAGCTGCGTGTAAGCATACCACCGAAAAACTAATGCGCTCCAGGGTTTGGGGGGTAGAACCCCCCAAAAGCTTGGATTGAGTGATAAAATCGGAAGTAATGCCCGATCTTAGCCGAGAGTTTCCCCGTAAAAATCCCAATTGGTAGATTTACAAAAATGAGATGCAGCCTCGGTCGTCGGTCGTCAGGAGAATTAAAAATGAATAATAAGGGACTTGCGCTTTGATAATGTACCTTTTGGGCGAACGCAGTTCGCCCCTACATTGTGGACAAAATCCGTTACTGTAGGGGCGCAAAGCTTGCGCCCTCCGATCGATTGGGATATGCGTGTTAAATGACATTAACAGTGCTATCTTTTCACTGATTACTGATTACTGTTTACTGTTTACTGATAAACCGGCAGACGCGGCTTTAATTCCCAGCCATAAACTGCTAAAAATTCCTTTAATTTATCGGGGTGTAAATGGAGGTAATCGGGATTAACTTCATCGATAATGCCAATACCGCCTAAATCCTGCGCTCCTGCCGCTAAACAATCCAAGAGAAAAAGAGGATCAGGGACTAGATTCGGGGGAATTTGAATGACAATATCTGGGGGCAAAATTTCCCTAGCTTGTCTCACTAAAGCGGGTAATTTTTGCAGATCAAAAGGGTTATTTTGCCACTGTTCTCTTTTACCCGGATTGTAGGGTTGTAGGATCACTTCTTGAATATGTCCCCAACGTTGATGAATAGTGGCAATAGTTTCTAAGGTCACTAAGCGATCGCCTTCTGTTTCACCAATTCCTAATAATAACCCCGTGGTAAAAGGAATTGCTAATTCTCCCGCCCATTGTAACTGTTCTAAGCGCAGGGATGGCAGTTTACTGGGAGCATGACGATGGACAGTATTTAATAAATTCACTGTCATTTGTTCTAACATTATGCCCATAGATAGATTGACATTTTTCAGGTTTTCCATCTCAGCAAAAGTTAAAATTCCCGCATTGGTATGGGGATAAAAACCCATATTTAAAGCCAATTCTCCTAAATTATAAATATGGCGAAACCATAACTCTCGATTGGGTGCTAAAGGATGAACTTCGCCGCTAAGAATTAAAATTTCCGTAATTTCCGAACCCTGCAAAGCAGTTAAAATCTCTTTGGCTTTTTCCAAACTTAACCAGCCATCAGTGCCTAAATCCCTGCGAAAATTACAATAACTGCAACGATTGAAACACTCGTAGGTAGGTACAAGGGTATGAGAGGGACTATAGGTGACAATTCTTGACATTTTTTTCGGGATTGCAGTTCATTACGAGCATTCAGGGGCGAGAAAATTTGTTATCGTGGGGAGAATTGCTGTTTTATTCATCTAAAAACGCTCTCCCTTTTCGTTTCCTCCTATGATTTTCGATCCTGCCAGTCTTCCCTCCCATCGTCAAACGATTCGTCCGATTAGCGCCACGGCCATGCACGGAATTGTATTTCAAGATGACAAATTAATCGCTATCGACGCAAAAAACGGCTATTTATACCAAATTGCCCTCGATACTGGTCATACAAGCGTACTTAATTCCCATCGCTGGCAGGAATTCGTCGGGACGACGGGATTGGCAATCGATGATCAAAATAACCTCTGGTTTACCACTCGCGAAAATCTCTACTGCTGCACTCTCGAAGATTTTACCCCGAAATTTTTCACCCGTCTTCCCTACACCGCTAACGGAGTCGCTGTAACTGGTAACACAATTTATGTCACTTGTCAACGTTCTGGACAAATCTTTATATTTGATCGCCAATCGGGACAGGAAATTACTCGTTTATACGCACCTGGTATCGGCATCGAAAATATCACCATTCGCGGGGAAGAACTTTGGCTAACGGATACCCTAGAACAAACGGTTTACTGTCTCGATCGCGCCACGGGAGAACAGCTTTTTAGCATGATAACTCCTTTTGAATCGCCGACGGGATTAGCGTTTTATCGCGATGCTAACAGTGGCAAGGATATCCTATATGTAGCATATACTTTCCAAGAACCCTGTATCCGCGATAATCCCAATTCCGAACAGGTTCACGAACTTAGTTATCGTCCGCGTACTTTTGTCCATCCTCTATATTTTCACTACGATCCCGCTAAAAAATACGCCCTTTCTAACGGTTATCTGATTGAATTATCCTACGTCGAGGAATTGGAACCCCTCTATAATATCGAACTAAAAGATGTGGAATGGCGCATCGCTTTACCCTTAGAAACACCACGGCAAAAAATTCGCAGCGTCGAAGCGGTGGGATTGCCTTTTATTGAAGAAATTCAGGACGGGCAGCGGGTGGCAGTATTTAAGTTCGAGCAAATAACCGGCAAACAACGTCATATTTTTGGTTGGAAAGTAGTATTAGAAGTATGGGGTATTAAATACCAAATTACTCCCCAAGATTGCGAAGATTTACCCGCCTTACCCGCCGATTTTCCCGATCGCTATTTGATCGATAATGATGATCTGGCTATGAATACAGAAATTATCCTCAATGCTGCCGAAGAAGCGGCCGGTCGGGAAACCAATATTCTCCGAAAAGTTTATAGTATTCGTAATTACGTCTATGATCAGCTTTCCTACGGTATCAAACCCAACATCGACACCCCTGATATTGCCTTGCGGCGCGGAGTCGGTTCCTGTGGGGAATATGTGGGTTTATTATTGGCTTTGTGTCGTCTCAATGGTATTGCCTGTCGCACGGTAGGACGCTATAAATGCCCCCCCCATCCCCTCGAACGTAATTTACCCCTTGAACCAGATTACAATCACGTCTGGATGGAATTTTATCTGCCCTCTATCGGTTGGGTTCCCATGGAGTCCAATCCCGATGATATTTTTGAAGGCGGCCCCTATCCCAATCGTTTCTTTAT
This sequence comes from Microcystis aeruginosa Ma_MB_S_20031200_S102, assembly GCA_007095845.1. Taxonomy (GTDB): domain Bacteria; phylum Cyanobacteriota; class Cyanobacteriia; order Cyanobacteriales; family Microcystaceae; genus Microcystis; species Microcystis aeruginosa_D. Next base: position 73,197 of record SFBI01000086.1, read on the forward strand.
GGGTTTAGCTTGGTATCACACGGAAATTGCCAAAGACATCCCCTTTGAACGAATGCTCAGTCAAGGACAACCGGTGTTAAAAACCCAAGTTCCCATCGGCGATTTAGCGATTAATCACGTTCAATTCATCATTCTTGAGGAATTAGCCCCAAAAGACTAGAGTTCTGAGCCATCGTCTAGGATGCCTATTTCTCTATCTCTTTCTTCTTTGAGTTCTTTGACCATTTGCAAACCCGCACCCACACAGAAGCCAATTGCTGCCCCGGCACCGGTCAAATAACGTCTATAGATGATTTGATAGTGATGGGGATTTTTATAGTTGACTTGGCTGGGATTGCGTTCAATGCGGCTAATGCCATAACCAATACCAGCACCAACTAAAGCCGTTACTAGGCCTGAAAATAGAACTAGACGAAAGTTCATGATCTTATCTCCCGATAGACTCTGACTTTAGATTATCGCTGAAAATTAGTTAATGGCAAGCTATCGCAATAATTTGTTAAGTAGTCGTGCCAAATTAAATTAATCCCCTTGAGATGTGTAATTAATTTTGCTTAGGTACTTATTAAGTAAATAAACTGGCATCAACCCGAAAATATGCCCCCAAAGACCTAGCTTCTGACTGATTGATGCTGCGTTGTCCCTTAATTATTTGCTCCACCGCATCAGGGGAACCCAAAATAGTAATTAGCTCTGGATATTCTGTCTCGTTAGCTTCTATCAGATGCTGTAAAGTCGCTAAAGGATTTCTGTCAGGAATTGGATAATTATCTGCCTCGAACCTTTCGATCAAACTAATCAATAACTCCAGTAAAGCCTCCTCCTCTAAACTAAGTTCCGAGCGATGTTCTAACTCTTGGGCAATTGCGATCACTCGCTCGTTTTCCACCTCTGTGGTGATTGCTTTTGGTTGATAGTGAGCGAGTAATTCTCCATAGGTTTTAGAATTAAAAGTAAGCATCATTTTTCCAATTTCCTTTATCGTACTCGGCATGGGTAAGAATGTATTTAATATAGATAGTCTGTCGGCTATAAACTATATCTACAATTAGACGAAAGTGATTTCCTTTAATGTTAAAAACAGTGAAATTACCAACAGATTCAGCACTTTTATAAGTGGCTTGCACATCGATTAGATTTTGCCATGCCGCTTTACTAGCGACTCTATACCAATCATAGAGAGACTCGCAGGAATTAGCATTAGTGATACAGAAATCGCGAAGTATTCGACGGCTAATTACCCGCATAATACAAATATACCTCTGGCAGTTTCTGTCAATAGCAATTATACCTCAATATCTAGACTAACTCAAGCCGGCGGGCTGATTTGCTCACACTTTACACTGCCTAAAATGGTAGCACTTGGGGCTAGTGGGGAGGTTTTTCCGCTTACCAGCTAAATTGAGAATATCAGGGGCATTGATGCCTAAAGGGAGACAAAATGTATTAGGCTAAAAACTAAACTATTTTGGCCAGATTTCTTTGAAGACCTCCTCAGCCTACTTATTGGTTTTCCACGGTAGTCGCGATCCGCGTCCAGTTATGGCGGTGACTCAATTAGCAGCCTTAGTTCGGGAAAAAATCAGTCAACCCGCCGAAAGATTAGGGAGTAAATCGGAGTTTAGCCCATCTATAGCGGTTCTAGAAGCAGATAATCAGGTATTAGTGGGGACTGCCGCTCTAGAATTAGCGATAACACCGCTCCATCAACAAATAGAAGCTTTTGCCCAACAAGCACAAAGCCAAGGATGTAACCAGTTGCAGATTATCCCCCTGTTTCTCCTGTCGGGGGTTCACGTTAAAGAAGATATTCCCGCGGCCGTGGCCAAAGTGCGATCGCCAATTAAGCTAGAGTTAAAGCCCCATTTAGGCAGTTATCAGGGAATAAAATCGCTGTTATCCCGACAATTTGTTGATTTAAGCCCCCAAGACCGCATTTTACTGTCCCACGGTAGTCGTCGCCCCGGGGGTAATCGGGAAGTGGAAAATCTAGCGGCGTTTTTTGGAGTAATTACAGCTTATTGGTCGATAGAACCGAGTTTATGCCGACAAATCGAGATTTTAATCGCTCAAGGTAGCCAAACAATCGCTATACTGCCCTATTTCCTCTTTGCCGGTGGAATTACGGCCGCGATCGAAGCCCAAGTTTTTGAAATAGCGCAAAAGCATCCAAATGTCAATATATTTTTAGGTAAATCTTTAGGAGCGACGGGGGAATTAGCCGAGATTATTGTTGAGGAAGGGTGTGGATGAAACGGGCAGCAATCGCTCTAGGCAGTAATTTAGGAGATTCAGCGACAATTTTAGGGCAAGCTTTAGGGGAATTAGAGCGAGTCAAAGGAATTAAATTAAAAGCTCATTCCCAATGGTATCAAACTGCGGCCGTCGGACCTCCTCAGCCGAATTATCTCAACGGTTGCGCCATTGTGCAAGTGGATTTATCGCCCCTAGATTTACTGCATAAATTATTAGAAATCGAGCAGTTATTCGGGAGAGTCCGACGGGAAAGGTGGGGACCGCGTACCCTCGATTTAGACTTAATATTTTATGAGGACTTGATCTTAGAAACGCCCGAATTACAGATACCCCATCCCCGTTGCCGAGAACGCGCCTTTGTGCTGGTTCCCCTGGCAGAAATTGCCCCCGATTGGCGAGATCCTGTGACCGGAAAAACTATCCTTCAGCTATTGGAGCAATTGGGATTGGGGGAGTAAGGTGTTAGGTGTTGGCTTTTAGAGACTTGCTTAAAACCGACAGTCCGCACCTGAAAATGTAGCAGAAAGTAGCATGAACTAAGCCAAGAAAAAATAAGCCAAAATACTGAGAGGATTAGACAGCAATCCATAAAACCACTCATCAATCTATTCTCCTGTATTGTGGCAAAATTGATCGATCAAACTGAATTAATCACAGTTTAATCTACATTTATTCTTTCTTGGATAACTTCTATTAACTAGCGTATATCGGGGAAAAATGTTAATATATATTACATTGTGGGAGCAATACTGGCGCTTCTACATTGCACTGGGTGTAATTTGGTAAGAGCTTATAGCGTAAGCCCTTTCTTTGATAAGATTTGCTGATCACCATAACTCCAAGGGAACCGAACTCCTAAAACTTCAACTTCGAGATAAAAATGTTATCAAAAGACAAAAACGGGTAATTCTCCCGCTACAATGTGATATTGAGTTGTCAAGAGAACAGTAAAGTAACCACCAATTGGATATAGATGTCCCAATATACCACTAAAAAAGCGACGGAAAACCCTGTTGTGTCTGATCAATCCTCCAATAATCCCTTTTCACTATTTGGTCAATTTTGGGAAAGCCTAAAAATTGTGGCTCAACCCTATTGGTATCCAACGGAGTTAAATGGACGTGCCTTTGGAGATGTGATCATTTCTTGGGGAATGTCAGCTTTGATTCTTTTAAGTATCTTGGCAACGGTGGGGGTAGAAGCTTTTAGTAGCTACTGGAATCGTTATGTACTCGACATTATTATTGAAGATAGAGACCTTTCTAAATATCTCAATACGTTATGGTTATCCAGTTTCTTGATTATAGGAACAACAGGTTTATTTGCTTTTTCTCAATTTATTCGTCGTCAAGTGGCATTGGATTGGTATAAGTGGTTAACGAAACAAACCGTTAAAAAATATCTCAATGATCGCGCTTATTATAACATTGATTTTATCTCTACTTTAAAGAACCCTGATCAAAGATTATCTCAAGAAATTGAACCAATTACGACCATGACCTTAAGGTTTTTAATTACCTTAGTGGAAAAAGGGTTACAAATGATTACTTTTTCGATTATTCTTTGGACAATTTCCCCACAAATTGCTGTTTATCTGATAATTTATACGATCGCAGGAAATTTAATAGCAATTTATCTAACTCAAGAATTAAATAAAATTAATCAATCTGAACTTAATGATAAAGCGGATTATAGTTATGCTTTAACCCATGTGCGTAACCACGCCGAATCTATTGCTTTTTTTCAGGGAGAAGAGCAAGAAGAAAAAATAATTGAACGCCGTTTTGAACGAGTTATTCAAAGTTCGGAAAAGCTGATAAATTGGGAACGTTTTAATAATCTTTTTAATCGTGGTTATCAGTCAGCGATTAGTGTATTTTCAATGTTTATTTTGACCCCGATGTTTATTAAAAATGAAATTGATTATGGAGAAATTAGTCAAGCTAGTTTATGCTGTTTCCTTTTTTCTAATGCCTTGGGACAATTAATTACTGAGTGGGGAACATCGGGTAAAGTTTCAAGTTATATTGAACGGTTAGCTACCTTGAAAGATGCCTTAACAGTTGCCAGTGAAGAGCCGAAAAACTTAAGTCGTATTACCACCCTGGAAGATGATCGTCTAGCTTTTGAAAATTTTACCCTACAAACTCCCGATTATGAAAAGGTAATTGTGGAGAATTTATCGGTTTCTGTTCCCTTGGGAGAAAGCCTACTGATTATTGGCCCTAGTGGTCGAGGAAAAAGTTCCTTGCTACGAGCAATCGCCGGTTTATGGAAAGCGGGTAGTGGTCGTTTAGTACGTCCTCCTTTAGCTCAAATGTTGTTTTTACCCCAACGTCCTTATATTATTCTTGGCACTTTACGCCAGCAATTACTTTATCCCCATACCAATGAGCAGCTGAGCGATGAAGAATTAAAAAATATCTTAAAAAAAGTCAATCTTCAACATTTATTAACTGACCAAAATGGCTTAGATAAAGAAGTTAATTGGGAACAAATTTTATCTCTGGGAGAACAGCAAAGATTAGCTTTTGCTCGACTATTAATCACTAAACCCACTTTTACTATCTTAGATGAAGCAACCAGCGCTTTAGATTTAGTAAATGAAGCCAGTTTATATCGGCAATTACAGGAAAGTGAAACCACTTTTATTAGTGTTGGTCATCGGGAAAGTTTATTTAATTATCATCAATGGGTCTTAGAGTTAACAGAAAATTCCCATTGGCAGCTGTCAACTGTAGAAGATTATCAGCGTCAAAAAGTTAATAATATGGCCATGATGTCAAACAAATCAGAAAATTTCTCGGCGGTAAAAATAGAGACTTTTTCTGAGGTTAAAACTGAGCATGATTCGGAGATTGCAGGAGTTTCTGAAATAACTGAAGGTTTGTCCCATCAACAAATGCAGTCCCTAACTGATTATTCTTTAAGTAACGTCAGGAGTCGTGCTAGTTTAGGTAAAATCATTACTGCTAAAGATGGGGTTAATTATCGTTACGATAAAGACCCAAAAGCCTTAAAATGGGTGAGGATCTAGAATTTTCTCGCTAATTTATTTTGGCTGCAATTCAAGGGTTTCAGAAATGTTAAAGTGGTGCGTTACCGCAGATTGTTAATTTTGGTTTTTGTCAAAGATTATTACCGCTTAACGCACCCTACAAGCTGATAGATAATGGCTTTAAAAGTCAGAAAGAGGAATAATTCCACAGGCTTGAATTTTGCTGAAAACGAGGTGAAGTTGCCATAATAACCAATTACCAACTCTCCAGAAAGCCACGGAGTTTTGA
>SFBI01000087.1 GCA_007095845.1 Microcystis aeruginosa Ma_MB_S_20031200_S102
CCCAGACTAGAAGCCGATCAAGGATAGCGATCGAGCGTTATAATCGAGCCATTACCCCGCGCTTCCGGTCGGGATGAGAAATCTATGATGACCGCTCTCTACGAAGAAGATTTTGTTCTCTGGACAGAAAAAACCGCCGAACTGTTAAAGCGAAAAGAGTTTGACCTGGTGGACTGGGAAAACCTGATCGAGGAAGTAGAGTGCATGGGAAAAAGCGAGAGACAGGCAATAACGAGTTTATTAACCGTTTTAATCGAACACTTGCTCAAACTATCCTATTGGGAATCGGAAAAAGAACGGAATGCCCGTCATTGGATAGTGGAGATCGCCGCTTTCCGATCGCAATTAGAACAAAAAATAGATAGTGCCACCCTCGTCAACCATGCCCGCGATTCTTGGAAAAAAGCCTATTTAACCGCCAGAAAATCCCTGATTAATGCGCGGATAGTCGATAAAAATGCGATTCCCCTAGAGCCTATATTCACTCTCCAACAGGTATTAGACGGGGACTGGTTCCCGATCGATATCGAACCTTTTTTGGAAACCCGTCCATAAATTGCAGCCATATCCCCGCAAAAAGATTAGGATTATCAGCGAATATAACCGAATATGCAAGATATCGAGCAAATCCGCCGTCAAATCATCGAACGCTACCAACAATTATCGGCACTAGATCAGGTGATCGTCCGTTTTTTTTCCCTAATCTATGAACCGATCGCCCGCAGCACTTTTCTAGAATGTTTAAATCAAGCTCATTACCGCGACGAGAACAACCGGCGACTTAACGGCCAAACCCTGAAATCCCATTTAGATCTCCTCCTAGAAGCAGAAGTGATCACCCAGGACAAAGGCTACGGGCCGCGTTGTCATCCCCTCCTCGTCGAGATTGCCAGCCGTGATAGCATTAGCAAGGGAGAATTCAAGCGTTTTGTCGAGATTATCAAGGCAAAACTGCCGCAGCCCCGAACTCGTTGGGATGAAAGCCTAGTTTTTCAGGGAAAAGAGCAATTAATCCGAGAAATCCGTCTGGCCATCTATCGTCAGGATTTCGACTCGGTCGAACAACAAATCGCCGATTATCAGAAAACCAGCTATTCTTCCCCAAAAACCAGCCTAGAAGACCTTCTGGTTCTCATCTACGATAACCCCTTCGATGGGGATTGGTTACGGACGCAACCGACCAAATTTCAGGCATTAGCACTAAATAGCATTCTTGTCAAGGCTTTTGAAAAAATAACTCGCGCCGATGGAGCTTTTTCCCTCCTAGAAGAACTCTGTCAAGACCAGACCAGTGTTTCCGAAGCCCATTTGTGGCTCGAACAGGCAATCATCCGAGGACAAAGCGATAAAGTGCGTCGGTATCTCGATCGCCCTTTCCCGGAAAGCCAAGCAGCAGCAATCGGGGCGATACGGGGTTGGATTGCCTTTCTGGGCGGGGAAAACAGCAAAGCGATCCAAGAATATACCCTCGCCCTTAAAGCCCTAAAAAAAGCCAAAGGAAAACAAAAAATCTATTTTTCTTCGATTAGCGGCTTCTCCTTTATTTTTGCCCTCCTCAAAGAAGGAACCCCCGAACGTCTCGCCGAAGCCGCCAACTATATCAGTTGGGTGACGCGTCAAAACGATCATCCTTTCAGTCCTATATATGCCCGTCTGGAAAAAATCATCGCTGCCCGTCAGGGAGATATGCAGGCTAAAGACGCAATCATCGACGCGACGATCAATCCCTACCAAATGGGCCAGGGTCTAGAGACTCTTATCCATAGTATCTGTCTCTACTGGATGAGCAGCGACATCGCTAAAAAACATCTGCCCCGCCTACTCTTGCCCCTCTACAAAGATGCCAAGGCGGCCGGCTACCATTGGTTAGCCCTAGAAACCAGGGCCCTACTGTCTCGACTCGATCGAGCGCCGGAAGCGGAGGTGGTTATAAAATGGCATCTCCCTTCCCCCCTAGTAGATGCGATCGAACCCCAAGAAGCTTGGCAACTGTGCCTGAATGCCTTGACTAATCTGTGCGCGCCAACACCAACCCAGGGTAAATCTAACCCCGTCGTCCGCCTTGCTTGGTTTCTCACTATCCATTCCGAGGATTATTTCCTGCAACCAAAAGAACAAAAACTCGACGCGCGGGGTAATTGGAGTCGTGGCCGTCCCGTCTCCCTTAAACGTCTGCGAAAAACTGGAGAAATTGACTATTTAACCCCGCAAGACCTGAAAATTTGCGCCCATATCTTCGTGGAATCCAGTTACTATGGCCAGAACGATTATCACTTTGAGCGCCGGGCCATTATCGAACTGATCGGTCATCCCCTGGTGTTCTGGGAAGATTCCCCCAGAACGCGGGTAGAAATCGTCGCCGGAGAACCGGAATTGCGAGTAAGAAAGGAAAAATCGGGTAAATTAATCCTGTCTTTACTGCCCGATCTCAGCGATCGCCAAGAATTGCTGATTTGGAAAGAAACCCCCACTCGCATTAAGGTAATCGAAGTCAAGCCGGAACACCGAAGCATCGCCGACATTATCGGCAAAAGCAACCGCCTAGAAGTCCCCGACAAGGGCCGGGAAAAAGTCCTAGCCGCGATCAATTCCCTGTCCGGGATAGTGACAGTACATTCCGATATCGGCGGAGGAAAAGCAGCCCGGTCAGTGGCAGCCGATAGTCAACCCCGGATTCATCTCTTACCGGCCGGAGAGGGTTTAAAAGTGGCGGTTCTCAGCCGTCCTTTTGGGGCAGCCGGTCCCTATTTCCAGCCCGGAAAAGGGGGAGAAACAGTAATCGCCGAGATCGAGGGGGAACGGCTGCAAACCACTAGGGATCTGGCCCTAGAGAAAAAACTGGCCCAAACAGCGATCGATTCTTGTCCGATCCTGATCAGTTTCGAGGAAGAAAATGGCGAATGGCGGCTAGAAAATCCAGAAGATTGTCTAGATCTACTGCTGGAATTGCGGGAATTAAACGATAGCGTCCTTGTGGAATGGCCAGAAGGGGAAAAATGGCGGGTGTCGCGTCAGCTTCGATTACAAGACCTACACCTAAATATCCACAGTCAACGGGATTGGTTTGCCGTCAGTGGGGAACTGCACCTAGAGGAGAAATCGGTGCTGAGTATGCAGGAGTTGATGAAATTGCTAGAGGGAGCGCCAGGGCGGTTTATTCCCCTCGGAGATGGTCAATTTCTGGCATTAACCGAGGCATTTCGGGAACGGTTACAGGAAATGCGTGCTTTCTCGGAAAAGTCCGGCGACGGTTTGCGGTTTCATCCCTTCGCTGCCCCGATTCTCTCGGAACTCACCGAGGAAGTGGGACAACTCAAGGCCGATAAACGTTGGCGCGATAATTTACAACGCTTTCAGGAGAGTCAGGATTTTACCCCGGAAGTCCCCTCAACTCTACAGGCAGAATTGCGCGACTATCAATTGGAAGGCTTTCGCTGGTTAGCTAGGCTGGCCCAGTGGGGGGCCGGGGCCTGTTTGGCCGATGATATGGGATTAGGGAAAACTTTACAGGCCCTGGCAGTGATCCTTACCCGCGCCTCGGAGGGACCGACTTTAGCGATCGCCCCTACTTCAGTATGTTTGAACTGGATTAGTGAGGCGGAAAGGTTCGCACCCACCTTAAATATCATCCAATTGGGAACTGGCGATCGGCAAGCACTACTCGATCGACTGCAACCTTTCGATCTGTTGGTCTGTAGCTATGGGTTATTACAGCAGGAAGAAGTGGCTACCATGTTGGCCGGGGTGGAATGGCGGACAATCGTTCTCGATGAGGCCCAAGCGATTAAGAATTTCTCCACCAAGCGATCGAAAGCAGCGATGAATCTGCGGGGGGATTTTAAACTAATCACCACAGGAACACCGATCGAGAATCATTTAGGAGAATTATGGAATCTTTTCCGTTTTATTAACCCCGGATTGTTGGGATCCTTGGAAAGTTTTGATCGCCGTTTCGCCACCCCGATCGAAAAATACGGCGATAAAACCGCTCGCGAACAGTTAAAAAAACTGGTGCGGCCTTTCCTGCTTCGGCGCACAAAAAACCAAGTTCTGGCGGAATTACCGCCCCGTACCGAGATTTTAGTCCCGATCGAGTTAAGCGTCGAGGAGAAGGCGTTTTACGAGGCCTTACGGCGGCGCGCTTTGGAGAAATTAAGCGAGAGTGACAGTACCGCCGGAGCAAAACATCTCCAGGTACTGACAGAGATCATGAAATTACGCCGGGCCTGCTGTCACCCGCAGTTAGTGGCTCCAGATTTGGATTTACCCGGCTCGAAATTGTCCCGTTTCGGGGAAATTCTGGATGACTTATTAGATAATCAGCATAAAGCGTTGGTATTTAGTCAATTTGTCGATCATTTAGGGATTATCCGCAGTTATCTCGATCAAAGGCAGATAAAATATCAATACCTCGATGGTAGTACCCCAGCCAGCGATCGGCAGAAACAGGTGAAAGCGTTTCAAGCGGGGGAAGGGGACGTATTTTTAATTAGTTTAAAAGCTGGGGGGACAGGATTAAATCTCACCGCAGCCGATTATGTTATCCATCTTGATCCCTGGTGGAATCCCGCAGTGGAGGATCAGGCCTCCGATCGCGCTCACCGTATCGGACAAAAACGTCCGGTGACGATTTATCGCTTGGTTGCCAAGGATACGATCGAGGAAAAAATTGTCGATCTGCACCATCATAAACGGGATCTCGCCGATAGTTTATTGGAGGGGACCGACGCAAGCGGAAAGTTATCTACTGACGAGTTATTACGCTTAATGGCCGAGGGATAAAAATATCCCCGACGCGCTTTAAACTAACTTTTTGATAGCCGCTACTAACTGCTCGATTTCTGAGGGCAAAGTGAAATAATGAACACAGGCACGCACACAGAGGGGGTCGAGGAGAGTTCGCAGTAAAAATCCTTGTTTTTCTAGCTGTTGCACTAAATTTTGTGGGGTGATGGCCGAGTCAATTTGAAAGGAAACTAAACCGGATTCTGGCGGAGAATTTTTTAAACATTTTACCCCTTTAATCGTCTTTAATTCTTCCCAGAGATAAGCCGCTAATTGACAGATTTTTTCGTATCTTTGTCCCCCATCACCCCAGGCGTTATGTACCGCAATAGTTGCCCTTAAACCCTCAAATTGAGGATAGGCAGAAGTGGCCACTTCAAAGCGTCTAGCGTCTGGTTTCCAACCGATAGGCTGTCCTCGGTTATCTGTTTCAATACCGCGCCAACCGATAAAAGTGGGCTGTAAACTAGGGAAAATTTCGGGACGAATATACAATCCTCCCACACCGGCCGGTCCACACCACCATTTATGACCCGTAAAAGCATAACAATCGGCGCCAGTAGCGCTTAAATTTAAGGGCAAACAGCCCACGGATTGGGCAGCATCCACCACCACTAAAACGGGTTTTTCAGTGACAGAATTATCATGACAAAGCTGCGAGATTTCCTTGAGGGGTAAAACCTGTCCAGTATTCCAGAGAACGTGACTAATCACCAAAACCCTAGTTTTTGGCCGTAAATGAGCGGAAATAACTTCTATGGGGTTGCCGCCGTTTAAAGTTTCCCGAATAGGACAAGTGGAGATTTCCAGATGATAACGACGGGCAATTTCCCGAACTGTGGCGATAATTCCGGGGTGTTCACAATCGGTTAGTAAAATATGTTCCCCCGCTTGCCAATCCACTCCCCAGAGGGCGATATTACAGCCTACAGTGACATCCTCGGTGATAGAGAGATTGCTGGGATTGATTCCCAATTCTTGCGCCATTTCTTGCCTGAGAAGTTCCGTTTTTTTGGTAATCCAATCGTTTACCTGTCCTGAAAAAGGCCCCTTTTGTTGGAGAAAATTATAGGTATCGATAATCGCTTCTAATCCGGCCTTGGGCAAGGTTCCCTGACCACCGAAATTAAAATAAACTTTATTGCTAAGTCCCCGAAATTCCTGTCTTTGTTCGGCTAAATCCGGTTTGCTAAGGACGTAATCGAGGCTATTTTCGTCTAAATTCTGCATAAGCGAGGAGATGGGGTTTAGTTATCAATGGGAATTGGGCAGTTTAAAACTGTAATTTTACGAATTAGTTTGTTGATTGCGCTTAAGTAGTAATTGGATAGCCAAAAGAATTAAACCAATGGTGACAAAAGCAAAAATAAAGGTTCCTAGAGAAGCTAACCCAAAAACTAAAGTGCGGACAGCACTGCCAATTCTCAAGGCGATCAGACTGTGAGCAACCATCGGTTTTGAGTAAAAAGAATGACCGATCGCCGCCGTGAGATAATAGAGAATTGTCCCCAATGCTGCCGAAATTGCCGCACCAACTAAACAGCGAGTTGGGGTAACTTTTTGGGTTTCTAATTCTGTGGTCATTATTTTTTATTCCTCAACTATTAATTCTATTGCCTTATTGCTACGGCTAATCATTTTCAATCGATCGGCTATGATCGCGATTCGTTCCTATTCTAACCTCATGAGCGCGGGTAATCAGGAAAACGAAAATTTTCCAACCGACTAGGCTTAAACTAGCACAAAGAGTGGCTAATAAGCTGTTGACTATCTAAATTACTGGTTAAGACTGCACCAGAGAAGGGAGTGCCGGAGATTTTTTGCTCTGTTCGGTAAACAGTAAAACTCCTGCAAAAATCGCAACTCCGCAAAGTAAAACACCCAGATGTGAGGTACACCAGATTAACAGTGAACACTCATTATATATTAATAAATATAAATAAATGTGAAGTAATTTAAGTTTCAAGAAGAATGAACCCGATCTTTTTTAGGATGGTGGTAAAACTGATTTTCAATTTCTCAGGTTGAAAGATGAATCCAGATTAAGCTATCTGAATGATAAGAGGACAAGCCAATGTTTGAAGATTTTACCTATATTACTGATGAGGCTTTTTTAGAGAATTATTGGTGGGAAGAAAAAGTTATTTGTCCCCACTGCCAAGGCAAAGGGAGAATCTATCTAGAGACGGAGAATGAATCCGTCCCCTGTAAATTCTGTGAGGGTAAAGGAATTATTAAACGAAAACAGGAGGAAACTAACTATTCCTAAAAATCTGTATAATTAGATACCATACATTAAAAATCTTCTTGAGTTAAAACCTCTGGCTGACATTGTTTAATTTCGCTGTTAATTCCCAGAGCGGATTCTGATTGTAGGTCTTCGATATAACCAGATTGATGGGATAAAGCTTCAGAAAAACTCTCGAAAGGACCGAAATAATAGAGACATTTCGGCTGAGTGGTGGTGATCTCTATCCACCAGGGTTGAGAGGGTAAACTAGGCTTGATTGAGACAGTTTCTGGGTCAATAGGCCTTATACTAAGAATCTTGGCCCCTTGGCGCAGGAGGCGCTGTGTTTCTTGACTCATGCGGCTTTTAGGTACTCGCAGGACTGTCCGGGAGAAGCGTTGAGGCAAAGAGCCAGAAGAACCGGAAAAAACAACTTCATAGAGAAATATTTGATTCTCTCCCTGATTATTAGCCTCTAGCATACAGAAAAGATTCTCTTTTGGGGATAAGGGTTAAAAAAAACAGACGCTACTTTGAGCAGATGACTCAAGCAAAATCATCTCCTAACAGAGTATCGCATCTTGATACGATAGCATAGAGCGGCAAAAAGTTAAGTTTTGACCTACTCTCCCTTCACAGCATAGCTTGAGGGGAGATTGTTCAAGATGCTGTAGCCGAATATATGACAGTTATCTTAATGGTGAGGTACAAAGTTTTCGTTGTGGGGAGTCGGTGGTCGATAGTAAATCCTGTTATACTTCATCTTTATGATAAACACTATCCATAGGGTTTGCTGAAAGTTTTTCTAGGGGTATGGTGTGGGGTTTTCCCCATTTTTAGGTGGTCAATTACCTAATTTTCAGGGAAAAAGTACCTAAATTTTCCCACCGAACAGTCTAATGGCTGGCACTTTTTAATTTCAAAAAGACCTAAAGATATTATCCAACAATGTTTTTAGATTTATTCAGCAATCTGTCAAGAATATTCAAGACAAATAGAGTTTTTTAAAAAATATGCAGCTACCAAAATTAAGCTTAGGAACCAGATTATTTTTATCCCATCTCCTGGTTATGGTGGTGGGATTGAGTAGCTTTATTATCATTGCTAAGTTATCTTCTCCACGAATGTTTGTTTTGCGTTTAGAACAGTTAGAAAGGCAGGGATTTTTTACCGTGCGCTCGGCGAGAACTTTCTTAGTTAGGGGTTTTGAGACAGCTTGGGATAGTAGTGCCATTTGGTCATTTATTGCGGGGGGAAGTACGGCCGGTTATCTAAGTTTTTTGGTTTCTCAACGCATTATGAAACCGGTAAAACAAATGAAACAAATCACTAAAAATTTTGCTGAAGGGGATTTATCGGCGCGAGTTCCAGAAAGCGAAATCCCAGAATTAAATCAATTAGCCATTAGTTTTAATCAGATGGCGATTAGTTTAGCCGATGTGGAAAAAAGGCGCCAGGAATTAATCGGTGATCTTACCCACGAATTACGCACCCCTTTAACTGTGGTGCGGGGATATTTAGAAGAATTAGCCGATGGTGCGATCGAACCTAATCCAGAACTTTATCAGAAATTAGTGAAAGAAACCCGCAGGTTAGAACGTTTAACCCACGATCTACAGGAACTATCGCAAGCGGAATCTGGTTATCTATCGATTAAACTACAACCGGTTAATTTATTACCTTTGTTAAATTCTCTCATCGAAAAATTTGCCGATCAACTATTAGAAGATGGACCGACTTTACAGTTAGACTGTTCCCCCAATTTACCCTCAGTTATGGCCGATCCCGATCGCCTGGAACAAATCTTAGTCAATCTGCTCGGTAATGCGATTCGTTACACCGATCATGGTGCAATTACCCTGCAAGTGACAAGGGACAAAAACCACCTACAAATTGCCGTTATCGATACGGGAATTGGCATCGCAGCGGAGGATTTACCTTTTATTTTCGAGCGCTTTTGGCGGGCCGATCGTTCTCGTTCCCGTTATTCTGGGGGTAGTGGTATTGGTTTAGCAATTACCCGTCGTTTAGTGGAATTACACCAAAGTCAAATCGAGGTGGAAAGTGAATTAGGTAAAGGCAGCACTTTTCGTTTTTCCCTAGCAATATCTACGAATTGAGAGATGGGAATTATGAATTATGAAGTGGGGAATTATGAATTATGAATTATGAATTATGGTTCTTCGGTTTGTTTTATGAAACGGACAGGGTTATAAGAGATAAAACCCTTGTATAGAAAGGCATTTAGCGATTTTTGTCAATTATTTTTGATCTAGAGCGAACTAATCAATTAAATCTCTTGCCAGATAAGGATTTAGTCGATTTATGCCCCCATATCGAACGGGGAGGTGAGAATTATGAATTATGAATTATGAATTATGAAGTGGGGAGGTGGGGAAATTGAACTAAAACCCCAAAACCCTGAAACCCCAACCCCTAACACCTAAAACCTGTATCCTATCTCCTGATAACTGATTAAATGCCGTGACTTTTGCCGATTACCCAATGACGACGGAAGAAGCGAGAGAGCGAAGTTTCTTCTAAGGATAAGTAAATTGGTCTTCCGTGGGGACAGGTGCGGGGATTACGGGTATTTTGCCAATCATCGAGTAAATTCTGCATTTCTTCTAAACTTAAAGCTGTACCGTTGCGGATCGCACTCCGGCAAGCGGTGGCAACCTGAGCAGTTTGTAAATCCCCCCCTAAACTTAATTCTAGTAAAGCATCAGCCCGATCCTCCCGTTCTTTTAATAGAACAGGAATACTACGAACCGCCCAAGAGCGATCGCCAAAACTAGCAATTTCTAATCCTAAACGTTGTAATTGTTCGATTTGTCGAGGAGTTAACTGATTTAAGATGATCGGAGTATCTAAAGGCACGATTTCCCAGTTATCCTCTAAACGTTCGTATAAAACCCGCTCATGGGCAATATGTTGTTCCACTAACCATAATCCGTTAGGATGTTCGGCAACTATATAGGTTTGGTGAATTTGAGCTAGTGCCTTTAATTCCAGCCGATTTTTCGGGGATTTCTTCCCTATTATATAAGTGCTTTTTTCTTCGGCAGCCTTGAGAATTTGACTGACGCGCTGATTTTGCGCTTTTTCGGGTATGTGTTCAGGATTTAGTCCTAACGCCTTGTCTATGGCTGAAATTATCTGTTCTTGCCAAAAAACGAGGTTATGCAGGTATATTTCCGCTTTAGCTGGGTGACGATTCCAGTCGATCGAACGAGGGTTAAGATGTAGATGGAGAAAACAAACGGGATAGCGATCTTTAGGGACTGTGCGAGCGAAAGCTTGAAATGTTGCCTGTTCTAACTCCGATGAGCGCACCATTCGCCCATTAACAGCAATTCTAACCCAATCCGGTTGATGGCGAGAAATGCGATCGGGCAAACCGATGACTAATTCAATTTGGGCAGATTCTGCGTCAGGAGTCGTTAAATCAAGGTTTAGGGATGCTAAATCGTTAAAATGCAGAGATTTAACTAATTGTGGTAATATTTGACTGGCATCCTTACTCGGACTAATGCGTAACCAGTCTTGATGATCTTGGAAAACCTGCCAAGTAATTTGGGGATGACAGAGGGCAAAATTATGAATTAAAGTCTGTATATCCTTTAATTGTTTGTTAATTGACGGTAAAGCTTGACGACGCACGGGAAAGTTACCAAAGAGATTCTCTACCGTGACGATAGTGCCGATCGCTATAGGAATCGTTTCTAAATTATCCGGCTCGCCTTGGTGATTGTAAAGACAATAACAACCTAAATCATCGTCATGGCGACTGGCAACCCGCAGACGTGCCACCTGTGCGATACTGTGCAAAGCTTCACCACGGAATCCGAGACTGGTAATCTGCCAAAGATCGTCCCGTTGGCGGATTTTGCTGGTACTGTGGGCATAACTACACAGTTGCAAATCTTCTCTAGACATTCCCCGGCCGTTATCCGATACTTGTATTCGCCAGTTTTGGGGAGATATATCGATAGTAATCCTATCTGCCCCCGCATCAATGGCATTTTCGACTAATTCTCGCACCACAGCGCCTAAAGAGTCGATTACCTCTCCCGCGGCAATTAAATCGATTACGTCTTGGGGTAAAACTTGTATGGGCAAGGTCATCAATTAATGGTTTTAGCCAAGGGCAAACTCGGTATATTGTCGCACATGGGGCGCATGGTAGGCTAAAACGATGTCTTGTTTGGGGACTCCCCTCCCTAGCAATTTATCAGCGATCGCTTCTTCCGTGCCGTCGTGCTGCACCCAGATTTTATTATTGATAATATCAACGTGAATTATACAGCCATAAATGCGCGTGCTGCTGTCCCGCCAACCCACATGAACCAAGAGATAACGATCCTATTTGGTATCAAAAACTGTTTCAGTTTTGACGGGATCACTAGGCGCTCTCAGTTTGGCTCTTTCGATCATTAATTCTTGAATATGTTGGCGATATCGGTTTATTTTATCCATTGTAATTTCTCCTTTTTTTCGCTGTCATAGACTATCAAGGGAATCTAGTTTTTGTGAATTACTGTCTGAATAAATGTATTCTGAAAAAAGCGTTTGTATATATCTGCGGGAATCGCTAGATAAAGTAAGCGTTTAGGATCATTATCTTCTAAAGCGATACGATAGTTAATAAATTGACCAATAGCTGTATGAAATTCTGAAATTGCCGAAGCTGCTAAAAATGTTTTAATTTCTACTGCTATTTTCTCATCGTCTTTTATAGCAGCTAATAGCCTTTCTGCACCTAAATCTAGATAAAAATCAACAAAACCTAAGTCGATAGTGTAAGGATCATGAGTGATTGTCCAACCCTCATTTTCCAAGTCATGCTTAACCAATCCATGAAACTTATCTCTTGCAGACATGAGTAAAAACAAATTTAGAGATAGAAGGTAGATTGAGGGTGTGTTAGTCTCAATTAACACACCATTAATTTTATTTTAAGTCAGAACTGGACTAATTATGGGATAGATGCTTTTATTTTTTACATAATCATCAACCTAAAAAGATTTAATCGTGTTCAAAGATTCGGTAACGTGAGCCTTAAAATCTAACATAGAATCAAAAATATGTCTGACAATTCCCTCTTTATCAATGATATAAGTAACTCGTCCGGGGAGGACAAATAAGGTAGCGGGAACACCGAATAATTTCCGGACTCGGTTATCGCTATCACTTAAAAGGGTGAAGGGAAGATTATATTTTTGGGCAAATTGTTGATGAGATTGGGGACTATCGGCACTAATACCAATAACTTCCGCACCTGCGTCGGTAAACACTTCGTAACTATCGCGGAAAGCGCAGGATTCTGCGGTACAACCCGGGGTGTCATCTTTGGGATAGAAATAAATGACTAGGGATTTTTTACCAATTAAATCGCTGATATTAACCGTTGTCCCTGTTTGGGAAGGGAGAGAAAAATCGGGAACTCGATCGCCTACTTTTATAGCTGCCATAAGATTGATTAATGAATAGATAATCGTGGATAGGGTGATACTTTACATTCTAACCTTTTTTGGCCTTTTGTTTAGCCCGTTTAGCGGCAGCTTTGGCCGCTTTTTCTGCTTCAATGCGTTTTTGTTCAGCTTTTTGTTTTTCTTCGTCTAGTTTTTCTAGATAATAGTGATAATCTCCCGCGTAGGCAATTAATTCCCCATCCCGAATCTCGACAATTTTGTTAGCGACCTGGGAGATAAAATAACGATCATGGGAAACAATTAAAACTGTGCCTTCATAAACTTTTAAAGCTGATTCTAACATTTCCTTGGCGGGAATATCGAGGTGATTGGTGGGTTCATCGAGAATTAATAAGTTAGCGGGAGCAAGTAACATCTTGGCCAAAGCAAGACGCGCTTTTTCGCCACCACTCAAGGATTCTACTTTTTTTAATACCGTTTCCCCACTGAATAAAAATCGCCCTAAAAGACTGCGAACTTCCACATCTTTCCAATTGGGAACTTCATCATGAATGGTATTTAAAACAGTTTTAGTTAAGTCTAAAGCTTCCGCTTGGTTCTGCTCAAAATAACTAGGAATAACGTTATGTTTACCGATTTCTATCGAGCCTTCTGTGGGAGCTTCTAACCCAACAATTAAACGTAAAAGCGTCGATTTTCCCGCACCATTCGGACCTAAAAACGCCACTCGATCGCCTCTTTCTATTCCCAGATTTGTTCCCAAAAAGAGAATTTTATCATCGTAAATGTGAACGAGATTTTTAATAGTTACCACTTCTCGACCACTACGAACTGCTGGAGGAAACTGGAATTTTAAGGTACGCACATCGGCGATTGGTACTTCAATTTTTTCCACCTTTTCTAATTGTTTTTCCCGGCTTTTTGCTTGGGTGCTACGGGTGGCACTGGCCCGGAACCGATCAACAAAAGCTTGCTGTTTTTCTAGTTCTTTTTGTTGACGTTCGTAGGCACTTAACTGAGCAGATTGCTGTTCGTATTTTTGCTGTAGGTAGGCAGAATAATTACCTAAATAAGTGGTAGAAACTCCCCTTTCAGTTTCGACAATTTTGGTACAGAGGCGATCAAGAAATTCCCGGTCGTGGGACACTATGACCATCGGAGTGGTTAAATCCTTGAGGAATTTTTCTAACCATTCAATGGTTTCTAAGTCTAAATGGTTAGTCGGTTCATCGAGGAGTAAAATATCGGGGGTTTGCAGGAGAATTTTGCCTAAACTCATCCGCATTTGCCAACCACCACTAAAGGAACTTACCAAGCGATCACCGTCATCAATAGTAAAGCCCATTTCTGGTAAAATTTTCTCGATGCGCGCTTCTAATCCATAACCATCTAACGCTTCAAATTGTCTTTGTAGGCGATCCAATTGATGAATTAAGCGATCTAATTCTTTAGGATCAGCTTTTTCCATCTGCTGGGGAATTTCTATTAGTTGATGGTGGACTTGATTCGCTTCTTGAAACACCGTCCAAAATTCCTCACGTACCGTCCGACGGGGATCTACTTCAAATTCTTGGGTAAGATAACCGATATGGAGACTGGTAGGACGGATAATCTCCCCAGCGGTGGGTTCCACTTCCCCCATAATAATCTTCAGTTGGGTGGATTTTCCGGCCCCATTGACTCCCACCAACCCGATGCGATCGCCAGTTTTTACTTCCCAAGTGACATCTTTTAACACTTCTCCCGTCGGGTAAATCTTACTAATTTTCTCTAGTCGTAGCATCGCTGATTTTTCTCCAGTCCTAGGCAGTTGAGGCAGTCCGTCTTTATTGTAACATTTAGTTAAGCTTTATCTGGTCTTTGTCAAGTTTTCTCGATTTAGCCACCTGACAGTATTTTTGATCTGAAAGAGATAAGTAGCTGCTTATAATTAAATTAAAAATGGATTTTAGGTTCGATCCCCCTGCTCCCCTTGATAAGGGGGGTGCCGATCCCCCCCTAGTCCCCCCTTAATAAGGGGGGTGTCTGATAATTTTTAACGACTACCTACTTAATAATGTTTAATCCCTACCCCATAAAAAAAGAAACAGCTAGTTTGATCACTAAAGATGGAATTAGTTTAGCTGCCGATATTTATCGTCCCGATAGTAGGGAATCTTTTCCCATTTTACTAATGCGACAACCCTACGGAAAAACGATCGCTTCCACGGTGGTTTATGCTCATCCTAGCTGGTATGCACGTCAGGGTTATATTGTAGTAATTCAGGATGTGCGGGGACGCGGAAACTCGACGGGAAATTTTAATTTATTTGCCCATGAAATTAGCGACGGATTAGAAACTATTGAATGGGTTTTAACTATTCCTAATAATACTGGTGTGGTGGGAATGTATGGTTTTTCCTATCAGGGAATGACCCAATTATACGCGGCTGCTAATGGTCATGGTGCTTTAAAAACTATTTGCCCAGCGATGATTGCTCACAATTTATATAGAGATTGGGGCTATGAAAATGAAGCATTTAACTTACAATATAATCTCGCTTGGGCAATACAATTAGCTGCGGAAACAGCTAGATTAAAAGGTGACGAAGCTGCCTATCAAAAACTCTGGGTAGCTTCCCGAAATTTACCCCTTTTTGATCCTATTGCTGCCTCTCCCCAAATTCTGCAAGATTTAGCCGCCGATTCTTTTTATCACGAGTGGATTACTCGTTATCTTCCCGATGACTACTGGCAAAATTTATCACCGCAACACCTTGTAAAAAATATCGATTTACCGATGCTACATATCGGAGGTTGGTTCGATCCTCATCTCCGGGGAACTTTGAGTTTATACCAAGAAATGCAAGCGCGTTCTATCTATCCCCAACAGCTAATTATTGGTGCTTGGACTCATCTACCCTGGGGGAGAAAAGTAGGAGAGATAGATTATGGTCAAGAGGCAATTAGTCCTGTGGATAAAATGCAGCTGCAATGGTTTGATTATTTCTTAAAAGGTCAGGAAGTGGAGTTATTAAAAAATCCTCCCGTGTATCTATTTCAAATGGGGTCTAATCAATGGCGATATCTGGAGAAGTTTCCAACAGAAAATCAGCAAATTTATTATCTTGCTAGTCAGGGTTTAGCCAATCTGCGCGAGGATGAGGGGAAATTAAGCGGGATTTTGTTAGAACCTGCGATCGAAGATACCATAGTTCACGATCCTTGGCGACCGGTCCCATCTTTAGGAGGTCATAGCGCCCTACCGGGGGGAATATTCGACCGCACCATGCTAGACTGTCGCAGTGATGTGATTACCTATACTTCTTCCCCCCTAGAAAAAGATTTAACGATTTTGGGTAGTCCCCGTCTGGATTGTTATTGTCAAGCAGATGCGGTTAGTTTCGATATCTGCGCGGTGGTTTCTCAAGTTACCCCCGATGGTCGAGTTTTTAATATCACTCAGGGTTATAAACGGGTAAATAATCCCGAATTGCCCCTAAATATTGCCATGCAAGCCACTTTTATCACTATTCCTCAAGGTTATAGCTTGCGTTTGAGTCTCAGTGCCTCTTGCTTTCCCGCACATCCCGTCAACGCGGGAACTGGCAGCTATCCCCACGCAAGTCGAGCGATTGATTTTTCTATTATCACAATTAAGGTTTTTTGTCAAGGAAATTTTCCTGCAAAATTGTTATTACCTTTAGTCGGGGAAAGCTAAACCGCTGCGGGGATCGCGAATGTACAAACCTAACACCAAGGAGGAGATAACCGTATCCCACACGGGGGTGAATTTGTCCGCATCATCGACCCAATAATCCATAGTAATTAAACATTGAACCCCAGAACCAATACCCACGGCAATGCGCGAATAAGCGGGCCGATTTTCTTGGGGGTCGATGAATTGAATTTGCACCCAAACAATGCGGACAGTTTGGCGTTTTTCTTGGATAACTTCGCCGATTTCGTGAGGATTGCGGCCATCTTCACGAGCTAATTTTTTGACCATTCCTTTTAGGGGTAATTCCTTCCAATCTCCGGGGGGAAGTAAATTATAAGAAACCTCTAAACGACAATCATCATCGGGGGGTTTTCTATCCAAAAAACGAAAGGAATTATCATCGGGTTCAAAATGCCAATCTTGAGGAACTTCAAAGCGAACTGCACCGCGGCCAGCTACAAAAATACTGTTACCCGGACTAGATTTCCAGTTATGATCTGGATTTAAGTCGAGGGTTTCTTTAATCCATTGCAGATTGTGTTTTTTGGATTTAGCCATAGGGATAATTCTGCGGTAAGAATCGGACTATAGCTATCATTATACAGGCTTTTTCCTGAGAATTAAATAGGGTGCATCTCACTTTTGTAAATCTACTAAGTAAAACGTAGGGTGCGTTACTAACGCACCACCTATCATCAACTAAGTAGCCAGTTACAATCAAAGAACAGGAACTGAATCTCACTTTCGTAAATCTACTAAGTTGGGATTTTTAAAGGGAAACTCTCTTTTAAAATTGGGCGTTACTTCCGATTTTATCACTCAATCCAAGCTTTTGGGGGGTTCTACCCCCCAAACCCCCCGTTGGGGTCGTGGCGCGGTCACTGAGCGTGTCGAAGTGCCGCCCCCAAACCCCCCGCGCATTAGTTTTTCGGTGGGATGCTTAGACGCGATTGTTCATATTTTTGTAGCAATTTAAGAGTCACTGATAATTGCTGATTGTCGGTATTTCTGCAAATGTTGAGATGCACCCACCAAAACTTCTGTCTTCACCCTTAGGATAACTGCTGCCTAATTTTTAAAAATCCCACAGCACAGGATTATCATCCAAGAAATCAGTTACCTGTTTACCAATATTATCAATTAGTTCTATGTCTTCTGGGGTTAAATTAATTGACATTGCTTGAGCGTTATTAACTGCTTGAGCAGCATTTCTTACCCCAGCAATTGCATTAGTTTGGGGTTGCTTAATTAACCAAGCAAGAGATAATTGAGCTAGGGAACAATTATAGCGGTTAGCAATCGGTTCTAATTGAGTTAAAGCCCCTTGTACCCTCTGAAAGTTTTCGCCATGAAAGAGTTTATTTTTAATTCTATGATCCTCCGCTGCCAACTGATAACCGTTTCTAAATTTTCCTGTCAATAAACCTTGGGCAAGGGGAGAATATGCCAGAATAGAAATATTATTCTCTAGACAATAGGGCATAATTTCCTTTTCTACCGAGCGCCAAAAGAGAGAATAGGGAGGTTGAATACTCTCAATTCTACCGTATTGACTGGCTTCTTCCAGTTGAGAGCGGGAGAAATTGGAAACCCCTATAGCGCGAATTTTTCCCTGTGCTTTTAGATAATTAAGAGCGTCCATAGTTTCAGAAATAGACACTATTTCCGTGTTCCATGAGCCACTAGGCCAATGAATTTGGTAAAGATCGATATAATCAGTTTGGAGGTTTTTTAAAGAGCGATGGCAAGCTGCGATAACTTCCTCATATTTGAGGTGATTAGCAAAAACTTTGGTGGCATAAATTACCTGTTCTCGCACATCGGCCAAAGCTTGAGCGACAATCGATTCCGAGTGACCTTGCCCGTAGATTTCGGCTGTATCTACAGTGGTAATTCCTGCCTCAAAAGCTGCACGAATAGCCCTAATACTTTCCTCATCTTCAATACCTGCCCACATCTTTTTTCCTGCTTGCCAAGTACCCACGAGAAGGGGAGTAATTTCTATATTAGTCTGACCGAGATAGCGTTTTTGCATAACAGTTTTTTTGATGGGTTAAGTATGCTTAGGATTTTAGTCCTCTTTAGCTGAAAATCTCAGCTAAAGAGGACTAAAGTGACAAGGATAAAAACTTTCACCAGTAGGGGTGTAAAGAACAAACTTAACAAGCCACAAAAAAGACCTAATAAGCGGGTACTGAGGCTAATTATTTCGCCGTGAACATTATAGCTAATCGACAGGGCGATTAGGGCTATAGTAAGGAGAAAAATCATAGTTTTCTTTCCTGAGTCTATCGGGCAGAAAAGCCGTGACCGCTCACGACTTTTTGCCGTTTCTAGATCTATTATTAGCTCGATTACTTAGCTCATGACATCGGGTTAAAGTAAACTTTTTTAACGGAAAAGATTAAAAAATCCGTTGAAGAGGCCTGTCAGACCAGTAAAAGGACTTAAAACCGTACCGAGGGTGTCGGTAGCAGAGGCCAGACCACTACGATGAACCACCACCACATCATTATTGCGGAGAATCGGGTTAGTTTTCTCGTTGATACCCTGGGAAAAATCGATGTTAATTGAGGTTTTGGTGACAGTCCCGTTAGGATTGAGACGAATTAATTCCACTGTGGACTGATTAGCGCGACGCTTATCAAAGTCTCCTGCGGTTAAAATTGCCTGATTGAGAGGTGTATTAGGAGGAACTTCAATTGTCCCTGGTTTTGTCACCTCTCCGACCACTTTCACGTTGATGGTTTTAGGGGCAAAACTGGCCGATGCTAGGGTTTCTGATTCCTTGGCCGAGATTTCAGTCGCAGTAGGGATAATCACCGTATCTCCTTCTTGAAGAAAGATATCGCTGGTTATATCACCTTTTTCGAGCAAACTCCAGAGATCTACAGGAATTTTCTGCTGGGAACCGTCACGAGTATAACGCAGCACTTGCACCTGTCGGATATCGGCGAGAGGTTTGATGCCTCCCGCTTGTTGGATAGCTTGGGTTAGTCGGGCCGGTTGTCGTCGAATTCCCCGATTATCCTCTGTGGTGACGGTGTTAACTTGATTGGGGACAATACGATGAGACCCCGGACGATAAACTTCCCCCACCACAGTAACATTAATTTCTCGATCGCTATCTAGTCCAAAATTGGCATCGGCTAATTGATTGACTTCTCCGACGCTAAGGGTCGTTTTAGTGGGAATAACGATGCTGTCACCATCTCTAAGGCTAATATCCTGGTTTTTATCGCCTTTTTGGATTAATTGCCAGAGATTGGCTTGAATTAACTGTTCTTGTCCTTTGATATTGCGTCGGATTTGAACTTGACCAATATCGGCCACGGTGGTTACTCCCCCCGCTTTCTGGATTATTTCGGTCAATAGGGGCGTTTTCTGGCTTTGTTCGGGGTTAATTGTATAAGTACCCGGACGATTGACTTCCCCCGCGATGGCGATTTGCAGAGGCCGGGGGGTGAGAATGCTAACAGTAACCACGGGACGTTTAAGATAGGTGGTGTAACGTTTAGCGAGGGTTTGGCCAGCTTCGGTGACGGTCATTCCTTCCACTTTGACGCTACCAATCAGAGGTAAAGTTAGGGTTCCATCGGCTAAAACAAGGAAATCGCCGCTTAAATCCGCCACTTGGTAGATGGTGACGCGCACTTTATCCCCTTCTCCTAGGGTGTACTCTTTGCTTTCTGCGGGGATAGGGGCAATCGCTTCTTTAGGGGGTGCAGCGCTACTAGGAGGAGTAGCTTGGACTGGGCGAGCTTCTAAGGAAGTTAGAGGGGCAATAGTGCCGATAACTAATAGATAACGCAGTGATTTGCTGATTAAATGCTGTAATTGGCTGCTATTTAACATGATCAATAGGATTAATTTTATCGTTAACATTGGCGATCAGTGTAGCACAAATAGTCGATCGCCTATGGAAACCCCCTGTAATATCGTATCTATCGAGAGTTACCGCTAACTGTAAGATAGTTTTAACGATTGCCTGTATGTAAAGGGGTATATTAATTTTATGACAGCTACTAGCACAATTCCCGATTTTTGTCAAGGGATAAAATATTTTGGGGGTTCCTTACCCGAATTTGATAAATATGCAGGAAAAGCCGCTATCGCTGGGGGAAAAACCGCTATTATTGCCGCTAATGACCCAAATGCTATCTATCAAACCCTCCTAGCCGCCGATGCTTTGCGTTACCTCACCCTACAAATCACCGCTACCAAAGAATCGGGACACCCCGGCGGTTTTGCCAGCGCTGCCGACGTAATTGCCTCTTTGATGATGTTAGGCCAGAAAAATATTTTCACCGAAGTGGGCCATCATGCCCCCGGTTTTTATAGTAACGTCTTTCTCGATCGCTCTCTGGAAGCCATGGGCATCAGCAACGTCAGCCAATTGGGAGAACGTTTTCGGGAAAAACACGGACTTTTAGGGCATCTTTCCGGACAAATCCCCGGACTGCTCGGGCCGGCCGGTCCTTTGGGCCAAGGCCAACATTTCGCCATGGCGGCGGCCAAATTACACCCTAATACCCTTTTCCCTGTGACTATCGGGGATGGTGGTTTAGGAGAACCCTACATTATGAGTAGTTTTGGTCATTTTCACACTGCTTATCCAGAAATTACCAATTTTCTGCCGATTTTAGTTTGGAATGGCTATTCCCAAGAACACCATAGCATGGTGTCCCTGAAAACTAACGCCGAAATGGAAGCCTATTGGCGCGGTAATGGTTTTGAGGAAGTGATTCTCATTAATGCCAAAGACTTCGATGATGCTAATCAAAATGGGGAATATGTAGATAGCACCAAATTCTCTTTTAACCAGCGTCTGGAGTTCATGAAAGCGGTGTTAATGGCCACGGATAAAGCCGCCCAATCAGCCCTAGGTGGTAAACTAACCGTTATCATTATTAAACAACTTAAAGGGGCGGGAGTTCACAAACGGGGAGCGGCTTCCCATAATCTTTATCCGGGAGATTCTTTAGAAAAAGATTATATCGTTGCTGCCTTACAAGAACGCGCTTTACCCCCTGAAGCTTGGGCAATTGTTCGTACTAATTTTGAGCGCTCTGGAGGTGGTCCAGCAGCGGAAACAGTGGTAACGGAAAAAGTCTTCCCGCTGCCGGATTTAGGAACCTTACCGATGACCGAATATACTGTGGGTGGCGATAAAAAAGTAGCCACTACTGCCATGGGGGAATTAGTGGTAGCTGTGGGTAAAGCTGACCCCAATTTTGTTGTCACTAATGCTGATGGTAATGCCGCTTCGGGAATTAATAATATTAACGTCGGTTTAAAGATTATTCACCCCACCAGCGATGATACCTATTTCCAGGGTCCTAAAGGTCAAGTTTATGAACCTTTAAGCGAGGATGCCTGTGCTGGGTTAGCCGTCGGTTTATCTCTCTTGGGAGCGCGAACTTTATGGTGTTCCTACGAGTCTTTTGCTATCAATGGTTTACCGATTTGGCAGACTGTCACCCAAGCGATGGCCGAGTTACGTCGTCCCACCCCTTCTACTATTACTTTATTCACCGCCGGAGCCTTGGAACAAGGGCGTAATGGTTGGACACACCAACGCCCAGAGATTGAAAATTATTTCGCCGCTATGATGCGAAATGGCAATATTTTCCCGCTCTTTCCCTGCGATGCTAACAGTATTCAAGTCTGTTATGAATGGGCGTTAGGAACTAGCAATAAAGGCATTACAATCACCGCTAGTAAATCGCCTTTACCAGTACGAACCAGCTTTGAGCAAACCCGTCAAGCTTTGGAAAAAGGCGGCATAATTCTCCACGAATCGGAAGGCAGTAAAAAAGTCGTTTTTGCCGTCATTGGTGATATGACTTTATTACCCGTTTTTGATTCTGCACAACAGTTAGAAGCAGCAGGAATCGGTGTAAAAATCGTCTCGGTAATTAATCCTCGTCGTCTCTATCGTCCTAGCGATGTGATGAGTGAAACTAGCTCGGAAGCTGATAATAATTTCCTCGATGATGCTGGTTTTGACAGTCTCTTTGCCGGTGATGCTTTAATCGGAGTAACCGGTGGTACAAGCGCCATGTTAGAACCGATTATGTTACGCAGTAATGCGCGTCGGGATGTCTTTGCTTGGAAACGGGGAGAAACCACCGCCAGCGCTGGGGAAATTATGGCCTATAATGGCTTAACTGCCAATGCTTTAACTACCCGTGCTACCCAGTTATTAGGCTAAGTTCCCAGTTAGTTTTTTTGATTATTCCCTACTCTCTTTGATTGGAAAGTAGGGATTTTTTTCAGGTCACTTTTGCCAACGGGGTAAACTTTTAATAATTTTCCATAGGCGAGGATATTGGAGGGATAAATAGCGTTTAATATGGGATTTTAAACTAACTAAATCCTGAGATTCTTTTAGTTCTCTATCTTGATAAAAACGAATTAAATCATCCCGTCTTTTCAGTAAAATTTTAATTTGTTGGTAATCTTCTGAGCTTAAAACTTGATGGGGTTGAATATTTTCTGGCAGCGGGCGCGGGATGTAAAAAGTTGTATGAGATGGTGATAATTCCTGTGTGGGGCGTTCTTTGGTATAGAGATAGATAGAAAGAGATTTACGCGATAAATGCCGTTGATTTTCTGGTAAATTAATCCGAGAAAATCCATGCCATGAATGTTCATTGGTTTCAAAAATAAGACAACGATTAAAGATAGGTACAAAAGATTTAATCCTATTTTCTTCCGGTTGACGGGGATTGGAATGTAACTCTAGATTCCCTCCCCAATCTGCTTGCCATTGGGGATTTAAATAGATTAATAAATTCAAGCGGCGATGATACCAGTGACGCTCATCAAGGTTAAAATCAATGTGAGGGTCTAATTCTTGACCGTGTAAATTTTCGTGGGTTCCACCCCCATAAAAACTAAGGTCTGGAATTAAATTATCGATACCAGTTAATTGGGAAATTAACTCAAGAAACTCTTTCGCTTGAATGTAGCGGCCAAACTGTTGATAAACACCCCCTAAACCGATTAAATCCTCATTAACCGCCTTCCCGCCAACTTTTCCTAACTCACTAATGGCTTTTTGCGGATTAAAACTGGGAAAATTTTCCAGCAAAATTTGCGCTTGCTCCCTAACTAAAAAATTATCGATGACCAAATGCTTAAACGGTTGCGCTGTCTCAAAATCTTGACGATAGACAGAAGATTTCTCATAAACAAGGGGATTGATAAACATTAGACAGCTTTTTTGTTGGTATGATAAATTGTAGCAATCAAACTAGCAAAATAAAGATTAACTCTCCTATTGACCTCATCGCCTATGGACTGGTGGCACAAACTCAAAGATAATCCTCTCGCCCGTTGGGGAGCAGTTTTACTGTTAATCTTCTATTTAAGCGTAATAGGGGCGAATTTTGTCGCTCCCTACTCTCCCTACTCCTCCCAACCCGGTCAGTCTCTCCTCCCTCCCACCCAAATCTTTTGGCGCTCGCAGTCGGGAAGTAACCAGGGTGAGTGGATTGGCCCCCACGTCTATCCCACCACTCAAAGTGCTATTAATATAGAAACTGGTGAGCGGAAGCTAATTAGAGATTTTAACAACCCCTTGCCGCTGCGTCTCTTGGTTAAGGGTGAAACCTATAATTTCGGTCAAATTCGCCTACCTTTGCCGCCAAAATGGGATGAGGTAACTTTATTCCCTGGTATCCCTTTTGATCGCCATCTGTTCGGGGTCATCGGCGATGGTAGAATCAATATATTGGGAACTGACGAATCAGGACGCGATAGTTTTAGTCGCTTGATTTTCGGGGGCAGAATTAGTTTATTTATCGGTTTGGTCGGGATTTTAATTTCTTTCCCTATCGGTTTATTTGTTGGTGGCGTTTCTGGTTATTTTGGCGGTTGGTTAGATGGGATTTTAATGCGTTTTGTGGAAGTTTTAATGACTATACCCGGCATATATTTACTTGTGGCTCTGGCAGCCGTTTTACCCGCAGGATTAACCAGCACCCAGCGCTTTTTATTAATCGTCCTGATTACTTCTTTTATCAGTTGGTCGGGATTAGCGCGGGTAATTCGCGGTCAAGTTTTATCCCTGAAAGAACAGGAATTTATTCAGGCTGCTAAAGCTATGGGAGCAAAACCTCTTTATATTATTCTGCGTCATGTGCTGCCCCAAACTGCCAGTTATATCATTATTTCCGCTACGTTAGCCGTGCCGGGGTTTATCGTGGCCGAATCGGTTTTAAGTTTAATTGGTTTGGGAATTCAACAACCGGATCCTAGTTGGGGAAATATGCTTTCTTTGGCTACCAATGCCTCAATTATTGTTCTACAACCCTGGTTAATTTGGCCACCTGCTTTGTTAATTATTCTCACCGTTTTAGCTTTTAATTTACTCGGTGATGGTTTACGCGATTCTCTGGATCCTCGCAATTTGGAGAGATAATTTAGTTATTTTAACAGTCAGGAGGCGGTCGGCAGGAGATTATTTTTATTTATTCTCTCTTCTCCCTTCTCCCCACTTCCTAATTCATAATTCATCATTTATAATTCCTACTTCCCATTATGAATAAAATCAGTAAAACCTTTAATAATTTCGCCGATAGTTTGGTGATTTATAGTCAAAGATACGGGAAAATAAGCTGGTTAATTTTTTTAATTATCTTTGCCTGCATCATGACGATAACCTTTAATTATCCAGCACAATCGACCAATCAACCCCAAGAAAAACCCGAAATTCGTGGAGTTTGGTTAACTAGTATCGATAGTGAGGTATTATTTAAACGGGAAACCCTAAAAGATGCCCTTGATAGGTTGGCTGATTTAAAGTTTAACACCATTTATCCCACGGTCTGGAATTGGGGTTATACACTCTATCCTTCTAAGGTAGCAGAAAAAGTGACAGGACGAGCGATCGATCCCCATGAATCCTTAAAAAATCGTGACTTTTTAGAGGAAATAATTAGCCAAGGTCATCGGAAAAAATTAAGAATTATTCCCTGGTTTGAATTTGGTTTTATGGCTCCTGCGGATTCAGAATTAGCCTCACGACATCCCGATTGGTTAACCCAAAGACAGGATAAAAGTGTGATTTGGTGGGAAGGAAAAGTCCATCAACGGGTGTGGTTAAATCCCTTACATCCACAAGTACAAAACTTTATTACCGATTTAGTCAGCGAGATTATTACTAACTACGATATGGAAGGAATTCAGTTTGATGACCATTTTGGTTATCCCGCCGATTTTGGCTATGATGAAACCACAATTAAACTCTATCAAAGGGAACATTCTGGACAATTACCACCGCAAGATTATCAAGATAAAGCATGGATTCAATGGCGGGCCGATAAAATTACTGACTATATGAATAGTTTAGCCCAGACGATTAAAAAGCATCAACCTAAAGCAATTATTTCCCTATCTCCTAATCCCTACACTTTCTCCCTAGAATCCTATCTTTTAGATTGGCAAAAATGGCAAGAAAAAAACTTGATTGATGAATTAATAATACAAGTGTATCGAACTGATATGAACGCCTTTGACTGGGAATTATCCCAACCAGAATTACAGCAAGCTAGACAATCTATCCCCGTAGCTATTGGGATTTTATCTGGTTTAAAAGGTCGTCCGATTCCGATGGTTAATATTACTCAACAAGTAGAAAAATCGAGACAACAAAATTTTGGTGTTTCTTTCTTTTTCTACGAAACTTTATGGAATATGAGCAATGAATCCCCTTCCTATCGACGCAGGATTTTTCGGGAAATACTCCAGTCTGCTAATCCTAGCTAAAATGGCTGACTTTAAGCGAAATTATTGACCTAACTTAGCTATAGTTTCTTAAGTTTATCTTTAAATTAAGAAAAAGCAGCAGGGAGAAACTAAAATCGCTAGAATGAAAAAAGACTCTCTCTTATCACTTTATCCATGCTGATCAGACATAACCGAAGCTCGATCGCTAAACCTATTTTACTGTTTCTCGGCTGCCTTGTGATCGGGGAGTTGGGGGTATTAGTGGTAGCCAATAGCCTCTGGTTTACCGAGATGGGTTATTTAAACACTTTCCTGAAACAATTATCTTGGCAACTAGGATTAGGTTGGGGAAGTGCGATTCTTTCTCTACTCTTTATTTTTACTAATTTACGTTTAGCTCAGCGTTTTCGTTGGCAAAAACCTAAAGAAGATAGTTATCCTCTTAACCCTCAATCTCCCAGTATTAATTTACTCAGCCTTTTGATTATCGCAACGGGAATTGGAGCTTGGATCGGGTCAATGTTATTGTATTACAGTAAACTAGCCCTCAGTCTCTGGACACCAGATTTTAATCTCCCTAACCTTAGTTCTTCCCTAAGTTCTCCTCTGGAAATAGTTTGGATTAGGCAAGTATTAACCGATATTTCCAGTAATCTTTGGCAAGGGATAATCATCGCTCTTTTAGTCTTGGGATTATTAATTAAAACTGAGTATTTTTTGCGAATAATATCTATAGTATTTACTATAGTGCTATCTTTTATAATTGCTGGGCAGTGGGCGAATTTTTTAAAATATTTTTATGGTGTTCCTTTCAATATTAACGATCCTCAATACGGGAATGATTTAGGTTTTTATATCTTTCAATTACCCCTGTGGCAGTTACTAGAATTATGGCTCAGTGGTGTGGGAATATATACTCTTTTTGCTGTTAGTTTAACCTATCTTTTTTCGGCCGATAGTCTTTCTCTGGGAACCTTTCCGGGGTTTTCTCGTCCGCAACTTCGTCATTTATACGCCCTGTGGAGTGGGTTAATGGCGCTGCTAGTATTACATCATATTATTCAGCGTTACCTGCTACTTTACTCTCCGGAAGGAGTAGTTTATGGTGCGGGTTATATCGATGTTCATGTTGGTCAATTTATTGAAATTATTCTGGGAGTTATTGCAGGAATAACCTCTATATGGTTAGGAGAAAAAGCATTATTTGGTAAAAAAGACCGTCGCAAGTTATACAAAAACACTAAGAAAAAGTTGGTATTTTCCCCCTACTTAGTTCCTGTATTTCTCTATTTAATTGTTTGGATAAGTGGCACAATTATCAGTGGACTATTACAAAGAACTGTCGTACAACCGAATGAATTAGTGAGAGAAAGACCCTATATAGAAAGAAGTATTCAATCCACAAGAGCGGCTTTTTCCTTAGACAGAATTGATGCTCAAGTTTTTGATCCACAGGCCGAATTAAATGCCGAAGTTTTAGAGAGAAATCATCTAACTATCGATAATATTCGTCTTTGGGACACCAAACCACTGCTAGAAACTAACCGACAATTACAGCAAATTCGCTTATATTATAAATTCCCCGATGCTGATATTGATCGCTATCGGGTACGAGTAGGACTGCCCGAAAAAATCGAGGAACGTCAAATATCTGAAAAACAACAGACAATTATTGCCGCTAGAGAATTAGATTATAGTGCGGTTCCCACTTCTGCTAACACTTGGGTGAATAAACATCTCGTTTATACCCACGGTTATGGTTTCACTCTTTCCCCGGTTAATTTAGTAGCTGCCGGGGGTTTACCCTACTATTTTGTCAAAGATATCGGCACAAATAAAGACGAAGGGGCCCTACAAACCTCTAGCGAATTAATTGATTATAGTATTCCCATTGGTAAACCCCGCATTTACTACGGGGAATTAACTAATAATTATGTGATGACTCCTACCACCGTAGAAGAATTGGATTTTCCTAGCGGGGATGGAAATGTCTATAATACCTACGATGGTAAGGGAGGAATCCTAGTGGGGACGGGGTGGAGACGTTGGTTATTTGCCCTTTATCTGCGGGATTGGCAAATGTTATTTAGTCAAGATTTTACCCCCGAAACTCGCCTATTAATGCGTCGTGATGTCCAAAATCGTGTGCAAACTATCGCACCTTTTTTAAGTTATGATCGCAACCCCTATTTAGTAGCGGCAGATGTGGGCGATAGTAGTAGTAAGTTACATTGGATTATTGATGCTTATACTATCAGCAATCGCTATCCCTATTCTGACCCAGGGAAAGATAAATTTAACTATATTCGCAATTCGGTGAAAGTGGTAGTGGATGCCTATCATGGAACGGTGAATTTCTATGTTGCCGATGAAAATGATCCAATTATTCAGACGTGGAGTAAAATCTTTCCTCATCTCTTTAAATCTTTAGCAGAAATGCCGAAAACTCTCCGCAGTCATATCCGTTATCCTGAAGATTTATTTAGTACCCAAGCAGAAAGATTATTAACCTATCACATGACCGATCCGCAAGTATTTTATAATCGGGAGGATCAATGGGAAATTCCCCTAGAAATTTACGGCACGGAACCCCAGGCTGTATCACCCTATTATTTAATCATGAAACTGCCCGATGCCGACAAAGAAGAATTTATTCTCCTCCATCCCTATACTCCCTCTAGTCGGCAAAATTTAATCGCTTGGTTAGCAGCTCGTTCAGATGATAGAGAGTATGGTAAGTTATTACTCTATCAATTTCCTAAACAAAGGTTAGTGTATGGACCGAATCAAATTGAGGCTTTAATTAACCAAGATCCAGATATTTCTCAACAGATTTCCCTTTGGAATCGGGACGGTTCTAAAGTTTTGCAAGGACACCTATTAATTATTCCCATTGAACAATCGCTGCTTTATGTAGAACCTTTGTATCTAGTGGCAGACCAAAATAGTGTCCCGACAATCGCTAGAGTAACAGTTGCTTATCAAAATAAAATTGTCATGGAACCAACCTTGAAGGAAGCTTTAGAAAAGTTATTCTCAGGCCATCAGAGTTAAATTGCCGCTAATTTGGCCACAAATTAGCAAGAAAGCTGATGCTGGTTCCAGAAAGATCCTCAATATCCCCGAATTTGCCCAGAAAATTGACTGCTCTGGTTAATCAGCCAATTTTCTAATCCGGTATCATCAAAGGATTGAGTTATGCTTTTAATTAGAAAAGTGGGCAATTAATTCTGTGCGAGATGAATTAATTATTAAAGGGGTAAACTCCTCCACTGGTAATAATAAAATGCGCTCGATGATTACGGACAAATCTGGGTCTAAACTACCAAAACGAGCTTTCAATAAATTTTCTATCACCAGACGTTCTCCTTGTTGAAGACCCTGTTGAAGACCCTGTTGAAGACCCTGTTGAAGACCCTGTTGAAGACCCTGTTGAAGACCCTGTTGAAGACCCTGTTGAAGACCCTGTTGAAGACCCTGTTGAAGACCCTGTTGACGGCCAGCATCCAGTTCTTCCTGAAGACGGGAAGTGTATAAAGGTGATAATCTCATAATTAACTCTCTGTCCTCCTGTTCAAGCTCTTGATCGTTAGTTAAAGAAGTTCTCAAGTTTAATAATAATTCTAGAGCATTTACCCGAAAAGGATGATCCTCTGGTAACGATTCTAGCTCATCGATCGCCCTTGCTTGTACTTTTCCCCGGCCTAAAATTCTTAACCAGAGAGTTGCTTCTGTTGGGGGTAATTGATGGATAACGGTGATTGCCGTGCGTAAAGAGGGAGCTAAAAAATAGATACCTTTCCCCCAATTCTCCTCATCTAATTTAGCTCCGAATCCTTCTAACAGTTGCGAGGAAGCGGTGGGAGTCAAAATCCAGAGACGGGGGATTTCCCCATCGTTAACATTCGTTTTCTGACGATTTGCTCGACGATTAATTTCTCCTTCCACTTCCAACAGTTTTAACAGACAAGTCCTAATTTCTGTAGCAGTGACAGGATTGCGAAAGGGTTCAAATAAACAGGGATTAATCGCCATTTTTCCCAATAATCCTAGCAGTTCTCTAGGATTATTATCGAGCATCTGGGGTGAAAACCAGACATCGATTTCTCGTACTTCTCCTCGTACAACCCGTGCCGATTTTACTTCTCCCAGAGAAGATAATAATTCTTCGAGATAATCTTTAGCAAACTGGTCATGAATAAATCTAGTCATAGGTTTATCTAACGTGATTTAATAACTTATCTCGCAATTGCTTAATCCGATCGCGATATTTAGCCGCTGCTTCGAATTCTAGATTTTTCGCTGCTTCTTTCATTTGCGCTTCTAGTTGTTGAATTAACTCGGGAATTTGTTCTAAAGAAAGTTCTTCTATATTTTCACAAACCTGCTCTAATTGTTGGGAATTTAGGCGACGAGAAATATCCAGAAAAGCCAAAATTGAATTACTCGACCTTTTAACAATCGGTTGCGGAATAATCCCATGTTTCTGGTTATATTCATCTTGAATAGCGCGCCGTCTCTTGGTTTCTTCGATCGCATTAATCATACTATCAGTGAGATTATCTCCGTAAAGAATTGCCTGACCGCGAATATGGCGAGCAGCCCGGCCAATAGTTTGAATTAAAGAGCGGGTAGCCCTTAAAAATCCTTCCTTATCTGAGTCTAAAATCGCCACTAAAGACACTTCCGGCAGGTCTAACCCCTCGCGAAGCAAATTTACCCCGATCAGCACGTCAAAGACCCCTTCTCGCAGGTCTTGAATAATTTCAATCCGTTGAATTGATTGAATTTCCGAATGTAGATATCTAACTTTAATTCCCCTTTCTTGCAAGTATTCGGTTAAATCTTCGGCCATGCGTTTAGTTAAAGTGGTAATCAAAACCCGTTCATTTAACCGCACTCGTTCCTTAATTTCTCCTAATAAATCATCCACTTGTCCCTCGGTTGGTCGCACAAAAATCTCTGGGTCTAAAACTCCCGTCGGTCGGATAATTTGTTCGACAATGCGATTTTCTGACTGTTCTAATTCCCAATCTCCCGGAGTGGCCGAAACAAAAATACATTGATTAACTTTCTGCCAAAATTCTTCCGACTTCAAAGGACGATTATCGGCTGCACTGGGTAAACGAAACCCGTGATCGATCAAAACTTTTTTTCGTGATTGATCGCCATTATACATCCCACGAATTTGCGGCACACTGACATGAGACTCATCCACAACTAATAACCAATCTTGAGGAAAATAATCCACCAAACATTCCGGCGGTTCCCCCGCTAACCTACCCGCTAAATGCCGCGAATAATTTTCCACGCCATTACAATAACCCACTTCCTGCAACATTTCTAAATCATAACGAGTCCGTTGATCTAAACGTTGCGCTTCCAGTAATTTACCTGCTTTTTCTAACTCCAATAAACGATTATCTAACTCCGTTTTAATATCCCGACAGGCCACCTCTAAACGTTCCTCCGGGGTAACAAAGTGACGGGCCGGATAAATACTAATTCGCTCTAATTTTTGCAAAACTTCCCCCGTCAGGGGATCGAGATAACGAATACTTTCAATCTCATCGCCAAAAAAATCAATTTTAATCACCCGATCCTCGTAAGCGGGAACAATTTCCAAAATATCGCCCTTCAGACGAAAACGACCGCGAGTTAACTCCAAATCATTGCGATTGTACTGCACTGATACCAAAGCGCGTAATAATTGCCTTTGGTCGAACTCTTGACCAACTGTTAAGGAAATCGCCGCTTTTAGGTATTCCGCTGGCATTCCCAAACCATAAATACAACTAATCGAAGCGACGACGATCACATCCCTGCGTTCAAACAGCGATCGCGTGGCCGAATGGCGCAGCATATCGATCTCATCATTAATCGAAGAACTCTTTTCGATGTAGGTATCGCTGACGGGAATATAAGCCTCCGGCTGATAATAGTCGTAATAGCTGATAAAGTATTCCACGGCGTTATTAGGGAAAAATTGCCGCAATTCGTTACACAATTGGGCGGCCAGGGTCTTATTATGGGCTAAGACGAGGGTAGGCCTGCCAATTTTTTCGATCACAGCGGCAATGGTGAAGGTTTTGCCTGTACCGGTTGCTCCCAGGAGGGTTTGGAAACGATGCTGGTTTTGCAGGGAATCTACTAATTTATCGATCGCTGCCGGTTGATCCCCGGTGGGTTGAAAGGGTGCTTGTAGTTGAAAAGCGGTCATTAGCGGCTAGGTGTAGAGAACAGGCAAAATAAATTATCAATCAAATTACCAACACTGATAGGGTTTTGGGGAAAGAAAGATGTATCTTAATATTAGAGAGGATTTTAAAAAAAGATTAAAAGTCTTCGACAATACCCTAAACTTAAATCTTATCGTTTCCCCGAAGCTATTAACGGAAAGGAGTATCAGGTTATGACGGTGGAAAATCTAGAAACGAACGGGACTCAAACCCCAGCAACTACAGAAGAAAAAACCAGCAGCTCGCGCGGCAAAGCTACTACAGCTAAAACCGCCAAGGATAAAGAAGTGGTCGCTCTTTCGGTCAAAGGTAGTGCCGATAAGGAATCCAAGGGATTAAAACTCTATCAACCCGAAGACCGACTACCGGAAAATCGTCCCATCGGTACTAGCCATCTTCATTTTAAAGAAGATGAAATGTTACCGGGGGGCCGTCCCGTAGAAGTTAGCCATCTGAAAGTGGTTAGTACCTATTCTTCCGTCGGTAGCGCTCGTCCCGTGGTATCCAGTGGGATGGAAGTTAGCAGCACTCTGGCGATCTCCGGCAATCGTCCGATCGCTCTCAGTCATCTGCACATTAGCGAAACTTATACAGTCATGGGTAATCGTCCCGTTGCTTCCAATGAAATCGATGATCCCGAAACTTTAATGGGATTTTTAGACTAAATTGTTTTGTTGATCAAGATGGATGTTTTCCCTGTCCCGGACAGGGAATTTATTTTTTCTAGCCCACCGTCTTTAATCCCGATGCTATTTAAGCAAAAATTTTTCTTAATTGTCTCGTTTCTAATAGTGGTTTTCTGCGGTTTCGGATTATTAAATCTTACCTATGATGCTTCAGTTTCAGCACCGCAGCAATATTATCAGATTCGATCACTTCATAGTCGCGATGGTATCGGTAAATTTTATCTAGGACGGGAAATCGC
Organism: Microcystis aeruginosa Ma_MB_S_20031200_S102; assembly: GCA_007095845.1. Taxonomy (GTDB): domain Bacteria; phylum Cyanobacteriota; class Cyanobacteriia; order Cyanobacteriales; family Microcystaceae; genus Microcystis; species Microcystis aeruginosa_D. The sequence goes on from SFBI01000087.1 coordinate 33,050, forward strand.
TAAAGTCATGGGACACCAAGAAATGTTATGGTTAGAACGTCCTAGTCGCCGTTTCACAGAAAAACCCGATGATCTGATCACCGCACTACATCTAAAACCCACAGATCTAGTGGCAGATATCGGCGCAGGTACAGGTTATTTTAGTTTTCCTATGGCGAATTTAGTAGAACAAGTTTTCGCTGTCGATGTGCAACCGGAAATGTTAGGGGCAATTAATTTTTTAGCCGAGGAAAACCAAGTTAAGAATGTCACCACAATTCTCGGGACAGAAACCGAGCCTAAATTGCCTATAAATGCGATCGATTTAGCTTTAATGGTGGATGCTTATCACGAGTTTTCCTCTCCCCGCGAGATGATGGACAATCTGGTCAAATCCTTAAAACCCGATGGTAGGGTGGTATTAGTAGAATACCGTCGTGAAAACCCTCTGATTCCCATCAAGGCCCTTCATAAAATGACCCGCAGACAGGTAGAAAAAGAAATGGCCGCCGTCGGTTTAGTGCCAGCAGAAATTATCGAGACTTTGCCCCAACAACATTTAATGATTTTCCAAAAGGCTGGTTCTTCTGGTTAATTTTATCGGCAAGCTTGGGTATCATAAGATTATCTAGGTAAAGAGGTACATGAAAATGGACATCGATGATCGAGTAGATTCTCTCTATAAACTAGCTAGAAATTATCCAGATAGTCGGGAGTTACAAGAAGCGGTTGCTGTAATTAAGTCCCTGCGAAGCTCTCAAGGACAATATAAACGATGGAATCAGCAATATCGAGATGATAATAGTCATTTAAAAGACCAAATTGTTGAAATATCTGCCACTAATATTGACCTGCAAAAAGAATTAGATTCTTTAACTTCAGAAATGCGGAATTTAACTGAAGAAAAAGCCAAAATTACGGCGGCGAGAGAGAAAGTTATTGCTGAATTAAAACAGATCGAAATGGAAGTAAAAGTGGCGGCTCATAATGTCCGTAGTACTAAGTCTGTATATGGAAAGCTAACTATTTTATGGACTCTATTGAAATCTCTATTTCTCGATGATAACTGGGAAGATTTTGGTTCGATCGATAATAACTTGCCTTCCGATCCTGACCGGCCACAAATGGGGAGTGGTCAGTCAAATATCAACAAATCTTTGCTAGATAAATAAATCAGTTAAGGAGTAAAATCAATCATGTCTAGAATCAGTAAATTAATTGCTAACCTAGAAGATTTGCACCAGCAAGATCTAAAAAATGCCGCCCAAGTTTACGGAATTACGGCCACTTTGACTGTTCGCTTGCAAGACGTTTTAAATAGTTTAAGCGATCATGATTTAAATATTGCCTATAAGTCTTTGCCCGAAGGAAATTTAACTAAAGATGATATTATCTCCCTTTACGGTAACTATAATAATGCCTATAAAGCCTATAAAGAAGCCTACAATATTAAATGCTCAAAGGGATGGGAGGCATTTTTAGAAGCGATTCATGGTTTAAAACCTCCCAGTCCTTCTCTTAGTTTAGAGCAGCGGGTTGAACAATTAGAGAAAACGGTAAAAACCTTAGTGGAAATTCTCCTCGATAAAACTTAAATCCAACTGAACTTAATCCACGGAATTTTCTTTCTGGATTAATACCTCACCAGCGATTAAACGTTGGGCTGCTGAAAGTAAAACATCCTCAGTATAGGGCTTGACAAAATAACCCTTTGCCCCTTTAGCGGCGGCGAGATGCTGCATTTTTTGCGTCCCGCGCGAGGTAATTATCGCCACTGGTATCCCCTGAAGTTGTTCATCCTCTTGCAGATGAGAGAGCAATTCTAACCCATTCAGGCGAGGCATTTCGATATCGCAGAGAAACTGTCAATAATCGTTGTATCGGGGGATCAAGACGGGTTAGGAGTCGCTTTAATACTATTAGCTAGTAACACCTCCCCCGCAATCATTCTTTCAGCTGCCGAGAGTAAATCTCTTTCCGTGTAGGGTTTGGTAAAATAGCCACTAGCCCCTAATTTCGCCGCCACCTGACGATGACGTTCCGAGCCTCGGGAGGTCAACAAAGCCACGGGAATCGCCGCTAATCGGGGGTCTTTTTGCAAATTAGACAGTAATTCTAGGCCATTCATGCGGGGCATCTCGATATCGCAGAAAACGATATCACAGGGCAAACCGCCGCGTAATTTTTCCCAAGCTTCTTGACCATCCCGGGCCTGTTCCACACGATAACCGGCTTTACTAAAGCTTAAAGAGAGCAATTCCCGGACAGTAATCGAATCATCGACAATCAGAACCATAGCCTCGGATTTTTGGCTAATTTCCACATCTACAGGCGGTACAGGTTGGGGCAAAAGACCAGCGTTATCGATACGCAGACGACCCCTAGCGATGTCGATTAACTCTAACACATCGCCGATCGGCATCACCGTACCATCGCCTAAAACCGTCGCCCCAGCAATCCCAGGCGTTTTCGGAATCGGTCCTTCAATCTGTTTGATCACGATCTCCTGTTCCCCGATCACTTGATCCACCTGTACCGCAAGGAGATTATTACCACCACGCAGGATCACGATCGAAAAAGAGTCTTCCTCCTGTTTGCCAGTGTAGAAACTACCGCGACTTAGTTGCCGATTGTAGGAAAGCAATTCCCTTAAGGGTCGGAAGGGTAGTAAAGTATCTTGCCAGAAAACGCAGCACCGTCCCTCCTGATCGATTTGCATCTCGCTGGCCCGGAAATCCTTCATATCTTCCACTCCGTCCATGGAGAAACCGATGCGCGCATGATTACTAACACAACAGAGGGCCTTACAGATACTTAGGGTTAGGGGTAAACGGATGGTAAAAGTGGTTCCTTTCCCCAGTACCGAGTCAATAGTAATCGTCCCGCGCACGTCGATTAAACTGGTACGCACCACATCTAAACCCACCCCACGACCAGAAAAATCATCGGCCTGATCTTTGGTACTAAAACCGGGGTGAAAGAGAAGTTCATAGACTTCTTGGGGACTGAGGTTTTCCGCTTCCCGATCGCCGATCAGTCCCTTTTCGATCGCCTTGCGTTTCACCTGATCAGCATCAATACCGGCCCCATCATCACCAACGGTGATCACGGTTTGATTGCCCTGTAGGAATGCCCGAACCCAGATGGTTCCGTGGACAGGTTTCCCTTTGGCCCTACGTTCTTGGAGTGATTCAATACCGTGGGTGATCGCATTGTTAACCAGATGGATCATAGGACTATTGAGATGTTCAAGGATCATCTTATCGATGAGAACATCACCCCCCTCCACTTTTAATTTGGCTTGTTTATGCAGTTTTAGGGAAATATCATGAATTGCCCGGGGTAGATGATCAGCAGTTTCACTAAAGGGAACCATGCGCGATTTAGTCATCCCTTCCTGTAGTTGGGTGGTGGCCTGTCGCAGACTGCGCGTCACCCGATCGGTTTCATCGACGACAAATTGAATATCAGAGGTCGATTCTCGCACGCGCACGATCAATTCGATCATCTCTTGGGATAATAAATGGAAATCGGTAAAACGATCGATCTCTAGGGCATCTAGTTCGCCAGTCATGGACGAATCACCCTGATTTTCTCCCTTAACTCTACCGTAACCGATGGCACCGCCAGAATTGTTACTAGCCAGTAAAGCCCCTTCTAGGAGGGTTCTTTCATAGAGATCCTGCATCCGAATGCCCACATCGCTCAGATTTTGGACGCAGGTTAGCAAATTATCTAAAAAGAGACGCAGGCGCTCCTGTTCCTCTTCAATACGATTGCGTTTAACCACCAATTCCCCGATCAGATTACTAAGGTTATCCAATTGTTTGATCGGCACCCGCATGGTCTGTTCAAAAGCTTTACTGACAAGGGGACGCAGGTTATTTGATCCCACTGGTGCACTAAAACTAGCAGCTGGATTTGTTGCCATCACCTGATTGCTTTCTTCGAGAAGTTTTTCTAAATCGTTAAATTCATCCTCTAGAAGACTTTCTGGCGCAATTTCCAGTGATTCTAGCCCTTGGCGAAGTTCTGTCTCAGCCACCGGATTCGCTGCTGGGGATTCCCAGAGGAGAACCTCTAGAGATTCAAATATCTCTGCTAGTGGCAATTGCGCTGGTGGTGTCGGTTTTTCTAAAAAAGCTTCTAAGTCTTCAAGGCTGTCGTAAAAATTAGGGTGGCTGATGGTTATAATTGCTTCTGAGTCTGGAGCTGCTGCATTTTCTAGCAGCAGATATGCGAGATCATCCCCATCTTCCGGTTCTGCCTTGGGAGCAGGCTCACGGGTAGAATAAAGATTATTAGTTGGAGCATCTTGCCAATTGATGCTATTGCCAAACAGTTCCTCTAATTCCTGTTCTGAGGTCAAGGAAAACGGAATTTGGCTAAGAGAGTCCCCAGAACTGGCTGCTGGAGAGGCACTCTGCTCCCATAAAAAGCTGAGTTCGTCTAGAGCCTCATTACCGTCGGTGTCTTTGTCTTCTAAACTCTCTAACAACTGTTCGAGATCTTCGTTAAAGAGATGATCCGAGTCGGGTTTCATCATGATTTGCTTCCTGCCAAGTCTTCCTGTTGGTTAACCAATACGGTCTCTCTAGCTTCAGACTACCCAGAATTTTACTCGATAACTCTATTCTTTAGCAATTTTTTTATGGCTCATCAAACTCTTGGACTCGATCAACAATTTTACTCCTATTATCAATCTATCTGTCTGCGAGAATCTCCGATTTTAGCTCAATTACGTCAAGAAACTGCCTCTCAACCCCTGGCAGTCATGCAGATTGCCCCCGAACAAGGTCAGTTTATGGCTTTTTTGGTACAGGCGATCGGAGCGAGAAAAACCCTAGAAATAGGGGTTTTTACTGGTTATAGTGCGCTAGTGGTGGCCTTAGCTTTACCCCCCCAAGGCAAGCTGATCGCCTGTGATCTGAGCCAAGAATATACCAGTATAGCCCGTCGTTATTGGCAGCAGGCCGGTGTCGCTGATAAAATCGATTTAAGAATTGCCCCAGCCCTGGAGACTCTAGATCTATTAATCGCCGGGGGAGAAAGTAATAGTTTTGATTTTGTCTTTATCGATGCCGATAAAAGTAATTATGATTGCTACTACGAACGGGCGTTACAATTGGTCAGAAGCGGCGGAATTATCGCTATTGATAATGTTTTTTGGTCAGGACGGGTAGCGACGGCCCATAGCAATGATAATCGCACCAAAATTATCCGTTCCCTTAATGCCAAAATTCAGCAGGATGAACGGGTCAATATCAGTATTATTCCCATTGGTGATGGTTTGACCCTGGCCATGAAACAGTGAAGAAGTTGGGGAGAGTAGAAAAGCTTTTGCTCTTGCGGAAACCACCCAGGACGACGCTACATCCCTTAAGCTCCTTAACGACAGCACTAAGTTATCAGTTCCACGGAGAGGGTGGGATTTGAACCCACGTTAGGTGTGACCCTAAAGCAGATTTCGAGTCTGCCGCATTCAACCACTCTGCCACCTCTCCACAGGGTTTGAGTCTGGATTATCATCTTAACAGATTACTTGTCCTAGGATTGATTTTTTTTATGAATCAAGCTCCTTTTCTTCCAGTTAACCATCCCCGGCCTAACTTTCTCCACCGGTTAGGGAGTCTCTGGAAATTTTCCCGTCCCCATACGATTATCGGCACTTCTTTGAGTGTTTTAAGTCTGTATTTAATTGCTTTAGGCAATATTAGCGATTTTTTTAGCCATTGGCCAGTTTTATTGCTCACTTGGGTCGCTTGTCTTGCAGGTAATGTCTATATCGTCGGTTTAAATCAGTTGGAAGACATCGACATCGATAAAATCAATAAACCCCATCTTCCCCTAGCAAAGGGCGAATTTTCTCGGCTAACAGGCGGATTAATCGTGGGTTTAAGCGGTATTTTAGCAGTTATAATGGCTTTTATCGGTGGTTTTTGGCTTTTAATCACCGTGGGGATTAGTTTACTCATCGGTACTGCCTATTCCTTGCCACCAGTGCGTTTAAAACGCTTTCCCCTCTGGGCAGCCTTCTGTATTTTTACCGTCCGGGGTGTTATCGTTAATTTAGGTCTTTTTCGCCACTACAACACAGTTATTAATCAAAACCAGTCTATCTATCCCTCAGTCTGGATTTTAACAGCTTTTATTCTCGTTTTCACCGTTTCGATTGCTATTTTTAAGGATGTTCCTGATCTAGAAGGCGATCGCATTTACCAAATTACCACTTTTACCCTGCTTCTTGGCCGCCAAAAAATCTTAATAATTTCCCTATTGACAATTTCTCTGTGTTATGCTGGGATGATTGCCGTCGGCCTCCTGGGGATAAGCGGAATTAATTCTTCTCTGGCCATTGTCGCCCATCTGCTCCTACTTCTTCTTCTGTGGTGGCGTAGTCGCAGGGTAAATTTAGAAGATAAAAGCGAAATCAGCCAATTCTACCAATTTATTTGGAGATTATTCTTCCTAGAATACCTTATATTCCCCCTTGCTTGTTTAATATGAAAATATCTCCTTTTTTAGCGGCCATTCCCTTACTTTTGCTAGGTGGTACAAGCGCACCTAGTCAAGAAACCATCGATCCGCAATTATTAACCGGCAACCTTCGTTTAACCCTGAAACATGGTGTTTGGAAACTGTGGCAAGATAAACCCGTTTATCAATATATTACCCTAGATTTAAGCTGCGATCGTGCCGTTTGTCAACCGTCGGTGTGGGGATACGCGCCCAAATTCAATAAAGAAGTGGATCACCAAGGTACGGTAAAAACGATTAAATTAGACAATGCTTGGCGATTACAGGTGAAAATGAACATTCAAACTCACCCTTGGCAAGCGGAAATCAGGGAAGCTATCTATAATATCGAAATTGTCCCCCATCAAGACCAACTTATCGGCAGTTATCAAGGCACTTTAGGGGGAAGAAGACTACAAAACCAAGTTAATGGCACAATTTCCCCTTTATGGCCTAATCCTGTCCCTAATCATCAACCCCTACAACCGCGAGAACATCCCCGTTTAATCTTTCGCAAGTCAGAATTAACTAATCTCAGAGAAAAAGCAAAAACTCCCATCGGTCAAACTATTATCGCCCAATTAAACAACAGTTTACAAGAAAAAATTTATTACGATGGTTATGTTCCTAATGGCGGTTATCATGCCACAGGTCATTGTTTTTTAGCAATTTTAAATCAAGATAGAAAGTCAGCAGAAATCGCCTGGGAAATTATCGAAAAAACCCGTAAAAATCCGGGCAAAAGAATCTTAGAACAATCTCCGATTGTCGCCGGAGTCGCTCTCGCCTACGATCTTTGTTATGATCTTTGGGGAGAAAAGCGCCAACAGGAAATTACTCGCTGGTTATCCAGTGAAAGTAAAAAACTTCTCAAAGGTGATTCACCCAAAAATGGCTGGAATGGAGACGCAGTTAGTAACTGGAATGCGCGGGCCAGAGGTGCTGCTGGTTTAGCTAGTTTAGCGATTCTCAAGGAAGATTTACCCCCCGATTCTCTCTATTATCCCTCGGCACAGGTGGAAATGGCCAAACGTCACATTGAACGCTATTTTACCACAGCGATCGGCGATCGAGGATTTGGTACAGAAGGAGATCATTACAGCACCGAACCGATGGTTATCGGCGTTTTTCCTTTTCTGCAAGGGTATCGAAATAGTCTTGGATTAGACTTAGTAACTGGTTCTTCGGCAGCCCAATTAATCCCCCATTATTTAACCAGAATTGTCCCTAAAAATGGTCAATTATTGATTCCTGCTTATGGCAGACATCAGAGTTTTTTAGGAGTGTCTTTATTAACTATCGGATTGGGAATTACCGATAAATCATTGCTACCGGCGCTAAAATGGCGATTGCAAGGACAGGAAAAACAACTTTTTCACCCCCATTATCCTCATATTGCCCCTTTTTTCCTCGCTGCTTATCCATCTAATCTTACTCCCGAAAATCCCGAACGCCAACTTTCTAGGGTTTTAGTTGATCAACAAAAGGGATTTTATGCTTTTCGTAATCGCTGGCAAAATGAAGAGGATTTTGTCGCTAGTATCTATCTCAAACAGCAACCTTTTGTGGGGGGATGGTCTTTTCCTGATGTCGCTAGTGTGAGAATTTGGGGATTAGGAGGACATTGGGCGAGTTTTGAGGACTCAAAAGGCGACTGGAACTCAGAAAATACGGTTATTTTTCCGAAAACACCGCCTTGGCGACAGGCAAAACCGATATCTTTTCAATCTAGTCCCGATGGTTCGGGAGTAATTACGTTAAAAACTGATAAAATCAGGGTTAAAGGAGCTAATTCACCCTTCGGCTCCGCTCAGAGTAAACCCGCAGAAGTAGCTCTAGTTCGCTCTTTCGCTGTCGATTACAGTCTCTCCTCTGGTTCCCCCGGATTATTCGTCTTGATGGATAAATTATTAAGTAAAGTCGATCAAACAGAATTTATTAATAAAACTTGGGTGATGAATACCCAGGGAAATGTCACTCTCGGAAACAATAGTTTTACTATCACTCAAAATGGCGCAAATATGCAGGGAACTTTTATAACTCCCGTGACTTTAAAAGTCGAGAAAACTAATGCGGGTGAGCGCATTTTAGCCACAGGTAGCGAGGAATTTTTTCTGGTGATGACCGTACAGAAAAGTCGTCCCCCAGCAGTTAAAATTGTCGGTAAGGGATTAGATGCAATCGTGCAAATTGGCTCCCAGGAAATCTCGATTATCGATGGTGCAGTTAGATTCAAAGAGATCAATTTTCAAGAGCCATAAAAATTAGCAAGTAGCCTCAAAAAAAATAACAGTTATCAAGAAATATTTGTCAAAATGATAACCATTTCAGTAATGATTTATGATATAATCAAGATGGCTGATGAAAATAGACCATCAAATGAGGATAATCTAGAAATTATAACTATAATTTCCACCTAACTAAACTATGACTAAATATCATCAAATCACTGTTAACAATCGTCAGACGGGCGAAAAAATTACCACCACCGTTCCCGAGGATAACTATATACTCCACAGTCTGGAAAAACAGGGCTATCAATTACCCTTTTCCTGTCGCAATGGAGCTTGTACCAGCTGCGCGGTCAGAGTATTATCAGGAGATATCCATCAACCAGAAGCGATCGGACTATCGCCAGAATTAAAAGCCAGAGGTTATGCTTTACTTTGTGTCAGTTATGCCCGGGGCGATCTGGAAGTAGCCACCCAAGACGAAGATGAAGTCTATGAATTGCAATTCGGTCGCTTTTTTGCTCGTGGGAAAGTGCGTTTTGGTTTACCCTTAGATGAAGAATAGATTCGGGATTAATCGTGCCAGATACCAGCAGCCAATTAGAAAAATACCTAGACATTGCCAGCGAAGCCGCCCTAGCGGCGGGAACAATTATCCTCGATAATTGGGGTAAAATCGAGACAATAGAAGAAAAAGGGCGATCGGGCGATTTAGTGACGGAAATAGATCGTCGAGCAGAAACAGAAATTCTCAAAATTATTGGCCGTCACTTTCCCAAACACGGGATTTTAGCAGAAGAATCGGGAAAACTGCCAGGGACAGATAGCGAGTATCTCTGGGCGATCGATCCTCTCGATGGAACCACCAACTATGCTCACGGTTATCCCGTATCCGTCGTCTCCATCGGACTACTGATCGCAGGGACAGCAGCAGTGGGAGTCATCTATAATCCCTTTAGAAAGGAACTATTTCGGGCAGCCCGGGGTTTAGGGTCCACCCTGAACCGTCGTCCCATCCATGTCTCCCGGACCAGTGAACTAGAAAAAAGTTTACTGGTGACGGGTTTTGCCTACGATCGCTGTCAAACCCAGGATAATAATTATGCCGAATTCTGTTATCTGACCCATCTGACCCAAGGGGTACGCCGCAGCGGTTCCGCTGCCAAAGACTTAACCGATGTGGCCTGTGGGCGCTTAGATGGTTATTGGGAACGAGGGATTAATACCTGGGATCTGGCCGCAGGAGTTATTCTGATCGAAGAAGCTGGCGGTAAAATTAGCGCCTACGATGAGAGTCCTTTTCTGATGGAAACGGGGCGAATCCTGGCTACTAACGGACAGATTCACACCCCCTTAAGCCAAGCTCTGCAAAAAGCCGCCTCTTGGAGCTTTCAGTTTTAATGGGATTATCATTTCAATTAAAGTTAGGAGCTGCTGTATGCCTTTTCCAATTTCCCAAGGATTATTTCAATATGATTTAATCGATCACTTCGCTATTTTAGGAGTCTCGATCGATGCCGAACAGGAGGAGATTCGCGAGCGTTACTTAAAAATCGTCTATAAACTCCATCCCGATACCTGCCGCATTAATACCCCCGCCGAAAGGGAACAGGCTAATCAGTTACTCTCAAAATTAGTTAACCCAGCCTACGAACATCTAGGCCACAAACTATCTCGGGAAGAATTTCGCCTTGTTTTAACACAAATGGGCAAGGCAATGGCCAAGGATTCGAGTAAAATAACTATCAGCAGTGAACCAGCTAGAAAATTAGCTCAGTCCACCGCTAACTATGAATTAGCCTATCAAAAAATCCTGCAATCTTTGGTAATCGATCAATATACCGCCCTAGAAAACACCTATCAGAAAATCGCCCAACTTAGTGAACTCAATCTGGTTTATCTAATTTTAACCGAAGGTCAGGGCAACAAGAAAACTATCCAGAAAGTCTTTATCTCCCAAGGCAATCCTCACCAGTCCGAGTTATTGGAAGCCACTGTCACGACGGCAGCTCCAGCTAAAGCCAAAGAATCGCCCCTAGAAGCCTATATTCGCCGCGCTCAAGCCTCTCTTGACCAAAATAATCCCGCCCAAGCTTTGCGAGAATTGCGCGATGCCCTGCGGGAAGAACCGGATAATAGCATCTGTCATGCCTTGCTTGGTTTAGCCTACCTGCAACAAAATCAACTATCCATGGCCCGGGTTCATATCAATCGCGCCTGGAAAGCCAACCCCCAAGATGCGACGGTGATTAAGTGCAAACGGGAACTAGATAAAGTAATTAATTCTAATACTGAAATGCAAGACCAGAAAGGACAAAAAAAGGAAGCAGATCCCAAGAGCGGTTTTTGGTCTCGATTTGGTGGTAAAAAGAATAAATAGGACTGACCAGTGCCACCGATTTTGATCAGCAAACTCTCATGATTCATCAACCCCCGGCGGGGACAAGGGATTTATTACCCCTAGAAGTTACCCAAAAAGGCTGGATTAACGATCGCCTTCAGTCTGTCTTTCAGCGTTGGGGCTATCAAAGGATCGTCACCTCCACTATTGAATGGCTCGATACCCTCACCGCAGGCGGTACGATCGATCCCAGCGCCGTGATCCAACTGCACGGGGATAGTCAAGGACTATCGGGATTACGCCCTGAATTAACCGCTTCCATTGCCCGCAGTGCCGTCTCCCGCATGAGTGGGGAGTCCTATCCCCAACGTCTCTGTTATCGGGCTAACGTTTTTCGTCGCCCTAGCGCCGGTTATCACGGTCGTCAAGTGGAATTCTATCAAGCGGGGGTAGAATTGCTCTTTTCTGGCGGTTTACTAGCTGACGCCGAGATTTTACTGCTCTTGGCTGACTGTTTCGATAGTTTGGCCGTCCCTAACTGGCAGATTATTTTAGGAGAAGCGGGTTTGACTCGTTCCCTACTTTCACCTTTTCCCGGTCCCTTGCGCGAACAGGTGAAACGCTGTTTAGCCCTCCTTGACTACGTTAGCCTCGAAAATCTTCCCTATCCCAACGAAACTCTCCGGCAGCAAGCCCGACAATTATTTCAGCTGCGCGGTAATCCTCACGATATCCTCGCACAAGTGGCAGCATTAGCCCAGGAAGAATCAGCCCAAAAGGCCGTTAATAACCTTAAATCCCTGGTAGAGCTACTTAATGCTGATCGCTCTAGTCCTTTCCCCCTAATTCTCGATTTAAGTCTGATTCAAACCTTTGATTACTACACCGGCATCGTTTTCAAAGCGGTTAGTGATCACCAGCAAAATCTCAGTATTTTAGGCCAGGGCGGACGCTATGATCAATTATTGGGCGTTTTTCATCCCCAGGGTCAATCGGCTCCGGGTATCGGTTTTTCCCTGAATATCGAAGAACTGCACGAAAGTTTATTATCAGGCCAGACTTTACCCACCCAAGCTCCTCCCCTCGACTGGTTGTTTATCCCTTTGGGTAATAACGCCCAGATAGCGACTTTTAGTAAAGCTCGCTCCCTTCGCACCAGTGATCCTAATCTGAGGGTGGCGATCGATTTAGGTGGTCGCAGCGAGGCACAAATTCGCACCTATGCCCGCGATCGGATGATCAAAAATCTCGCCTGGGTGCAGGAAGATGGTTCCATGAGCGAAGAATCTCTCTAAAAGGGGGTAGAAGTGGCGAAAATCCTGCTGTCCTCTGCCCGCTGCTATAGGACTCTATCTAGGGGTTTGCGGCAAAAAGTACGGGCGAAGTATTCGGGCAATAACCTATCGGTGAAACCGTAGATTTTTTATCCGAATGCTTCGCCCCTACAGGATGCGGACTGATGAAGACGCAAGATTTTGAAGCACGATTCTCTCAAAATCTTGCACCTGTTTCGCGAGAATAGACCTCGTTTCCACACATAAACCAGAAGAGCCGTTCAAAAAACTTTATAAATAATATTGATTGGTTTGTTTATAATAACCCCCATTAATACCCACTGAAACCATAATAAACCATAGACAATAGTCAATTTTAATAATTGATTTTAATCTATATAAAAAAACTCTATGGACAGCTTGCCGCTCAAAACTAACCAGTTTTCAGATACTCAAGAGCCAGCAGCGAGTCAGTCTCAGCGCCAAGCAGTGCCGGTCAATTATGAGTACAGCCTCAATCTGCCAGAATTACTCAACCAGCTTGACCTCTCGGTATTGATTTCCACTCAATGGAGGTGCGGGAATTGATACTTTAACTGGTGGTTTAGGTGCAGATACCTTTATCTTCCAATTTGGTCAATCTACCATATCAACAAGCGATCGCATCACAGATTTTGCCATCAATAGTGATAAAATTTACCTACTAACTCAAAGTGGACTCGCCATGAATGCGCCTAGCAATTTCAGTCGCGCTGCTAATAGCACTGTCACTACTTTACAGAATTTAATCAATCAGGTATTTACTGAGGCCAATGGAGCCACTACGGGTAATCAAGGATTAGGGGTTAATAGTGCCGCCTTAGTGCAAGTAACAACCGTTGCAATAGCTGGAACCTACCTGATTATTAATGATAGCACGGCTGGCTTCCAATCCAGCAATGATTTATTAATAAATATCACCGGATTTACTGGCACTTTACCAGCTTTAGGGAGCATTCCAGTGGGTAATTTCTTTGTTTAAGTGTCTAAGTCACCTAGAAAACGGGTTTCTTCAAGAAACTATTTAGAAACCGGTTTTCTTTGAGAAACCCGTTTTCTTGTAATGGGTTAAATCCGATCGCTGGGGGGTTGCCGCTCTAATTTGTCCAAAATTCGCTTGAGCAAGACACTATAAACAGGTTCACCGCCTAAAAAGTGGGCTGTGATGGCAGCACAGATACAAGTCAGTAAAATTGGCAGCGCCACCAAAAAATTATCCGTCAATTCCATCACCAACATGACGGCGGTGAGGGGAGCGCGGACCGTGGCCGCCACTAATCCCCCCATCCCAGCGACGGCAAAAACTCCAGGTTGGGGCAGTTGACCCGGAAACCAAGCATCGCACACTTGTGCCAACCCTAAACTGAATAGAGTAGCCAGGGCTAACATGGGGGCAAAAATCCCGCCAATTTCCCCGGAACCATAACAAATCATTGTCAGGAGAAAGCGCCCTAAGAAAACCAGCAGCAAGACCGCTCCTGGAGCTTCACTATTAAAAGTCCAGATGACCGATTGATCGCCACTGCCAACTAAGGGAGCGTAGAGCCAACCGAGCCAACCGATCGCACTTCCCACCAATAACCCCAGCAGTTGGTAAGGAAGTCCCCGCAGCCGGCCAAACCAGTCTAGGGAACGAAACAGGAAAAAATTAAAATAATAGCCAACGATTCCCAGCCCAACCCCCAAAATCACGAACATCCAGAGAGTATCTAGAGGAACTCTCTCGAAATGGCTGATTTTCATGAAACCCTCTTGACCCACAAGCAGCCTGAGGACAATGGCCGCCGTGATAGAGGCAACCATCACTGAACGGTAGGACAATATCCACGAGTCAAATTTGGGGCGCACTTCTTCGGTGACAAACAAGATACCGGCGATCGGGGCATTGAAAGCTGTAGTTAATCCTGCTCCTGCTCCCGAAGCGATCAGGATACGCGCCTGTTCAGAGGAGGCCCCGACGAAAGCAGCCACCATCTTACCGATAGCGCCTCCGATTTGAATGGTCGGCCCTTCAAAACCAGCAATCATCCCCGCCCCGATGGAGAGCATTCCGCCAAAAAACTTAACCGGCAGAACTCGCAGCCAATCGAAGGGCAAGAGGTTGTCAAGCGCTCCCTCAATCTGGGGAATGCCGCTGCCAGCCGTATCCGGCGCTACCCTCCGCACCAGCCAGAAGCTGGCATAGACCATCCCCCCGGCTACCAGGCTAGGGATTAACCAATTCAGAATCGGGTAATCAGCCAGAGCAGCAGCCAGTTGTTGCCGTTGCTGGAGGATGTGGTGTACGGTCATCCGAAAGCCAGTACCCACTAAACCAGCTAGAATGCCAACAATTGCCGCCCACAGGACGACCCGGTTGAGCCGGTGCTTGGCCTCTAAAAATCGGGCTGGAATGTTGCCCAAGATATCCAATGGGGATGTGGGACCAGAATCGCTCTCTGCCATAGAAAAGGATGAGTAACTGTTGGTTTAAGGTTAACATTGAGAGTATCAATAGTCTGCCCAGACATCTCTCCTGACAACCGGGTAGTTTCAAAAATGAAGCATAAAGTATTTTTTTAGGTCCGGCGCCTGACCCTCTTTCACTCTTTTCTTTCCTTCACCTTGGCAGTAGTGGTTAGGGACTTGCGTGGGAATAATATCCCAACCAGAAAATCGCTCTGTAGAAGAATCAGACCAGCCAGATGGCACATTATCAAAGCGCAAGTCCCTAACATCTCGAAGGCTCTCGCCCTACTTAGGGTGATCAGCAAACCTGAGCGATCGATCAGGGCGCAAGCTTTGCGCCCCTACAGTAACGGATTTTGTCCACAATGTAGGGGCGAACTGCGTTCGCCATATGGCACATTATCAAAGCGCAAGTCCCTTATCGGTTTGGTTGTCAATGCAATCTCTAATCCCATTTACAGTCATGAAGAAAATTCACCCTGAGTTGAGTAAACTAAGGTTATTCTATGGCATCCAATCAGCGATCGCCATAGCCCTACCCTTGCTCATCGGCCTCTTGATGGGTAATCTCAAGCTCATCATTTTACCTGCTCTGGCTGCATTTTTGATTAATTTATTCCTGGGTAGCCTGTCTGTGAGTTACCGAGATAAATTATTAGGATTGGCGATCGCTACCCTAGGCTGTGCCGGGGTCATGAGTCTGGGAACAGTGACTGGCCAGATGCCTTGGTTGCTGGTTATCCTCACTTTTCCCTTGTTGCTGCTCTTCAACTTTATCAGTGTGCTGGGAAGTACAGCTACAGCCATCGGACAGGTAGTGGCAGTGTTTTGGTTGATCTCTACTCACCTACCCGGCAATCTGGATCTGGCCCTAGAAAGATTTTGGTTACTCTTATTGGCCGGCATTTGGGTAATGGTTCGACCCTGGGTAATAGGGCTCAACGATCCCTACAGGCCAGTTAAACAAGCCATCATTACCAGTTACCAAAGCTTGACCCATTTTCTCGAAACTGTTGCCCGAGTTGAGATTGCCGATAAGGACGAACTCTGGGATGTAGAAACATCCCAAGCACAACATCAAACTGGAACAATGATCGCCCAAGCTCGTAGCCTCTGGCACGAGGTTTATATTAGTCAACCCGGCACTCATATTGAAGGCCAGCGCTTGATTTTTTTGATTGAGAAGCTAACTGATATTTATCGGGAAGTAATTGCTCTGACAGAAGTGGTTGTCGGACAAAACAAGAGAGAATTGGCTGAGATGGGACCGGAGCTTAAGCAAGCCTGCCAAACCTTGATCGAGGTAATGAAAACCCTGGATGATATAGTTAAATTGAGAAATACAAGCGATCGCCAAGAAATTGCTCAAGAAACCTTAGCGATGCTCACAACTTTACAGCAGCAAGTGCAAGACTTAAAGAAAAAGTTCCGTATTGGCAGTAATTCCCCGGAAACCACCACACCTAATCTCCATAAACTCATCCTAATTCTGAACAATCTGGCAGAACAAATTGATGCCACTATTACCCTACTCCTCGATCACCAAAAGCAAGTCGAGGTGACACTCCAATCAGTTCCCTTAACCCCTGTCACCCCTTTTTGGGAAATATTGAAAAATAACTGGACTTTTGAGTCGATTAATTTTACTGCGGCTATGCGTCTAGCCACTGTCACTACTTTTGCCATGTTGGTATCCATTCTACTCCATTGGCATCACGGTTATTGGATAGCTTTAACCGTGCTGTTTGTTCTCCAGCCGGATTATGGTGGCACAATCCAAAAGGCTATACAGCGCATTGGTGGCACTATTTTAGGAGTAATCTTAGCAACTCCCATAGTTTTGCAGATTCAAGATCTAAACCTACTAATAATAATTCCAATTATCTTAGCTGCCCTAACTGCTGCCTTCCGTTTTGTTAATTATGCTTTCTTTATGCTCTTTCTGACCATGCTAATTGTGCTGATTCTGGATCTAGACGTACCCAAAGATTGGCAGTTAGCCGAGACGAGGGTTTTTCATACTGTATTGGGGGGAGTTTTGGCAGTCATCAGTTACTATCTTTGGCCAATTTGGCAGAGACGTTCCTTACCCCGAAGAATTGGCATTTTACTAGAAAAGAGTATCAGTTATTTTCAAACTGTGGCCGCTGCTTATCAAGGACAAGCTCAAAGTGCCAAAATCTTAGATTTAAGCCGCCGTCAAGCTGAATTAGCTAGTGATAATGCTTTGGCTACTGTCCAGCGCATGAAACGAGAACCAAAGCAATTTCAGGGTAATGTGGTGGGAACAACAGAATTGATTCTCAATGGGGTTAGTTTTATTAATGGAGTGACTACCCTTAGACAACATCTTCAGCAGTTTCAGCCTTCCCAAACACTGCCGGGATTAGATGAGTTTATTGAACAGGTGACGAAAACATTTGAGAATCTGCAACAAATCCAACAAACAGGGATTAACTCTTTATCTATGCCCAATTTTAACCGAAGTTTACATAGGTTAACGGACTATTTAGAAACCATTCCAGAAGATCAAACTGAAGAAGTAAGATCGTTGAGTTTTATCATTGCAGAGTTACATCAACTTACAGAGAAATTAAAGGGAATGTTTGCAGCGATCGCTTAGAGTAAGCAAAGAAAAAAGACTATCACTCAATCCACTTATCAATAATGTTTGGAATTTCCTTATTATGCTGCATCTGAAGTATATCAATGTTGAATTTATTGAGGAGGGGGCTATTTTGAGGTAAGACAAAGCCGTAGGTCAAGAAAGACGAATAAATAGGCACAGTTGTCAAAGCTACCTTCGGATTTTGCTTGAGATAATATCTTAAGACTCGATCGCCATCAAGAACCGCCTCTACTTGACCGCTATACATTAAATTAATGGCTTGGTATAGGCTGTTGGCCAAAACAGGAGTAATTTTATATTCAGAGGTGAGATTCATAAAATAAGAACTTCCTGCTAATAGGGAAACTTTTTTATTTTGTAAATCTTGAAGATTGCTCAACTTTTTAGCAGGTTGCTGGGTCAATGCTAGGGTAAAAGTTGTCACCAAACCTGCCGTAATTGAAGAGGTAATCGCCAGGGAAATCCACATCCATAGATAAGTAATAAATCTGCCAGTTCCAGTCACTGGAACTTTATCACCATAGCCGACTGTTGTTGTGGTAACTGACACAAACCAGAAAGCTTCTCGCACCCCCTTAAAATAATTTTTAGGAAACTGTTCGGGATTGCGCTTATGTTCAACAAACCAGATGACATTAGATACTAAAAACAATAGCAGTACAAGTCCTAGCACCGTTAGGATCGCCGCTCGTTGCAAGAAGGGATGAATCAACTGCCAGAGGTTAGGGGGATGGCTGGGAATGAGTAGGGCCAGATAGGAGCTATAGTAAGGCTGAGTAAAGGCGACTTTTTTCAGACCTTCTGGTGTAATTGAGATCGGTCCGACGAGCAAATCGAGAGTGCCATTAGCAACTTGATTAATACCTGTATCAACTTTCTTAACTATATAATACTCGTATTCTAAATTTTCTGAACTGGCTATTCTTTGCCAAATCTCAATACTAATCCCATCAAACTTCGTTGTGCTTTTCGGTGGGTAGTCCGAAGATTTTGGAGAAGGCGAAGGTTTATTTAGGGAGGAAATATCATTAACAGTTAACACTTGATTTTCTATGACATAAGGCGGTGAAACATAGACACCGACTCTTAACTTAGGTGAGGCTTGAACGGGAAGAGCAATCAAGAACAATCCCCCTATCACCGAACCAATTAAAGAATTAATCATAACAGGGATGAAATCTAAGGATGTAAATAAAAAGCTGTACCTAAAACGGCATATAAAATTAACAATAAAATTCCTTCTAGCCAATTAGACTGGCCATCAGAACTGATCGAACTGGTGATGAGAACTGCCGCCGTAGCCGCAAACATACCAAAAACGTTAAATTCTAGGGAGAGAGGAGTCGGGAAGAATAGGCTCACTAGAACTAAAAGTGGAGCCACAAATAGAACCACCTGCAAAGTCGAGCCAATAGATACCGCCACCGTTAAATCCATCTTATTTTTGAGGGCGGTTGTCACGCAAGTAATGTATTCCACGACTCCGCCAAAAAGGGGCAGTAAAATAATACCTGTAAATAGCTCGGTCCAGCCTAATACTTTTACCGTCTCTTCTAGACTCCCCACCAGAATTTCTGAAGTGACCACTAGAGCAACGGTACAGATAAGCAGAATTGTGACGGGTTTTCCAAATTTGGCCAAGCGGCGGTCTCGCGTAGCGAGCGCGTTGCGACCGCTGACAGGCTGAGGCTGATTTTCTCTTGCTTCTAGCGCATTTAATCCTTCCACATCTTGCTGAGACTTAAGGGAGAAAATGAGGCTTAATCCATAAAAAATTAGCAACAAAATGGCAGCCGCATAGGAAAAGTTCTGGATGGCAGCTTTCGGCAAACCGTCGGAAGTAAAGTGAATGGCACTGGGAGTCAGCAAAACTAACACAGAAAGCAGCAAGGAAGAGGCATTGAGGCGAGCAATTTCTGGTACAAAATTTTGTTGTTGGAAACGCAAGCCTCCTAAGAACATTGCCAACCCCAATCCTAAGAGTAAATTGGCAATAATCGCCCCTAAAATACTCGCCTTGACCACCTCGACTAATCCCGCCCTAAGCGCCACTACTGAGACGACCATTTCCGTTAAATTGCCAAAGGTGGCATTGAGCAGACCGCCTAGGGTCGGGCCAATAATGGCGGCAATGACTTCCGTTGCTTCAGCAATGAAGGCCGCTAGGGGAACGATCGCCAAAGCAGAGAGGACAAAGACGAGGACAGGTGATAACTTCAGCCACTCAGCAGCAAGAGTGATTGGTACGAAGATCAGCAGCAAGAGCAAAAATTTGTTTTTAGCTGACATGGGGGGGGTTCTCTTGACCGTCTTGGGGTGGTTGCGGAGGCGAACTCGGTTGAGGCGGAGATGTCCAGTCGATTTTCTTGCCAGCGATCGCTCCTAAGCTCCGACCGATCTCTGCCCCCGCTGCACCAGCGACTAACTTGCCGATCGCCCCTCCCACCAAAGCACTTCCTGTTTCCCCGACAAAACTGCTCCCTGTCTTGATCGTCCAATCTCTCACGTCTGTCTGTTCGGACGGAGCTTCCTGAGAGGGTTTTCCTTGCCGCTCGACTTGTTGATTTAAGGCAACTGCTGCATCTGTCCCTAACTGTCCCCCCAAAACCTCTCCGGCCAGAGCGCCTACCATGCCGCCCGCAGGCCCGGCGATGACCGTCCCCACAATTGCGCCCCCCGCAGTCCCCAGGGTTTCACCGAGCTTCTCGCCGCTTTTCTTGCTCAGGTGTTCTGCGATCTCGATCGGATTTGCTCCCCTCTGAGCCTTGTCTGGTTCGGGGTGGACAATTTCGTGGGTGACATCATAGCCTAACTTTGCTCCGGTGGCGCTGCCAGCAAAAGCGCCCACTTGAGCGCCTAAAACCGCCCCGCCCGGTCCAAGCGCCGAACCGATGGCCCCGCCGATTATTCCACCGGCCACTTGTCCCGCCGACATCCCTAGAAAAGCACCACCCACGGCCGCTGGATCCACTGCTTGGCTGATCTGGTCAGCAATTTGCCCAGTAGCTGAGACGACGGACTCTGCGGTTGCCGTTGCCGTTTGCAGGGCGGTCTGTCCCACTTGATTGGTTTGTTCAGCCAAGGGTTTGACCGCCGCCCCAGCCGTTTCCACGAGAGCTTGGCCAGTATCTTGGGTGGCTTTGAGGAGGGGGTTAGCGGCTTCGAGAACGGAGTCGCTTGCTGCTTGCCATTGCTGGGCGGCTGCTTCCCCTGCGGTTTTTGCCGCCTTCGCTATCTGGTTCGCCATACGCTGCGCAGCAGCTAGGAAATCGGCGGGATTTTGAGTAACTTGTTCCTTTGCTGAGGCTGATGAATCTGGATTGGCCATTACTTTTATCCTCCTGAGATTACCCCAGAACTATCGGGTTGGGTAATTATTCGGCAATTTCCACTTCTGTGGGTGCCTCGGGCTTGGTTGAAGTCTTGGCAGTTCTAATTTCTGCCTCGGCTTCTGCTACCAGATCGTTCCAAGACTCACTGACTTCAGCTGCAGTTTCTTGCACCTTCTCGAACGTTTCTAGTCCCCATTTAATGCCACTTTTAGTGAGGTCGCGGCCGGACTCTGCTAGAGACTTTCCTACCTCTGGATTACCCAAAGCACTAATGAGAGGGGCGAGAGCCAGAGCTGCTGCCCCAACGCCCAGTGCCGCCACTGGCTCGATGCCTAACAACAAAGCTTCTAAATCCATAATCACTTACTATCTCTATACCGCTCGATCGGCTATTTTCACTAACAGTTTAACCTGCATTATTGACTAATTGCCCATTACCCGGCCGACGGAGGAGCCGATGAGCTTGCCGCCAACTTCCTGAATTTTTCCAGTAACGGCTGCTTCGGAGAAGATTCCTTCCCCAGGCGAAGTCGTGTCACCAGTTATCGGCCTCACAGCACCGAAGCCCGTGGGCGGGAGTGAGTTGTTGGAGTAGCTGACAGAAATTTTCCTGAAAGGCTTTTTCGGTCATGCCCTGGGGATCGTAGCAGACGACGATCGAGTTGATCGCTGGAGTCAAGTGAACTTCTCTGACGGCTGCTAAGGACAAAATTGAGGTGGACAGGGGTTCGTGCAAGAAGGGATAACATCTCAGCCAAGCCAAGCGCACCCGCAGTTGGCCTGGGGTAGAATGGACGATTTGGAGAGCACCCTCTCGAACGGGCGGGTCGCACTCGCCCCCTACTTGTTCAACGTTAATCATCTTAATTAGGAGCAAGCTAGGAAGCAGAAATGGGACAGGAGCAAGAAGGGCGTTCCTGGTAGCAGGGGCAAGATCACCCCAGCAATTCCTACGATCAAACTAGCGATGGCGATCGCCTTGAGAATTTCTTTTCCTATTCCTTCATATCCAGTCAACAAGTTTTGCAGTTCCCCAGAGAACTGGTTCCAAAAACTCCCTAACTCGGCTTCTAAGGCTTCTAGAGCAGCAGTTGGCAAGAGGGCGAGGGAATCTGCCTCTTGAACGATTGCTAAAATTGCCGCCTGCTGTTCGGACTCCGAACCGGGGTGACTCTGATAGTTGATGATCGCGCAACTTGCCGCCGGATTGATGCGGACTTCCCCAATCCAAGGGAGGGACTGGAGGGCATAAGTCAGTTTCTCGCTATATGTGGAATCTCTGGCCAGTTTGGGGATGCCCAGGCGAAGGCGCCCCGGCAGCGAGTGCAGCACTTGGCAGTCAATTTTTGGCTGGTGGGCGATCTCGCGTAGCGAGCGCGTTGCAACCGGCAGGACTTGAGTGTTGCTTAGGTTAGTCTGAAGGTTTAATTCAAGGGTTGCGAGTGCTGGAGTCATTTTCTTTCTTGCTTTCTCTACCAATCGGGATCGTCAAACATTGCTATGTCCAACTTTAAACCAAATTAATTCAGTTTGACCTTTTAGACTAAAGGGTTTTTTGATACCCTAGAGGTGATCAAATAGCGAGGTAATCATGGAAGAGTTACTATTATTAGGTGCTGGGGCTGTGGCCGTCCTAGTTGTTGCTCCCATCGTCGGGGCGACTGTCAACCCTGAACTGGGTAAATCCATCTCAGATTCTGGTCGCGACTTGATTAAAGGTGGCCTTAAATTCGGCATGGAAACGACGGAAAAACTGCAAAGTTCCTTTGCCGAAGCGACCGAATCGTGGAACGATCTCGTGGCCGAAGCTAAATCGGAAGTCGATACTAGGAAAGCCACTCCGCAGCCACCTCAGGAAGTAGAAATTATTTCCGAAAACTAACTTGAGTCCAAAAATGCCGACTGACCGACAACAATTGCGTCCTCGGTGTCAGACATTGAGTTGCCAGTTGTTCGAGGATATTCAGCGGCTCTCTCCTCCGTTAGTCTGGCGACTCCTCTTATCCCTGACAGTTTATGCACCCTGACTGCTTTACGCTCTATTCACTAGCTGGCAGCGGACGCAACTCTGGCGGGGAATTTGAAAAACTAGGTGCAGTAGATTTTCGCTGTGCTTCCTGTAACTTAGCTTTTACATTGAGCTTTTATACTAAATCCAGTTATTAAAATTGTGTATTCTACCTTTTGCCTCTTGCCGTTCGGACCTCAGCGTGAGCTTTTGTCGAACGCTGATCTCACGGCCGAAGCCTTTTGCTTGTCCTGATATTTAGCCTATGTTCAACAGATTTAGTATTACATTAAGCCTTGACATTGAGCGGGTCGAAATATGTCGAAGTGCTGTTCCATTTCGGACTAGTAACAGGTGGTCGATTTCCGTTTCCATGGCACTAGGAGAATGATAGGGGACAGGAGTAGCAATAGTATCAAAGAAGTGATCAAAATTCATATTTATTTTGATTTGTGGGTGGAAAAAGAATTATTATCGACACAGAAAATTGCGAAGGTTTTACGGGAACAGTATTGGCTTAATCATGGCTCTTGGGTGATTGTCAGTTAGAATTTAATGGTTAATCAGAGGTGCAGAATTAGCCAGAAAACCCGCAACTTTCAGAGACTCTAGCACTGAATTGTCATCCTCTACCCAATAGTTTTGTCCTAAACGCACAAATTGACGCTGAGTTCCCGCACCAATGGTGGCAATAACGGGAACTTTTGCCTTTTGTTTGTCTCCCGATTGCAGAATACTTTTGAGAAGATTTTGACGATTTTGGTTGACGACATCTTGCAGGGATAAATTAACCATCACCATTTTAATGGTTTCGATCGGTTCCGCATCTTCGATAATTAATTGTACCCGATCATCTCGGCGATCAATTTTTCCCCACACCATTAAAGTTGCTTCCTCCACTAATAATTTTTGCAGACGTTCGTAGGTATCGGAAAAAACCACTGCTTCTGACTGTCCCGAAGCATCTTCTAGGGTTAAAAAAGCCATGGGAGTCCCTTTTTTTGTTATGATTTTCTTAACGGCATTTAATAAGACAATTGCACTGATTTTTTTTCTGGTTTTGTGTTCTTCCAAGTCAGCTAAATTGATAGGAGATAGGACTTTAGCGGCTCTTTGTAAAGCTTTTAAAGGATGCTCGGAAACATAAAAACCCAAATGTTCTTTTTCCAGTTTTAACTTTTCTTGTAGGGAAAAATCTTCTACTGGTGGCGCACTAGGAGACTGTTCAAACTCCGATTCTTGTTTATTTTCTGTGCCACCTCCTAGCATATCAAAAATATTCATTTGACCGCTTTCTTTCTCTTTGTTACGTTTTTGCGCCCAGGCAACTACTAATTCTAAATCCTCAATTAATTGATGGCGATTAGGTTGAATTTTATCAAAAGCACCACAATAAATTAGTGTTTCTAAGGCTCTTTTGTTAACCAATCGTAAATCAACACGCTCACAAAAATCTCCTAAGGAAGTAAACTTTCCTGCCGCGGCTTCCCTCGCTTTTAAAATGGTCTCGATCGCATTTTCACCTAGGTTTCTAACTGCCGACAAGCCAAAGAGAATTTTGCGTCCAATCGGGGTAAAATGTTTTTGTGATCGATTGATATCGGGAGGTTCGACATCGATATTCATTTTCTGACAGTTTTCTCGATACTTTTCCACCTTATCCTGATTATCGCTACTAGCAGTTAGTAACGCTGTCATATATTCCACAGGATAATTAGCTTTTAAATAAGCGGTTTGATAGGTGACGTAAGCATAAGCGGTAGAGTGAGATTTATTAAAACAATTGGAGGCGATTAATCCGTTGCCCAGCAAAAAATTATGATCTTTCTCTACACCAATATCGTAAACGGGTTTGCTTCCCAAGGATTGACGACTGATAATTTTAACCATATAGGGTAAACTTCTAAGTGTTCTTCTAGTTTTATTAATTTATTTTAGCAAAATTTCTCTCTTTTTAGTGATTTCAGGATGAGGTAAAGATTCTCCGAATTTCTGATCAAGTTGTATCAGAGATTCTAGGACTTCTTCAGCATTTTTCACAGCTTCAGCATAAGTATTACCATGAGTACGCCATTTTTGTCCCAGAAAGTCGGGTAAGCTAACTAGATAACAATTGTGGTTCTTCCGAACTTACAATGTAGAAAATTCCCCAAGCTCCCTCTCTGTCCAGCAATGCTCTAAAGTTGATAAATATCAATCTAACAAAAACTCAAAGCTTTACTATACAAGCTTAATTGTCTTCATCAGGCCACTAAATTAGTATTCTATATTTAAGTTTTTTCATCTTCTCTTCTCCTGACTTCTTCAATGGCATTTTTAACTTCTTGTTCTTGGTAACGTTTGACATCTGCTCCGTCTTTTCCCGATAGAGTGATTTTCACTCCATCTGGAGGGTGTAACTAATGGTTGTGACTGCCTTTTCCTCAAAAATCAATAAATCCAGCTTTTTTGAGCATTTGTTTTGATTCTCTGATTTTTTTGGGCATCAGTCTAGATTTGCTCGATTAGGTAATTTGTTAGAGGGTGTGACAAGTCTTGTATAATTCTTATTATATAACAATTTCAACCATTGAGCGGTTACTGGAGAAGCTTTCTGAGCAGGGAAAAGGGGGAGCAGGGGAGTACAGGTTTTTGCTTTTCTGAGTCTCCCTCTTCCTTGCTTAACGAGTGCTAGAAGACTTAGATTCAGGGAGATAAACCGGTGCTAATCCCTTGCTCCCTCGGTGACATCGGGTGGGGGTTTGATTCTAGAAATTTAAGTTGATCTAAACTTAATAAAAATGGCTCTACCGAACCTGTCATGTAAAACTATTAACAACTTATGCTTGTAAAGCTTGTATAGTAAAGCTTTGAGTTTTTGTTAGATTGATATTTATCAACTTTAGAGCATTGCTGGACAATTGATTGGGAACTCCAAAAATAGTACAACTTGGTTCAATTGTATTTGCTCAAATAATGAAAACTGATAAAATATTTTATACCTTATTTCAAGTTTTTCCCGAACTTCTGTTTCAACTGCTAGGAGAATCTCCGAAGCTAGCGCAAAATTATCAATTTAAATCAGTGGAAATCAAAGAATTAGCTTTCCGACTTGATGGGGTATTTATTCCCGATGCAGACCACCCGGATTATCCGCTTTACTTTGTGGAAGTTCAATTTCAAAAGGATGAGGATTTTTATTGGCGATTCATCACTCAAATCTTCCTCTATCTTAAGCAGTATAAGCCTGAATGTACTTGCTGTCCCGTAATTATCTGGGAAAGGAGAAGCTTAGACACTCGGCTTCCCCTTGCTTACCAAAATTTGCTAAACTTAGAGCAGATACAACGGATATATCTCGATGAAATCGAAGGTGAATACCCTCCATCTCTTGGGATAAGTATCCTCCAGTTTATCGTCATCAGTACGAAAAAAGCACCGAAACAGGTTCAATCCTTGATTGACCAAACTCACCAGCAGTTTGTTGACCCTAACACTCAAAGAAATGTTATGGAGTTAATCGAGAAGATTATTATCTACAAATTTCCGCAGAAAAGTCGCCAGGAGTTAGAAGCTATGTTTAATCTCACGGAATGGAAACAAACCAAGTTTTATCAAGAAGCTAAGGAAGAGGGGAAACTTGAAGGAAAACTTGAAGGAAAACTTGAAGGGAAACTTGAAGGGAAACTTGAAGGGAAACTTGAAATGATTCCCCTTCTGGTTAGGTTGGGACTTAATGAAGAACAAATTGCCCAAGAATTAAATCTAAAAGTTGAGATTGTTCATCAATTTATTATGAATCAGAACAATTAAAACTTTTGAGAGGTTGCTTCTGGGAGTGAAGAAGCGGAGGAGCAGGGGAGTACGGGTTTTTGCTCCTCTCAGCCTCCCCTTTACTTGGCTCACCAGTGCTAGAAAATTTAGATTCAGGGAGAATATTTCGAGACTTTCTAGGCATATTCTTGAGCAAGATTTTAAATTATGATAGTTGCTGATAAACTTATTAATTAATTAATTAATTAATGGCTCTACCAAACCTGTCATGTAAAACTATTAACAACTTATGCTTGTAAAGCTTGTATAGTAAAGCTTTGAGTTTTTGTTAGATTGATATTTATCAACTTTAGAGCATTGCTGGACAGAAGAACCTAATTAATTAATAAGTTAATTATAGCGGTTCTCGCATCTGTGCGGCACACTTAAACCTTTGCTGATTAAGCTGTTCAGGATCGGGAATGTACCTCTTGTGAATCAGAAACGCTATAAATCAAGAGAAGATAAATTATGATGACATTAGAACAAGCTCTTATGATAGTTACAGAGCAAAATAATAATAGAAATTATCAAAAATTAAATGATAGAATACCATCAAGACAAAAGGTTCTAAGACAAACCGAAGAACCAAATTTTAGTTAAATTATGCGTTACAAACTTTTAGGTAATAGTGGTCTGCGAGTTTCCGAACTATGTCTAGGGACGATGACATTCGGGGAAGATTGGGGTTGGGGGTCCGATAAAGAGGAAAGTCGGGCGGTTTTTCAGGCTTTTGCGGAAGCGGGCGGCAATTTTCTCGATACCGCTAATCTCTACACTAACGGAACCAGTGAAACATTAGTGGGGGAATTTGTCAAGGGCGATCGAGAAAAATGGGTAATCGCCACGAAATATTCTCTCAACACCCGCACCGGGGATGTCAATGCCTGCGGAAATCATCGAAAAAACCTCTTTCAAGCGGTAGAAGCTAGTTTAAAGCGTTTAGGTACTGATTACATCGATTTACTCTGGCTTCATCTTTGGGACTCTCTTACTCCTATCGAAGAAGTAATGCGCGCTTTCGATGATTTGGTCAGGATGGGAAAAGTGCTTTATATCGGCATTTCTGACAGTCCTGCTTGGATTGTCTCCCAAGCAAACACCTTGGCCACCCTACGGGGATGGACACCCTTTATCGGACTACAAATAGAATATTCTCTCAAGGAACGCACCCCCGAACGGGAATTATTGCCCATGGCCAAAGCATTAAACATCGGGGTGACAGCTTGGAGTCCCCTAGGAGGAGGAGTTTTAACGGGAAAATATAATCAACCCAACCCCGTCGATGGTCGTTTAAGCATGACCGACCAACCTTTTCAAATTTTTGATCGCGATCTGAAAATTGCCGAGACTGTCCTAGAGATTGCCAGAGAAATCGGGAAATCACCGGCACAAGTAGGATTAAATTGGCTAAGAAATCGCCCTAACTCCGTAATTCCCATCATTGGCGCTCGAAGATTGTCTCAATTGCAGGATAATCTCGCCTGTGTGGACTTTAACCTAACTAGGGAACAGCTGCAACGACTCGATAATATCAGTGCCATTTCCCTCGGTTTTCCCCACGAACTTTTAGCCAGTCAATTTGTTTGCGATATCCTATTAGGAGGAGTAGCAGCACAATTGGACGATGATGGAAGTTTTTGTTTATGGAACCCTGAAACCCAAGGAGAGTAACTACTCTGCCTACTGTGCAGGAAAAGTGATCAACTCTAAAACCGCCTACACAAAGGGGCATTTATACCATCTTACCGCCCTCGGTTATCCCGGACTGACCGAGGGGGAGGGCTGGGTGAAGGGAATTTTATTGACTTTTAACGCAGATTATGATATTACGCTTTTGGATAGTTTGGAAGATTATCAACCCGGCAGAGCTGCGGAAGAAAACGAGTATCAGCGTCGCAGAATCCCTATTTATAATCTAGAGCGAGAATTAATCGGCGAAGCCTGGGGATATATGATGACACCAGCAAAAATAGCTTTTCATAACGGAGTTTGGCTGCCTTCCGGTTGCTGGACCAGTAGCGATCGAGAATAGGGATGAGAGGGCCGATTCTGTTAAGATATACAAATTAAAAGCTTAATCGTGAAAAAATTATGTATCTACTCCTAGAAGTGGCCAGTGGCAAATTCCCCGTTTATTTTGTAGCAGTTTATGTGGTCGGTTTTCTCGCTGCTGTCACCATCGGTTCGATCGCTTGGTACAATTCTAAACGTCCAGTTGGTTGGGAAGATGCCCAAAGACCCGATATTATCCCCGAAGTAAAGACCGAGGTAGATTCTGATTCTCAATCCTAGAAAAAGACGGTAATCAGTGATCAAATATGAGTTTTCAGTTTACTGAAAACTGTTTGCTGATAACTGACTAATCCCCAACGGCCCAGAAAATAATCAAGATATTTTATCGATTGGGTGAATAAGTCCCCTATAATCACTAACATTGCCCATATCGATCTTCACAGAAGCGGGAAAAGTATGCGAATTCTATTTGTGGGTGCCGAGGCCGCCCCGATTGCCAAAGTTGGGGGAATGGGGGACGTAATTGGGGCATTACCGAAAGTCTTGCGTCAGCTAGGTCATGACGTGCGGATTTTCCTGCCCTACTACGGTTCTCTCCAGGAAAAAATGGACATCCCTTCCGAACCCATTTGGTCAGGATTCGCCATGTTTCAGGATTTTTTAGTCTATGAAACGGTTTTACCCGATACAGATATTCCTCTCTACCTCTTTGGTCATCTAGCTTTCTCTGGACGCAGTATCTACGGAGGCGAAGATGAGGACTGGCGATTTACCCTTTTTGCCAATGGTGCGGCGGAATTCGCCTGGAATTACTGGAAACCGCAAGTTATTCACTGTCATGATTGGCATACGGGCATGATTCCCGTCTGGATGCACCAAGACCCCGATATTAGCACCGTTTTTACGATCCATAATCTCGCCTACCAAGGGCCTTGGCGGGAGGTGTTAGAAAAAATGACTTGGTGTCCTTGGTATATGCAGGGCGATAATACCATGGCTGCAGCGGTTCAATTTGCTAATCGCGTCACCACCGTTTCTCCCACCTATGCCCGTCAGATACAGACCCCCATTTATGGCGAAAATTTAGAAGGATTATTGTCCTATATTTCTGGCAATCTGGTGGGGATTGTTAACGGCATCGACACGGAGGTGTATAACCCAGCTAAAGATGCTTATCTTAAGCAGAATTTTACCCCAGAAACCATCGAAAAGCGTCTGGCTAATAAAATTGCCCTGCAAGAAGAAGTGGGGCTACAGGTCAGTAAAAGTGCCTTTGTCATGGCGATGGTGACGCGTTTGGTGGAACAAAAAGGTATTGATCTAGTGATGCAAATTTTAGATCGCTTTCTCACCTACACTGATGCACAATTGATTATTTTAGGTACAGGCGATCGCTATTATGAAACCCAACTATGGGAGATGACTTCCCGTTTCCGGGGACGAATGTCCCTGCATCTTCTCTATAGTGATGCCCTTTCCCGTCGCATCTATGGGGGGGCCGATGCTTTGTTAATGCCTTCCCGTTTTGAACCCTGCGGCATTTCCCAATTAATGGCCATGCGTTATGGTTGTATCCCCATGGTACGCCGCACCGGTGGTTTAGTCGATACGGTATCTTTCCACGACCCAATTCAGGAAAAAGGAACAGGATTTAGTTTCGATCGCTATGAACCTTTAGACCTGTTTACCTGTATGATCCGGACTTGGGAAAGTTTCCGCTATAAACAGGATTGGCAAAAACTACAGCAACGGGCAATGACTCAAGATTTTAGTTGGTATAAATCCGCTTTGGAATATCTCAAAATCTACAAACAAATCACCGGACAATCGGAGCAATTATCCGATGAGGAAAAAGATAAATTTGTCGCCCTGACTAGCAGTTAAATCCTGCTTAAGTAGGGGTGAAGATATATCACCCCTACTTAAGCAGAAATTAATCAATAATGGCGTTGAGAAGAACTTCTGCTAGGGTCATATCTTCCATATCATCGATAGTAATTGTGTCAACGATATCGAATTTAGCCCCCGCGGATTCTAGCTGATCGTCTAAAGCTTTAAGAAATTCTGTCGCTTGTCGATCATTGCCTACTTGAATCAGAGAAATGGCTAATTCTTGATCGCTATCGAGTTTTCGAGAAGCTTCGATAATTTGACGCATCACCGCTTTGCGATCATCTGGTTCTCCGTCAGTAATCACCAGAATAGTTTCTCCGTTGGGTTTAGTTTTGCCGGCAGTTTTGCGCTGAAAATAATTATCAAGGGCATCTTGGAGAACAGCTGCTAGGTCTGTTCTCCCCATCGGTTCATTTTCTTGATAAATTCGTGTCACCTTATCGGAAGTAACATTATCATAGCGTCGGAAACGTCCGGAAAAAAGATAGATAGTGATGCCGTCGGGATCGATTTCCTCGCACTTTCTAGCCAAGGCGAGGGTGGATTCTTGGGCAATTTGCCAACGGGTTTTCTCACTGGGTTTATCAGCAGTGGACATACTGCCACTTTTGTCAATAATCAGAGTATAATCTCTGTCTTGTACAACACTTTCACTGGTCATAGGGGCTATACCTCCAAGCAATTTGCGCTCGTCCTAGTCTAATAATTATTAAACTCTAGGATGGAAACTCCACCTCGATCGACTAGGGTTTTTTAACTATTGGTGGAGGAGACAGCGTAATCAACAGCAGAAACTATCGCCAGAAAACCGGTCGGGCTAAAATGAAAAAAGTATGAAAATTATTTCTTAACCCGATATTGTTAAATTAGCCGATGAGTGATAGCAAATCGATCGCCTCAACCGAGAAAAAGCCGGATAATCCAGCTTCTTGGAGTTTTTGGACGGTGTTTAGTTCCACCTTCCTAACCATATTTTTGGCTGAAATCGGCGATAAAACCCAATTAGCCACCCTTCTGATCAGCGCCGAATCCCAATCCCCCTGGGTGGTTTTTGCCGGGGCAGCCAGCGCTTTAATCGCTACCAGTCTCCTCGGTGTCCTGATCGGTTATTGGATTGCTCGTCGTCTTTCCCCGAAAACCTTAGATATCGGTGTCGCCATCCTTCTCCTTTTAATCACTGGTTTACTGATCAGCGATATTCTCTAAGCAATCAGTGAGCAGTTATCAGTTATCAGTGAGCAGTTATCAGTGAGCAGTTATCAGTTCACTGTTCACTGAAAAAAGCTTCCCATCTTCCTAGAATTTATGAATTGGCAATTATTCGGACTGACATTTATCACGGTTTTTTTGGCGGAAATCGGCGATAAAAGTCAATTAGTAGCGATCGCTCTCGGTGGCAGTTCCAAATCACCTAAAGCCGTCTTTTTTGGCTCAATTACTGCCTTAATCCTGACCAGTTTCTTAGGAGTCCTTGCGGGCGGCAGTATGGCGCAGTTATTCCCCGCTAAGATATTAAAAGCGATAGCGGCCATTGGTTTTGCACTGCTTGCTGTCCGGCTGCTTTGGCCAAAGTCGGATTGATCATTGGGTTTGCGGCAAAAAGCTTTTCCTGGGGGCAGGGTTTGAGGTGTGGGGAAGTGGGGTGTCGAAAGAATAAATAGAAATAATCTCCTGTCTCCTGTCTCCTATCTCCTGTCTCCTGCCTCCTGTCTCCCGACTCCTGATAGCTAAAAAACTGAGGCAAATTCCAGAAAAATAATTAATTTTTCCCAAAAAAGTAGCAAAAGTTACAAAAAACAGCCAAAAAGTAGCGAAAGTTACAAAAAATCTGCTAACCTAGCCGTAATATCACACAGATATTCGTAGAAAGATTCCCAAAAATCTCCTCAGCAAAAACATCCGTGTGAAGTAGCTAATATTGTCAGCGAGGTTAGTTCAAGATCATTATGTCAAATTTAGGACGACGTAAATTTCTCCTGTACGGTTCTGCCACTTTGGGAACCAGTATTCTGTTAAAAGCTTGTGGTGGCCAAAACCAAACCCCCACGGCCAGTCCTAGCCCAGCTGCTAGTCCCACTCCGGCTTCTGGAGAGACAATTAAGGTGGGTATTCTGCACTCTCTTAGTGGCACCATGGCCATCAGTGAAACCAGCGTAGTTGATGCGGAAAAACTGGCGATCGAGGAAATCAATGCCGCCGGTGGTGTTCTTGGTAAAAAGATTGAGGCAGTGGTGGAAGACGGCGCTTCCGATTGGCCAACTTTTACCGAAAAAGCCACCAAACTGATCGATCAGGACAAAGTTTTGACCGTCTTCGGTTGTTGGACTTCCGCCAGTCGTCAGGCGGTTTTGCCCGTGTTTGAATCCAGAAACCATATGCTCTGGTATCCCGTCCAGTACGAGGGTCAAGAGTGTTCTAGAAATATCTTCTACACTGGCGCTGCCCCCAACCAGCAGATCGAGCCAGCAGTGACTTGGTTGCTGGAAAACAAAGGGAAAAAATTCTTCCTTGTCGGTTCCGACTACGTTTTCCCCCGCACTGCCAACACGATTATTAAAGAGCAGTTAAAGGCGAAAGGCGGCGAAACCGTGGGCGAAGACTATCTACCCCTAGGTAACACGGAAGTTACCCCGATTATCACCAAAATTAAGACAGCTTTACCCGATGGCGGCGTTATTTTCAACACCCTCAACGGTGACAGTAACGTGGCTTTCTTTAAACAACTGCAAGCGGCCGGTTTAACTCCCGATAAATATCCGGTCATGTCGGTGAGTGTTGCGGAGGAAGAAGTTAAACAGATTGGTAAGGAATATCTCCTCGGCCAATACGCTTGTTGGAACTATTTCCAAACCGTAGATACCCCCGCTAACAAGAAATTTGTTGCGGCTTTTCGAGCTAAATATGGTGAGGATCGCGTCACTAACGACCCCATGGAAGCGGCCTATATTATGGTCTATCTCTGGAAGCAAGCGGTGGAACAAGCAGGAACCGCCGATGATCTGGACAAAGTTCGCGCCGCCGCCATCGGACAAAAATTCGATGCTCCCGAAGGACCAGTGCAAATGTTCCCCAATCATCATATCTCCAAAACCGTCCGGGTTGGTCGAGTGAGAGATGATGGGCTATTTGACATCATTTGGTCAACTCCAGGGCCTGTGGATCCGCAACCTTGGAACCAATTTGTCCCCGAAACTAAGGGCTTTGCCTGTGACTGGACGGATCCGGCCAAGGGCGGTAAATTCAAAATGGAAAAATCCTAGTTTTAAGAGTTTTTCCAGATAATAACGAGGGTGAGGTAAACAGTAATGCCACCCTCTTTTTAAACCTTAAAAATGCACAGGAATAAGAAAAAGTGTCAGCATTATTAGAAGGATTATTTAATGGTATTAGCATCGGTTCTGTGCTATTGCTGGCAGCTTTAGGACTGGCGATTGTCTTTGGACTGATGGGGGTAATTAATCTCGCTCACGGTGAGTTAATGATGTTAGGGGCTTACAGTACTTTTGTGGTGCAGAATGTCTTTAAGGGTTTCGGTTCTCCCTTCTTTGATACCTATGTTTTATTCGCCCTACCGATCGCTTTTTTGGTGTCGGGATTGGCGGGATTATTATTAGAAAGGGGGGTGATTAGGTTCCTCTACGGCAGACCCTTAGAAACACTGCTGGCTACTTGGGGAGTCAGCTTAATTCTACAGCAATTTGTTAGAAGTGTCAACGGCTTATTAGTAATTAGTTTAATAGTTTTCTGTCTCTTATTTTTTGGGGCAATGAAGGTGTTAAGTCGCCGCTTAGATTGGGAGAGAATTCGCAATTTAGCTATCGGTATCACTCTCCCTTTATCCCTAGCTATCTCTGGATTATTAGGCTATCTTTTATCTTTTAATCCCGTTCTTGCTAAACCCTGGTTTAGTGCCAGAAACGTCGATGTCACCGCTCCTGTTTGGTTACGGGGAGGTTTACCTTTACTGGGTTTTCAAATGCCCTATACCCGTATATTTATTATTATTTTAACTGCCCTTTGTTTGTTAGGAACCTATTGGTTTTTAAATAAATCTTCTTGGGGTTTACGCATTCGTGCTGTCACCCAAAATCGCCAGATGAGTGCCTGTTTAGGCATTCCCACTAATCAAGTGGATGCTTTGACCTTTGCCCTCGGTTCGGGATTAGCTGGGGTTGCTGGTTGTGCGATTAGTTTCTTGGGTTCCGTCGGTCCAAATGTGGGACAAAATTATATCGTTGATACCTTTATGGTAGTGGTGGTGGGGGGAGTGGGTAATCTACTAGGAACTATTATCGCGGCTATGGCCATTGGTGTGGCTAATTATTTAATTGGTTCGGGAACTTTTGCCCTGATGTCTGGTTCCGTGGCAGCACTAAAACCCCTAACGGATTTCTTCACCTTTTTCTCCACCACTAGCATGGCCAAAGTGATGATTTTTGCTTTAATTATTGCTTTCTTACAATTCAAACCTGCGGGAATTTTTCCTCCTAAAGGACGTACTGCCGAGTTATAGATTATGATTACCGAAACCATCACTAGAAACGAATCCCGACAACGGGAAAAGAAAAAGTTAATCACGGAAATCGCTGTTATTGTTGGATTGGTGGTCATCTTTGCGGTGTTTTTGCCCTTAGCTTTGTCTGCTTTCCGTTTGCGTTTATTGGGGCGATTTCTTTCCCTCGCTATTGTCGCTTTGGGGATAGATTTAATCTGGGGTTATACGGGTTTATTAAGTCTTGGTCATGGTATCTTTTTTGCTCTCGGTGGTTACGCTTTGGCCATGTACCTAAATCTTCAGTTACCCCCCGGACAAATGCCCGAATTTTTTACTCTCTACGGGGTGACAGAATTACCTTTTATTTGGCAACCTTTTTATTCCCTACCTTTGACAATTCTAGCCCTAATTATTGTACCAGCGATCGTGGCGGGATTGTTAGGTTATTTAATCTTCCGCAATCGCATTAAAGGAGTTTATTTCTCGATTTTAACCCAAGCGGCTTTACTGGTATTTTTTAACTTTTTTAACGGTCAACAGAAGTTAATCAACGGCACTAATGGCTTAAAAACCGACACCCAAACAATTTTCGGATTGCTGGTGGGTTCCGATGCTGTTCAAGTGGCCTTTTATTTACTCACAATTGTCTGTTTACTGGCTATTTATCTCCTCTGTCGTTGGTTAACTACAGGCAGATTTGGGCGCTTATTAGTCGCCATTCGCGATGATGAAGTGCGGGTTCGTTTTTCCGGTTATGATCCTACTTGGTTTAAGGTGTTAGTTTTTGCCATTTCTGGAGCAATTGCCGGTGTTGCTGGCGCTCTTTACACCGTGCAAACCGGAATTATCACTCCTAACTCTATGGATGTGGCTTTTTCCATTGAAATGGTGATTTGGGTGGCTGTGGGGGGACGTGCTACCCTTGTGGGGGCAGTTATCGGTACTTTATTAGTGCGTATGGCCCAAACTTTTTTAAGCGAACAATTGCCAGAAGTCTGGGTATTTTTCCAAGGGGCCCTATTCCTAATTGTGGTGACAGTGCTTCCCGATGGTATTCTCGGTGGGATTAAACGTTTGCTGACTCATTTTGGTTTCCGCAAAACTTTAATTACCTATCCTAGTATTGAGGAAGCTCCGGAAGTGCAACTGGAAAAAGAAGAATTAGAGCATGAGTGATCTTAGCTATCAGTTATCAGTTATCAGTTATCAGATGTGAGTTTTCAGTTCACTGATTACTGTTTACTGTTTACTGTTCACTGAAAATACTTCCCAATTCCCTCTTAGAAATTATGACTGGAAAAATCTTAGAAATCGAGAATCTTACCGTTAGTTTTGGGGGTTTTAAAGCTCTCAATAATCTTAATTTCAGTATGGATACCGGAGAATTGCGGGTGATTATTGGTCCCAATGGTGCGGGAAAAACCACTTTTTTAGATGTGATTACGGGGAAAGTGCAACCCACCATCGGACGGGTATTATTTAAAGGTCGAGATCTCCGCCAAATTCCCGAATTTGCGAT
Source organism: Microcystis aeruginosa Ma_MB_S_20031200_S102 (assembly GCA_007095845.1). GTDB lineage: Bacteria > Cyanobacteriota > Cyanobacteriia > Cyanobacteriales > Microcystaceae > Microcystis > Microcystis aeruginosa_D. The sequence goes on from SFBI01000087.1 coordinate 69,562, forward strand.
CGCTCGTTTAGGGATTGGTCGCAAATTCCAAACTCCCAGGGTATATTTAAATCTAACTGTGCGAGAAAATCTCGATTTAGTTAGCAACCGTAATAAAAATGTTTTCTCGACTCTTTTCGGTCGTCCTCTGCTCGAAGATAGCAGAAAAGTTATTGGTTTATTGGAAATTATCGGGTTAACTGCTAAAGCTGATTTACCCGCTTCTTTACTTTCTCACGGAGAAAAACAACGCTTAGAAATAGGCCAATTAGTGGCCCAGTCACCAGATTTACTGCTAGTAGATGAACCCGTGGCAGGATTAACCGATGAGGAAACAGAAAACGTGGGGAATTTATTATTAAATCTAGCGGAAAGTCATTCGATTATTGTCATTGAACATGATATGGAATTCGTCCGGCAAATTGCCCGCAAAGTCACGGTTCTACACCAAGGAACCGTTTTATGTGAGGGGAATATGGAGCAAATTCAAAATGATCCGAAAGTTATTGAAGTTTATCTAGGTTCCTCGGAAGAATAAAAAGTCGGATCTTCTGGTTTTCGTGTGTTAGTTTTTGTTATAAATTAGAGCAAGCAAACGGGAGTATCTCACCTTTGTAACCCCTAAATCAGGTTTTTCGTCCCGTGGATGAGGCCGCCCAGTTTGCCACCGCTCAGAATATTGTCGCCTTCAACTACCTGACCGTCAACTACATGAAAGAACGCAATTTCAGCTCGCGTGGTCGAGGAGTCCCTAGATTCTCTCAAACAGTCCCCGGAATTAATCGCAAAGAAGCTGATCCAACGTACCAAGAAGGAACCAGAACAGATGACCTAACCTTGATCCTACAGGGTGCGCTCGATCGAGAACGCCGTCGTCTGTTACATTGGTTTCTGATTTGTCAGATCACGGGTTTGTTATCCGGTGGGGTGATAGCCTTTTCCGGCTCTCTTGGGTTTGGTGGGTAAAATGTATTCTAAGATACATTCGTCCTAGCGAGGGAGTGGAAGGAACCACAAAGACACAAAGGACACAAAGATCGATCATAATGTAAGTTAGACTTATCACACAGAACCTAGAAGAGCCCTTTTCCCTCAAAGGTGAACCCCTATCGGGAGCGGGTTGGGGATTGGGCATCGGTAATCTCCATTTCGGGGTGTCCGTCGGTTTTCTATCGAAAAAATAGTCGTCACCCGATAATCACGCTTAAGGTTGCGACCACGCGGTTGACAAAATCGAATGGTAGAACCTCTCCAGTTGTTTTCCACCAGCGAGTATTAAGATCAACCGTTCTCACCTGCTCGGCTATTACCGAGCCGCGCACCGCAAAACCGTCGGGAATAGGGATCATTGTTTTGATCCCTGGCTTGATCGTGCTTGTTATGGGACTCACCACGACGATTCCTTTCCGGTCAGCATTAAATTTCCCGTGACTCAGCACCAGACAGGGACGCGCATCTCCTGATTGCTCTCTTCCACTTGTCGGGTTCAAATTGATTCTGATTACCTCTCCCCGTCGAATATTCATATCATCTCCTTACCACCTGGCCCGCTTTCAACGAAATCGAGTATATCTTCTGGATACTGAAAGTCTTCCGGAATGCTGGCCAATAGCTGATCGAGCGTTGGATTGCATGGCTTCTTGGTAATCACAAGAGCGTCCTTTGATTCTGTGAGTTCAACAACTGAATTCTCATTGAGTCCGAAGCTTTCAGCGATCTTGTGGGGAATTCGGAATCCAAGACTATTTCCCCATTTTTTTAGTTCGATATCCATGACGACAATCCCCGTTATATTATTATACATTGTATAATAATATAACATAGCGCACCTAATTATCTCTGTTTCGATAAGACAAAGGGATCGGAATGTTCTCCCGATCAAGAGAACGATGTTGAACGAATCGTTGAACAAGAAATGAGAACGGTAATCGAGGAGGTGAGGGCGACGGTTGCTGGTCTCAACCGGGAAATTGAAACCCTGAAACGGTTAATCGATCGAGAGGATACAGAACAAGATTCGGGAATGTCCCGCTCGACCCTAGCGCCGATTTTCGAGGCTTTTTGAGAACCCTTCATTCTCTCGTCGGCCGCTGGATCACCCTAAAGGAAATTTAAGTTATCTATTAAGCTACTGATAGAGGATTATCGGCGTTGTCAGATCAGAATATGAAAGATGCAATGCAATCCTTGTTACCCTTCGACTTGGCTCAGGGCAAGTCAAAGTAATTTGAGTTCTAAGCTGATTCGGATCATCTTTCAATTTGACAACGCCGGATTATCTTCCTGCCAATCACGAAGAACAATAAGTAGTCGTGCAAAATAAATTTCCTAGTGAAGAAAGGCAAAAGGCAAAAGGCTTCGGCCGTGAGCTCAGCGTTCGACTGAGCGTTCGACTGAGCGTTCGACTGAGCTCACGCCGAAGTCTGAACGGCAAAAGGCAAGGGGGGTTAGATATGTGTAATTAATTTTGCTTAGGTACTTACCGGGAGCATCTCACCTTTGTAACCCCTAAATCAGGTTTTTATGTCAAGCTATAGCAATCCTAAATCATTTTTTAAAAACAACTGTATTGATGAATTTTAGGAAAATCAAATTTATGATCATCAATACAAAATTCAAATAAAAATTTGACAATCTTAAAAGACTTGCATAAATACTAGTATTTTCTTAAAAAATTTTTCCCTTGCAACCAAACATCTTCCACTGGATTCTGTTGTGGAGCATTCAGTGCAAATAAAATACAAGTAATTGGTCATTCATTAGCTTTCTTTCAATTATTTATGGTTCTTCCGAACTTACAATGTAGAAAATTCCCCAAGCTCCCTCTCTGTCCAGCAATGCTCTAAAGTTGATAAATATCAATCTAACAAAAACTCAAAGCTTTACTATACAAGCTAGGTTCGGTAGACCCTTATTTATTTCTTCTAAGAACTCTTTGAACTCTCTAAATTTATGATAGCTTGCTCCATCCCAAATAAAAATCATTCTTTTATCTTTATATTCGTTTTGTAAATGTTTTGCAAATTTAACGGTTGATTTGACCTCTCCCGAACGTCTTGTAGTTCAATGCTCCAAAACATAGCGATCCTAAATTATTTTCAAAAAAGTCATAAGATAATATTGAATGTTTAATTATACCCGATAAAAAATGAATTATACAGGATTGGAGAAGCAAAGCAAGGAACTACAAATCGCTGAATTATAACTATTTATAAAAAGTGTAATAGATTCAAGAGAAATGAAACGAGCGCTCTCAGTAAAGATGTCCCTCGAAGGTAAAACCTGTGGAGAAATCAGCAAGATACTCTGTGTCAAGCAATCTTTTATATATAGCGTTTCTCACACCTGTGTGGCACAGTTAAACCTTTGCTGATTAAGCTTTTCAACATTGATAATGTACCTCTCGCAAACAGGAACCGCTATATTACGGTCGAAATATATTTAAAATAAAAGGAATCGAAGGAATTAGAATAGGATATAAAGGATCGATCGGATATTTAACAGATGACCAGACCCATGAGGTAATCGGGTGGTTGAAAGCAAAGAGTTATTGGAACATGGATGAATTAATCGATTATATTAGCAAACATTATAGTGTTATTTACAAATCCAAACAAAGTTATTATCATTTGTTTTCGCTGGCGAAAATAAGTGGTCAAAAATCTCAAAAAATTAATCCAAAATTTGATCAAGAGTTAGTCGAAAAAAAGAAGAAAGAAATTCAGAAGGTATTAGCTGAAAACAACGATGAAATCGAATCTAGGGAAATAATAGTATTATTTTTAGATGAATGTCACTTGCTGAATTGAGACTTAACTGGATATGTATGGGGAGAAACAGAAAGTAGAGTAGAAGTACCCATTAAAAATGAAAAATAAAGACAAACATATTTTGAAGCATTGAACTACAAGACGTTCGGGAGAGGTCGAATCAACCGTTAAATTTGCAAAACATTTACAAAACAAATATAAAGATAAAAGAATGATTTTTATTTGGGATGGAGCAAGCTATCATAAATTTGGAGAGTTCAAAGAGTTCTTAGAAGAAATAAATAATTGAAAGAAAGCTAATGAATGGCCAATTACTTGTATTTTATTTGCACTGAATGCTCCACAACAGAATCCAGTGGAAGATGTTTGGTTGCAAGGGAAAAAATTTTTAAGAAAATACTGGTATTTATGCAAGTCTTTTAAGATTGTCAAATTTTTATTTGAATTTTGTATTGATGATCATAAATTTGATTTTTCTAAAATTCATCAATACAGTTGTTTTTAAAAAATGATTTAGGATTGCTATATAAGGGTTTCATTCCTTATAACCCCGTCTATTATATAAGACAAACCGAAGAACCTTTTTTATCAACAGTATAAACCCACTGATTATGATTTTTTTTGGCCACGACTTTTTTAGAAGCGACCAAAGATTTTAGACAAAGATTGAGCATAGAAACAGGACGATTTAAGCGATCACTCAATTCTTGAACTGTGATTCCTTGGGGATAAGACTGCATAAGTTCAAAAATTTGTGCGCTAGTATTTAATCCTTTTGTGGGACTAATAATCTTGATAGCCAAGGCTAGTAATCGGGAGAAACGACAGGCCATTAGACTCTTGTTTATCGCTGCTTTGTTCCGATCAATCTAGCCTTTTTTTCGAGAATTTATCAGGGTTTCAAGTGCTAATAAAACCCTGACGTAAATAGAGATTAATTTGTTCCCATAATCTCTTGAATAGCAGATAAAAGGCGATCAATCTCCCCATCGGTTCCGATAGAAATCCGCACATAATTGTGAATGCGAGGATGTTTAAAGTATCGTACTAATATCTGACGATCTTTCAATTGATTATATAGCTCACTGGCACTAATGTGGGGGGGAGAAGCGAGGATAAAATTAGCTTCCGAGTCAAAAACAATAAATCCCAACTCGCGCAGAGAAGTAATTAAACGGCTGCGGGTTTGACAGACTTTTTGCCAAACTTGCTCAAAATAATTATGGTGTTTTAAAGCTGCCGTGGCCAAAGTTTGAGCAATCCGATCTAAATTATAGGAATCACGCACCTTATCCATCTGTTCGATAATGGCCCCAGAAGCAAAACCGAAACCGACTCTTAACCCCGCTAAACTATAACTTTTCGACATGGTGCGACTAATGATGACATTATCGTAACGGGAGAGAAAATCGAGATGATTGTCATCACTAAAATCCACATAAGCTTCATCAATTAATACCAATCCCGACGCATTAGCACAGGTTGCTTCTAAATAGTCGCGATCAAGATTTTTACCGAGGGGAGGATTAGGAGAAGCGAGAAAAATTAATTTCGCTTCTGGACAAATAACCGGTCCTGCTAATTCAAATTGATCATTAGTGGTAAATTCGATAATATTTGCCCCGTGTACCCGAGCAATTGTCTCGTAAAGGGAATAGGTTAAATCCAAAAAAGCAACGCTTTCACCGGGGTTAACAAAGGTACGCAGGGCGATATTGAGGATATCATCAGAGCCATTACCCGCGATTATCTGATTGGCTGTTATGCCGTATAATTCCGCCGCCGTTTGCCGTAACTCTTTGGAGATAGGATCGGGATAGAGTCGGACTTTCTCTAATTGCTCTTGCAAGGGGGCAAAAATTTCCGCCGGTGGGGGATAGGGGTTCTCATTGGTGTTAAGTTTGGTAAATCCCGCGCTTTGGGGCTGTTCTCCCGGAGTGTAAGCGGGGGTTTGACGAACACAATCGCGTGTAGGTAGCATGAACTCTCTGGGGCGGCAATTTCTAGCAAGCTTTTTATTATAGCTGATTATCAGGGGTTGCATAGATGTCAACCCCTACTGGCAAAACTAATTAGGGTTCTACCCAACGGCCATCGGCTTTAATTAAATTAATCAACTCCCTTACACCTTCATTTTCGGGGACGCGTTTAATTTCCTCGCGACCGCGATAAAGGGAGATATAACCGGCCTGTTTCCCCACATAACCATAGTCTGCGTCGGCCATTTCTCCCGGTCCATTGACAATACAACCCATAACGGCGATATCGAGTCCGGTGAGGTGTTGAGTCGCTGCGCGCACTTGCTGGAGGACATCTTCTAAATTAAAAAGAGTGCGACCACAGGAAGGACAGGCAACATACTCGACCATGGTTTTCCGCAGTCCCAGGGCCTGGAGAATGCTGTAACAGACGGGAATTTCCTTTTCGGGAGCTTCCGTCAGAGAAACGCGAATCGTATCACCAATACCGTCCGCTAAGAGAGTGGCAATCCCAGCAGTGGATTTAATTCGTCCGTATTCCCCATCTCCTGCCTCAGTAACCCCCAAATGCAGGGGATAATCCATACCTAACTCGTCCATGCGCTTAACCATGAGACGATAGGCGGCCACCATCACCGGCACGCGGGAAGCTTTCAGGGAAACCACCAGATTGCGAAAATCGAGGGATTCGCAGATGCGGATAAATTCTAAAGCCGACTGTACCATTCCTTCGGGGGTGTCGCCGTAGGTAAAGAGCATTCTTTCGGCCAGAGAACCGTGGTTAACGCCGATTCGCATCGCTTTACCTTGATCTCGCAGGGAAACTACTAAAGGTTTCAGGGTTTCAGCAATTTTTTCGCCAATTTCATCAAATTCTGCTTGACTGTACTCGGTGCGGTCGGCCTTCGGTTTCTCGAAAACGTACAAACCGGGGTTAATCCGCACTTTATCGACGTGCTTGGCCACTTCTAGGGCAATTTTCATGCCGTTGTGATGCACATCGGCTACTAACGGCACAGGTTGATAGGTGGTTAGCAGTTTTTCCCTAATTTTAGCTAACGCAGTGGCATGGGCTAGACTCGGCACGGTGACGCGGACAATTTCACAACCGACCTCATGGAGGCGACGGATACCGGCCACAGAACCATCTATATCAAGGGTATCCTCGTTAATCATCGACTGCACGACTACGGGATAACCACCACCGATGGTAACGCTACCTACCCGGACGGGACGGGTTTTGCGTCGGTGAATCGTGGTGTCGAATTCGGAGGCAGTTGCGAGGGGGTTGAACGTCGATTCCAAGGTTTGCATAGGACTATCACCAACAATCACTCTCCCTATTCTCTCAAAGAACAGCAACAGATTCTAGCCACTCTAATAAAATTGGATTAAAACGGTCGGGACATTCATCCTGTAAACAATGACCGGCCCGTTCAAATTCTACATATTTAATCCTAGGATTAAGGGAGACAAAACCCTGGGCTAACTGGACGGGAACCATCCGATCTTGTTTGCCCCAACACAATAAAATCGGGATTTCTAAGCGTGGTAAAATTAACTTTGCCGGTGGACAATATTCGGGATGATTGACTGCTTGTGCTAGGGAAACAAAGGCCTCGGCTGCCCCCTCATCTAGGGTTGGGGCGGCGATAATTTGTACTAATTCGTCGATAACTGCTTTCTTGTCCTCGTAGGCGATTCCTGTCCATTTTTTCAAGACTTGCGGACGACGCAGATAGTAAAATATCGGTTTTAATAGCCAAGGGGAAGTGAAAAAGTTTTCGATAGGAGTAACGATATTTAATAACCAATCGGCAATCATTTCCCGCCGGCGACTGACATCGGGTAAACTGAGCATAACTAATCCAGCTACCATTTCTGGGTATTTACCCGCTAGGGCCATACTAACTAAAGAACCGATCGAATTTCCCACTAATACCACTGGTGTATTAATAAAAGTTTGCCAGAAATCGTGTATCTGTTCCACCCAGAGATTAACGGTATAGGGAACCTGCACTTTACGTGAACCACCGAAACCTAATAAATCTAACGCGTAAACTCGATGATTTTGGCTGAGAATGGGAATATTATTTCGCCAATGTTCGATCGCCGCTCCAAATCCGTGCAGTAAAATTAAAGGGGGATTATCGGCATGATGGGGGTTTTTTGCCGGCATAAAACTATAACGAATTTGCCAACCGCGCCACACCCAATCCCGTTGATAACCGATACGTTCTGTCCAAGCTGGTGAAGTTGTCACTTAAGTCAAACAATTAAGAGGTTTTCAGCAAATATCACTGGTTCTTCTGGTTTCTGTGTGGAAACGGGGTCTATACTGATAGTTTCTTCAGCAAAATAGTCCTAAAAGTCTTTCTAGGTAAATATTTCACGATTCTATAAGCAAAAATTATCACACAAAAATTATCAGATGCCCCCCCTTATCAAGGGGGGACTAAGGGGGGATCGGCACCCAAAATCCATTTTTAATTTAATTATAACTAGCTACTTAGTTTTATTATACGGGTTTCCCCGTCCCTAACCCGCAGCCGAATAACATTTTTGTACTACTTTTCCCAAATATATTTAAACCTAGGGTTGATCTAGCCTATGCTAAAAAGAGGGGGATTAAAATCGCTCCTAGACTTTAATTGCAAATTTAGGATACTGCACAGATGGGCAATCTATTTGATGATGTCAGTCGCTTTCTTGAAACCCAACTGGAAGAATTTCTCAGAAGTCATCCCCAATTAGAATTACAGGCGCTGGTGGAACAACTGCGCGAACAGGAGCGCGATACTGCTAAACTAATTAGCGCCCTAGAAAATGAGCGTCAACGTCTCGAACAGCAAATTTTGGCCACTGCTCAAGATATCCAAACTTGGCACGCTAGAATCGATAAGGCTAAGGCCGCTGGACGGCAGGACTTGGTTAAGGCTGCCAGTGAACGCGAGGCGGCCCTCTTCCGTCAGGGTAATCAACTGTGGGGACGAATGGAAGGGGTGAAAAAACGTCTGACGCAATCCCAAGAGTTACTGCAGCAAGTCCAACAACGTCGTCAGGAAGTGCAAATTAAAGCCGAAAAAGCCCCTAAAAATCAGTCCCGTGACTGGGAAACCACTTTTTGGGATCAACCCCAAGAATCGGACTATCAGCACTCAAACTACGATAATCTCGATCTAAAATTTAAAGAATGGGAAATGGAAGAAGAATTGAAAAAATTAAAGCGAGAAATGGGACGATAATTACGGCGTTGTCAGATCAGAATAGAAAAGATGCGTGCGAAACGTTTAGACATGAAATAAGGTTGAAATACCCGAAATATCCGCCTAGTGCGATCGCTATCGCTGTAGCACCATGCACATTGATTGAAACTGTGGGTTTAAGTGCGATATGGGCTAATCTGACTAACACACTTTTGGGTATGATATGGGGAAAAGTTCTGGCGATTGCACCTAAATTGAATCTTCTGCTTTCTGTAATGTACCCCGTAACTGATATAAGTAGAGATGTAGGTCTATAACCAAAATTGCCCCATCAGTTCGGTTAGGTGACTGTTTTTCGCTTGTCTAGGAGAGTAGATATGCTCAACGAATTAATTTATGAAGGATTAGGTTTAAGTGCTGTTTTCGGAGGACTATTCCTCTGGTCGCGCTCTGGTCTCGTCAGCAAAAATACCGCCCTTTTAGCCGCACAAGCGCAATTACAGCAAAGTAACTCAGATTTGTTGGTTCAAGTCAAGGGCTTAGACGTGGCGCAATCAGATTTAAAAGACGAAAATCAGCAGCTACACGCCAAAATTATTCACATAGAACAACATTCCGCCCAATTACAACATAAAGCTACGGATTTAGAAAATTCTCTCCTGTCCCTCCAGCAAGCTGTGCAGATAAGTGAGGGTGAAATCGAACAACTGAAAACCACCGCTAAGGACATAGAAGCGGAGAAAACTGGTTTGATGGAGCAGTTAGAGGCAGAAAAAGCCCAAATTATTGGCTTAGAGGCACAGATTCAAACTTTAGAGCAGCAAAAAGGCGAAATTAACCGTCAATTTGATTTGACTAAAAAACAGACCACCTCTCTCTATAGTCAAATTCAGACCCTAGAGCAGGATAAAGCTCTCTTACAGGGGGAATTAAGGGCGAAAGTGGCCGATTTAGATCATAAAAACCAAGAATTAAGCGATTTAGCTGCTCAAATTCCCAGCTTGCAAGGTCAAATTCAAACCCTAGAACAGAATCTAGCTGACCAAACAGAACAGTATGAGCAAGGACAGCAGGAAATGGCCAGCTTACAGGGTCAAATTAGTGGGTTAGAGCGGGAAAAAAAGTCTCTCAGCGAAGATTTAGCCGCAAGTCAAACTCGATCGCTCTCTTTAGGCCAAGAATGCGACAATTTAACTATAAAACTGCAAGAAACCGTCGCTCAAGTGGCAGCTATAACCGACGAAAAGGACAGTCTCAAAGCTCATCTCGAAGCAGCTAAACTGGAGTCACAAGCTTTAGCAGCCCAGAAAGGGGAATTATCGGCAGAATTAACCACTGCTGCCGAAAAAATTGCTGATTTAGAAGGGCAACTACAGGAATTAACCCAGTTACCCCAACAATTGGTCGATTCTCAGGCAAAAATTGCTGATTTAGAAGGGCAATTACAGGAATTAACCCAGTTACCCCAACAATTGGTCGATTCTCAGGCAAAAATTGCTGATTTAGAAGGGCAATTACAGGAATTAACCCAGTTACCCCAACAGCTAGAAATCTATCGGGAGAACATTTCTAATTTAGAAATTCAACTACACCAATTAAGTGCCGAAAAAGATCAATTAGAAGCCACAACTTCCCGTCATATCGAGGAATTAAGCCAACAAAATCGCCAACTAACTCAAGATTTAGCAGTCCAAAAAACGGCAGCTAAAGCTTTAGAAAAGGAAACAATTAAGTTGGAGAGTGAGTTAACAACTAAGCAAGCAGAAATCACCGCTTTAGAGGTTAAAATTCAAAACCTACAGCAAGAAAGAGACGACCTCTCTCGACAAAATGCCCCTATTACTACTAATGAACCAGAAGCAATTATTAGTGAGACTCCAGTAGTAGAAGAACTGCACCCCCCCCCGGTGATTGCCGATGAACCCCCTGTAGTAACAGCAGAAAAAATTACGGTTGCCGATACAAGTTTAGAAGTGCAACCCGCAGCAAAAATAGTCCAAACGAGTGAAGAATCCGCAGAAAACCCCCTCAGGGGAAAAAGCCTAGTTATATTAGGAACCTTCAGCAAAATCAGTCGCGAGCAAGCGAAATCATTGATTATTAATGTCGGTGGTACTGTTACTGGTTCCCCTAGTACGAATACTGATTATGTTATCCTCGGTAAAGCTCCCGGTGAGAAACTCAAAAAGGCTCAAAAATTAGGTATTAAAACTCTTTCAGAAGCCCAATTTTTGCAAATGGTAGAATCCTAAAACAGTTAGTTAGTTATCAAATTTGAGTTTTCAATTCACATCTGATAACTAACTAACTGTCTCCCGTTTCGGAGTCTCCTATCTCGACTAGGAAATTAATTTTGCACGACTACTTATTACTAAAACCATGATTCAAGTAAACAGACGTAAATTTGGCCGATGGTTCGTTCTTATCGGTGCAGGAGTCGGACTGTCAGCGATTCTAGATAGAAAAAATATTTTTTCCCCCTCCACTGCTACGACAATCATCCCCCCGCAACCCTCCCCAAATTCCTCTTTTCCCCCCCGACAAAGCTTTTCCTTTGAAACCGTTACTCTCGATCCTAGCGGTTTTGTGATCGATCGCAATTCCCGCAGTGCCGAATACTACAGGGAAACCCTTGGGGAATTAGAGATGATTGCTATCCCTGCTGGCACTTTTATCATGGGGACACCGGACGGAGAAAAAGGAGACTTTACTGGTAGCGATAAACCCCAGCGCTCAGTCAAGGTAAACAGTTTTTACCTGAGTAAATACCCGATAACCCAAAAACAATGGCAAATTGTCGCTAATCTGCCCAAAATTAACCGCGATTTAAACCCTAATCCCTCTCACTTTCAAGGGGATAACTTACCCGTCGATAGCATCTCTTGGTATGATGCGATCGAGTTTTGCGATCGACTTTCCAGGGCTACTGGCAGAAACTATCGACTCCCAAGCGAGGCACAATGGGAATATGCTTGTCGTGCTGGCACTACCACACCCTTCTACTTTGGTGCCACCCTTACCAGTGAATTCGCTAACTACTATGCCATTAAATTTCCTTATGCAGTGGAAAGAGAGAGCGAATTTCGAGCTAAAACTACCCCTGTCGGCAGTTTTCCCCCAAATGCCTTCGGATTATACGATTTACACGGCAGTTTATACGAATGGTGTGCCGATTCTTGGCATCGCAACTATAAAAATGCTCCCAGCGATGACCAAGTATGGCTGGCCGATCCTAATAGTACCGGCAATCGCTATCGCGTTCTACGTGGGGGTGGTTGGGGGACAGAATTGAGGGAATGTCGATCCGCTAGTCGGGGCCAATTTGGTCCTGATAATCGCTATAGTGTATTAGGATTCCGCATCGCCAGTAGTTAGCTCAAAATTCTGGTTTCAAAAACTTTGCCAGTGAATTGCGCGTCTCTAAAACTGTTTTAGTCTGTGAGTGTAAGCGAGTGACCAACTCTCCATCCTATCCCTTTTTAACCACCCCCGTCGGCTCTTTGCAAATTCCTTTTTTAGAGCAAATTGAAGGAATTATTAGCAATAATAGTTATATTATCGAGGATGCACCCAAGTTAGTCAAATTATCTCTAGTCATTCCCACCTATAACGAGCGAGATAACGTTATTCCCCTAGTCGAGAATCTCAGTCAATTACTCGATCGAAAAATTCTTGATCAGTATGAACTAATTATCGTTGATGATGACAGTCCCGATCGCACATGGGAATTAGCCGGCAAATTAACCTCGGATTACCCGCAACTACGGGTGATGCGTCGTCAGGGAGAAAAAGGATTAGCGTCGGCAGTGGTGCGGGGTTGGCAAGGGTCAAGAGGTGAGATACTAGGGGTAATCGATGGAGATTTACAACATCCCCCCGAAATTCTCTATAATCTCCTCGAAAATATCGAAAAAGGAGCCGATTTAGCTCTTGCTAGTCGTCACGTCGAAGGGGGAGGAGTGAGCGAGTGGAGTCTGTTGCGACGATTTCTCTCCCGCGGCGCTCAAATTCTTGGTTTAATTCTACTGCCAGAAGTGGTCGGTCGCGTCTCCGATCCCATGAGCGGTTACTTTATGGTGCGTCGTCAAGCGATCGCCGGTCCGATTCTTAATCCCACTGGTTACAAAATTTTACTAGAAGTCATCGGCAAAGGCCGCATCGAAACCATCGGAGAAGTGGGTTATGTTTTCCAAGAGCGACAGGAGGGGGAAAGTAAGGTAACTTGGAAACAATGGCTAGAATATATCTTCCATCTGCTGCGTTTGCGCTCTCAAAAGCCTCTCAGATTTTTAGATGCAATTGTCAATCTACCTTTAGACAGATTTATTCGCTTCGGTTTAGTGGGATTAACTGGGGTTTTTGTCGATATGGCTTTTCTCTATCTTCTCAGTGATCCCGCCGCTTTGGGTTGGGGATTAACCCGCAGCAAAATCATCGCTGCCGAATTAGCAATTATTAATAATTTTATCTGGAATGATCTCTGGACTTTTGGCGATTTATCGGCTCGTCAACGGGGTTGGAATAAACGCTGGAAAAGATTTTTCAAGTTCAATTTGATTTGTTTAGCTGGTTTAATTTTAAATGTACTGCTGCTTAACCTGCTCTTTAATGGTTTGGGAATCAATCGCTATCTAGCTAACTTTATTGCGATCGCCGTTGTCACGATTTGGAACTTTTGGGTTAATCTTAAACTTAGTTGGCGGGTGACAAAATAGCCAGCTAGAAGCTAGGCTCTCTTTAGTTTCGTGGGTAAAATGTATTCTAGGATACATTCCTCCGAGCGAGGGAGTGGAACGAACCACAAAGACACAAAGGACACAAAGATTGATCGATCATAAGTAGTCATGCAAAATAAATTTCCCAGTGAAGATAGGCAAGAGGCAAAAGCTTCATCGAAGTGTGTAATTAATTTTGCTTAGGTACTTATTGTAAGTTAAACTTATCACACAGAACCAAGAAGAGCCAAGAGAGCCGAAGCCTAAGTTACCTTTCTGTGGTAAGCAAATCTTTACTGCTCCGATTTAGGGGTTTCTTGGGAAGTGTCATCGTTCTTGGTTTTTGGTTCTTGTCCTTTAAAAGTAGGGATAAATCGCGACAAAACTTCAAAAAGCTGATTGAAGGTCGTTTGATTGATTTTACCCGTCAAGAGCAATAACACAAAGACAATAAAAGCAAAGATAAAAATAATTGTCAAAACGCTGGTAATATGCTTTGAATCTGGCACAAAATGGGCAAACACCGCAACTATACAAGCAACCACAGCGAAAACCAGCAACAAAGCGAGACTAGGTTTCAGGAGATTGGGAGTTTCTGGCGTTTTGGGACTCATAGGGCGATTTTCTCGGCTTTTGCGGCCACGTTCCTCCCTTTCGTCGAGATGCCTTTCTCTTTCTGTCTTAGATTCCACCCCTTCTAAGATATCGCGGATATTGTATTTGCCGCGCAAACCGGGGAGAGTTGCTTCGACGATACCTTGGCGATCGAGTTCTATCAGATAGAGATAATCGACGGGAACTTCTACCCCGGTGGGTTGTTCCCCTTGCAATTCTCGAATCACTAACTTTTCCTGTACGGCTAAATTAGGGATAGTATCGTGAATTTTCTGAAAATCTGTCTTAATAATAGCTAAAAGCGCACTAGCACGGGAACCCTGGGCTTTTATGCTGATATAGTTATCTTCCTCGTCGGCACGCACCAAAGCTTTATTAAGATCCATTGTCAGAACCACACCACTACGCCAACGCATGGTTTTATAGATCATCTGGTGATTACGGACGATAAAGCGGGAAATAATGCTACCGGGCAGGATATCATAACGGTACTGGAAGTGTAAAGGTGCGTTTTCGTAGATATCCACATCCGGTTCATCGATGGGTAGAAGATCGGTGATTAGATAGCGATCGGGACTGTACCCATCAAGGGGAAAACAGAGTTCAAATTTTCCCATCAAATCCATCAAAAATCGGCGTTTATTTTCGGGATAACGTTGGGGTTGTTTGAGAATATTTGCCAGATCTGGCAGTGAAAGAATGCCCTTTTTTTGCACCATCAAATCGTGATTATTGAGAATATCGTAAACACCGTCAGTTACCCATTCCGGGTTCAGGACATTGGTTTCATTCAGTCGCGGATCATCTTGGTAGTTGAGGACAATACCGAGATCGTGGAGAAACTGCACTAAACTTTTTTGATCGCTGGCCTCTTTAATCTCGGCTTTCTGACACATTTCCTGATACTTTTCGTAGGAAATAAAGTCATAACTCTTTTGCATTGTTTCTAGTTGAGTTTTGATCTGAAACCAACTATTAGGCAATGGATCTTTGATATGGGGAATAACATCGATTTGAGAGGCGATTTCCTGCACAAGTTGCTCGATTCCCGCACCGGTTTTACAGGAAGTGGCGATTAGTTTGGTGATTTGGGGATATTTTTTCCGGAGGGTGCGGATCTTAACTTGCGGGGGATTTTCATCGGCACAATTACCCACGATAATCACGGGAGAATTGCCTCCGTAGGTTTCAATGAGTTTTAACCAGTATTCCAGACGGTTTTGCTGTTCGTTTTTGCGGTTGTCGAGGACAAGCAGATAAAGACTGCGTTTAGTCAGAAAAAACTGATGGGTGGTTTGCATCACTTTCTGACCGCCAAAATCCCAGAGATTGAGGCGAATATCGGGTTTTTGGGGCAGTTGCCACCTTTCAATATTAATGCCGGGGGTCTTGGGTTCTCCGGAATTAAAGGTATTGTGCAGTAACCGCTTTAACAGGGAAGTTTTCCCCACATCCCCCTCCCCCACCAATAAAACTTTAAGCTCATTAAGAGGGCGTTTTTCCCCTTTATGCTTGAGATAACTAAAAATCGCCTGCGGGTTGCCATCATCCCATATTTCTTCACCCCATCCCTGACGAATAATTTCCGGGGGAACGTTGGTAATCGGGTTATTTTCGAGGACTAATCGCTTCAGGTTGACTAGGTGAGCGAGCGCTTCTGGTATCTCCCTGATTTGGTTATTGCTGAGATAGAGGTATTGCAGGGAGGTGAGGTGAGCGAGTGCTTCTGGAATCTCGCTGATTTGGTTATTGATGAGGTTGAGGAATTGCAGGGAGGTGAGTTGAGCGAGCGCTTCTGGTATCTCCCTGATTTGGTTATTGCTGAGGTTGAGTTCTTGCAGGGAGGTAAGGTGAGCGAGTGCTTCTGGTATCTCCCTGATTTGGTTATTGCTGAGGTCGAGGTTTTGCAGGGAGGTGAGTTGAGCGAGTGCTTCTGGTATCTCCCTGATTTGGTTACTGTAGAGATAGAGGACTTGCAGGGAGGTAAGTTGAGCGAGCGCTTCTGGAATCTCCCTGATTTGGTTATCGCTGAGGTTGAGGTGTTGCAGGGAGGTAAGTCGAGCGAGCGCTTCTGGAATCTCCCTGATTTGGTTATCGCTGAGGTTGAGGTGTTGCAGGGAGGTAAGTCGAGCGAGCGCTTCTGGAATCTCGCTGATTTGGTTATTGTCGAGGTGGAGGCTTTGCAGGGAGGTAAGTTGAGCCAGCGCTTCTGGAATCTTCCTGATTTGGTTATTCCTGAGGTAGAGCCATTGCAGGGAGGTAAGTTGAGCGAGCGCTTCTGGAATCTCCCTGATTTGGTTACTGTAGAGATAGAGGTCTCTCAGGCGGGTGAGTTGAGCGATTTCGGGGGGAATTTCTGTTAAGTTTTTGTTGGACAGATCCAACCTCCCCGCTCCTTCGTCCTTTGCCCGTTGAATTAACTCTAATACTTTCTGTGCTGTCATTGACCATCCCCCCGCTACTATATTTACTCCATTTTGGCAAAAGATCCAGTTAATGCAACTGGTGGTGATCAGCTAGTCTGCTTTTAATAGTGCGATCGCACTATTGTAGGGTGCGTTCCCTAATGTGGCTCCCACTGCTCCAGCGATCAATTTTTGGGGAACGCACCATGCCCATTGATTGCAGCTGTGGGTTAAAGTGCGATACCAACACCCCTAGATGGGGTTGGAGGGATTGATTTAGGGCGCTATACTGGTTTATGGGATTATGTTATCTTTGAATCAGTATCGAACAATAGGGAGGATAGGGAGAATAGGACGGATGAAAATCCCAGTACTACTGGTAGGTTTAGTTCCTCCCACAATGTTGTTAATCTGTTGGTCAGCAGAGAGTTCGTCCAGATAGCTTTCTGAATCGAGGAAAAGTTCAGAACCGATGGGTCGTAAATCCGAGTGAATTTTAATCGAATCCATGTTTTGTCTCCTGGGTCAGGTCGATAGTGGATTGATTAAAGTCAGTTTGGTAAAATCCGAGCAGTAACTGACTTTTCATCGAAAATTTAGGTCTGAAACCCCGCCGTTTTAGGTTGGCTTTGCTGTTAAATATTAGCGCATTTACACGATATATTCTAGAATGTGAGGTATGGAAAAAGCCTATTCTTACCGATTTTACCCCACACCCGAACAAGAGTCGCTATTGCGGCGCACTTTGGGCTGTGTAAGATTAGTTTACAATAAAGCTCTCCATCTCAGAACACAAGCATGGTACGAAAGACAAGAAAGAGTAGGATATACTGAAACTTCTTCAATGCTAACCGATTGGAAAAAACAAGAAGAATTAGAGTTTTTAAACGAAGTTAGCTGTGTACATTTACAACTAGGTTTAGTGGGTAAAATGTATTATAAGATACATTCCCCTGGCGAGGGAGTGGAACGAACCACAAAGACACAAAGGACACAAAGATTGATCGATCCTTTGTAAGTTAAACTTAAGTAGTCGTGCAAAATTAATTTCCTAGTGAAGAAAGGCAAAAGGCAAAAGGCAAAAGGCAAAAGGCAAAAGGCAAAAGGCAAAAGGCAAGAGGTGGTTAGATGTATGTAATTAATTTTGCTGAGGTACTTATCACACAGAATTTAGAAGAGCCAATGGGCGAATTACAAATCATCCAACAAGAGCGTGACTAACACCTTATCGACGCGATTACCGTCCATATCCACTACTTCCAAGCGCAACCTTTGCCATTCAAAATGATCAGCAGCTCCCGGAATCCTGCCAAGATGGGTAATAATAAAACCCCCTAAAGTGTGATAATTGCCCTGTTTTTCCCCGGGTAATTCACTAATTTCAAATAATTCTTTAAAATCTTCGATCGCTACTGTGCCATCGATCAACCAAGAACCGTCTTCCCGCTGCACGATCTGAGCATCTTCAATATTATCTAATTGGGGTAAATCGCCGACAATTGCCTCTAAAATATCCTGGCGCGTCACCAATCCTTGAATCACCCCGTACTCATCCACTACCAAGGCAATATGATGGCCACTTTGCTGCACCAATTCTAAAACCTTTAAACCCCTAGTGCTTTCCGGCACAAAAAGCGGCTGCTGTAAATCCTTCGTTAGGTCGAAACTTTCACCGGTTAAACAATCGGCCAATAAGTCTGTGACTTCGATTACCCCCAAAACCTCATCTAAACTGCCCTGACACACAGGAAAACGGTTATGATTGCTCTCAATTAGCTTCTGGCGGTTAATTTCGGCACTATCTTCCAAATCTAGCCAAACAACATCCGGACGCGTGGTCATAATCTGACTTACTCGGCGATCGCTCAATCCTAACACCCTTTCCACCATATCCTGTTCTGCTTCCTCAAAGGTTCCCGCTTCGGTTCCCTGTTTAAGCATAATTTTCAATTCTTCCTCCGTAATGGGGGAATCATTATTATTCCCGCTAATCCCCAACAAACCGAGAATCAGATTAGTCGATTGACTCAAAAGATGGACAACAGGCGAAACAATTTTTGATAACCTATTGAGAGGATCAGCAACGAGGATAGCGATTTTTTCAGGATTACTTAAACCTAACCGTTTCGGCACTAATTCCCCCACCACTAGGGATAGATAGGTAATAATTAACACCACTAATCCTAATCCCAAAGCTTGACTATAGGGGGCTAAAACGGGAACTCGCGCCAATAATTGGGCCACACTGACCGATAAATTGGCTCCTCCGTAGGCCCCGGCAAAGATACCCACGAGGGTAATGCCAATCTGCACCGTCGATAAAATTTGATTGGGATCATTGGCCAATTTTAAGGCCATCGCTGCCCGTCGATCATCTCTGGCTAATTGTTCCAAACGGATTTTGCGGGCCGAGACAATGGCAATTTCCGAGAGAGCAAAGACTCCATTGAGGAGGATGAGGAAAAAGATAACAAGAATTTCGGTAGTCGCCGAGAACATGGTTAAAATTTACAGGTAAAAGGGCGGATAGTTGTTTAGATCATAGTGGGAGGATCGGTTAAGTTCAGTAAAGAATCATCTTGATTTTTAACGAGTTACGAAGGCTTGTGTCTGGAGAGGGGTACTCCCAGTATAAATGGGATAGGATCAAGTCCGCACTCTTAGCTCAGTTAGCAGTAAACAGTCAAGAGTGACCTGTTGCCAGTAAAAAAAGTTGTCCCTGGGAGAGTGGGGACAAACTATCTCAATCTATTCGCCTGAAAAATTATGATCGCTACACCCGTATCATCGAAATCGAACCCTATCACGGAAATACGCCCCGGACTACCAACTATTTGCGGTTGGGAACAGGAAATCGCAGCGATTGTCAATCACGATGATCCGATCTTTTTACCGACAACAAATCTCAAATTAGACAATATTAAAGCTGGTTTTGCCTGTGCCTTGCATATGCACCAACCCACCATCCCCGCTGGTGTTAACGGGGAATTAATCTGCAATCTCCAGCATATGTTCGAGCATCAAGGGGATGGTGATAACCATAATGCCAGCGTTTTTGCCTGGTGTTACAGCCGCATGGGCGATTTTATCCCGGAATTGGTGGCGGAAGGCTGTAATCCCCGAATTATGCTCGATTATTCCGGCAATCTCCTCTGGGGTTTGGTACAGATGGGACGGCAGGATGTCCTCGATAAACTCAAGTTAATCACCTGTAACAGTCAATATCAACCATCTGTGGAATGGTTGGGTACGATGTGGAGTCATGCGGTGGCTCCTTCCACACCGATTCCCGATCTAAAATTACAGATGCAAGCATGGCAAACCTATTTTGCCTCGATTTTTGGCCCGGATGCCCTAAAACGAGTCAAAGGGTTCTCTCCCCCAGAAATGCACCTTCCTAACCATCCTGATACCCTCTACGAGTATATTAAAGCTCTGAAAGAATGCGGCTATCGTTGGTTATTGGTACAGGAACACTCGGTGGAAAATCTCGACGGTTCGGGATTGAGTCAGGAACAAAAATATATTCCTAATCGCCTGGTGGCCCGCAATTCTCGCGGTGAAGTGATTGCGATTACTGCTTTGATTAAAACCCAGGGTTCCGACACCAAATTAGTCGCCCAAATGCAACCCTACCACGAGGCTAAATGCCGCGGTAAACAGCAAATCGGCGGCGTTTGGGTTCCTTCCCTAGGTTCCCAGATTGCCGACGGTGAAAATGGTGGCGTGATGATGAATGAATTTCCTCGCGATTTTCCCAATCCTTGGCGGGAAATGCAGGGGGGTTCCAGTGTGGCAGGATTTAACGGTACGGAATATCTGGAGTTAATCGAGGCTGCTGGTGTTAATCCCCAAGATTATCCGGCAATTCAAGCCGTACATCAGCATAAAATCTGGCAGCGAGTTAATCCGGATACCACTACCCCAGAAGCGGTAGAACAGGCGATCGCTGATTTAAAACAGTCCGACCACCGTTTTAGCATGGATGGGGCATCTTGGACAAATGATCTCAGTTGGGTGCGCGGTTACGAAAATGTCTTGGAACCGATGAACCAATTAAGCGCTAAATTCCACGAGAAATATGATCCTTTAGTACAAGCGGATCCTAGCTTCACCCGACGGCCGGATTATCTGGAGGCACTGCTTTATAATTTGCTCGTGCAAACCAGTTGTTTCCGTTATTGGGGCCAGGGTACTTGGACCGATTATGCTCGCACTTTGTACGAAAGAGGCGCGGCCTTAACCCGCTAAGATAGCAAGATATCTAGGGTGCAGATTCTGCGCCCTAGTAATACTAAATCCGTTGAGTATAGGTAATATATCAGGATAGGCAATAGGCAATAGGCAAGGGGCAAGGGGCAATAGGCAATAGGCAATAGGCAATAGGCAATAGGCAATAGGCAATAGGCAATAGGCAATAGGCAATAGGCAATAGGCAATAGGCAATAGGCAATAGGCAATAGGCAATAGGGGGAATAAATAATCAGTTTTTGATAACCAGATTTAGTATAATTTCTGATATGTCAAATCAAGAAACTAAACCAGCATCTATTTCTCTGAATGCTAGGAAGCAATCTGTTGATTTTCCTCAAAACCCTGAACAGCCACTTCTAGTTGAAGAATTGGAATGGTCAGAAACCGAGGTCAAAGAATCTTATTATCACCTCCAACACCTTGAAAATGATTGGAATGCACCTAAAATAAATATTTATTACAAGCTTTAATCGAGGTGATTTAAAACTTTGCTTCTAGTCCAGCTTGTTTGCAAATGACATTGGCTGTTACTTTATCAATAGTACGGTGTCTTTTAATGGGAATAGTTTTTTCTCCATTGGTATAGATAGAGTGATTCCCGCCTTCCCTGAGAAGATAAAAACCATTTTCTTCAAAATATTTGATTAGATCTCTGCGTTTTACTGACATCTTAAATACTTAGATAAATTGATTCTAACAAGCATTCTTCTAGAGGAATCGGTTGGTTTTGTTGTTGATAGGCTAAAATCATTTCCAAGAGAGCATCTTTGAGCATTTCTCGACATTCTTCTAAGGTTGCTCCTTCGGTAATCACTTCTGGCCATTCTATTAGTTGTCCCATGTAACCAGAGGGAATTTTTGTATATTTAGCAGTATATTGATTGAGCATAGTTATCTCTTTTTTTATTTACTTAACTTAACCGATCATCTCCCCGAATCTGCTCAAAATCTTTATCTGTTTTTGCCAGATACTGATATTTGACATCAAGACTGATGAACGATTTATTTGATTAGTGGTATTCCGATATCTTTGCAGATTTTATTAGCGAGAATATCCCTAATTTCCGTATGTCTTGGAATCGCAGATCTTTTATTTAATTGGGGGTTAAACCACCAAGAATGGCTAGGACTTGCTGAAAAAGTACGGGCGAAGATTCGGGCAATAACTTATCGCTGAAACCGTAGATTTCCTATCCAAATGCTTCGCCCCTACAGGACGCGATCGATAAACTGTTTGCGTTTCATACAACAATTTTCTCTTCTTGGTAGTTTCCCCTAGTAGCGGCAATTGCTTCCTGTTTATTCAATTCTAATGCTTCGCTAAGAGTAATTTTTAGGCTTTTTAATAACTGGTCATGAGATGCTTCTTGACAGTTAACTCCCGGAATTTCTTCTATCCAACCAATCCACCAATCTCCGTCTGGCTGAATTATAGCTGTGTAGGTATTAGTCATAGAATATCTCCTTAGCTAAAATACAAATATACATTATTATACTCGATTTAGGAAACTCTGAAACCGCTCATCTCCCCGAATCTGCTCAAAATCTTTATCTGTTTTCGCCATATCCTGATATTTGACATCAAGATTGATGGCGCGTTGTAAGTTTTCGATAGCTAATTCCACATTATTTTGTAAGCCATAACAGCAAGCTTTATTGTAGTAAGCATTAGCATAATTTGGATTAATTTCTAAAGCTCGATCGTAGGATGCGATCGCTTCTTCTAATCTGCCTAAAATACCTAACGCAACCCCTCGGATAACCCAAGCTTGATGGAAATCGGGTTTAAATTCTAAAGCTCG